>NZ_QGLF01000005.1:0-300000 GCF_003173055.1 Zavarzinia compransoris
CGACAGCCGCGACTGGGTCCCCACCACCGGCCAGGCCCAGTGGAAACAGGTCGCCATCTGGAACGTCATCTCAAAGCGCGTCACCTGGCTCACCATGGACTCACGCTGGCAGGACCTCGAACGAAACCCCACTCCCTCGCTCTTCGACGTCGATCAGCTCAGGGATTACAAGTAACCAAAACGCCGACCCCATAACATGGGGCGGCGGCAGGCCTCCCCTGGGCCTCTCCCCAGGTTACTCGGGCAGCGACGCGCAATCCGTCGCTGCCCCTTTTTTTGTTTCCGGGCAAAAAGAAACCCCGGGCATCCCTTGGGGGACGGCCGGGGTTTCTCTTCCGCGATCTGTCAGGCGCGCTCGATCACCATGGCGATGCCCTGGCCGACGCCGATGCACATGGTGCAGAGCGCCCGCTTCGCCTGGCGCAGCTGCAATTCAAGCGCGGCGGTCAAGGCGAGGCGCGCCCCGCTCATGCCCAGCGGATGGCCAAGCGCAATGGCGCCGCCGTTCGGGTTGACGTGATCCGCATCGTCCGGCAGGCCGAGCTGGCGCAGCACGGCCAGGCCCTGGGCGGCGAAAGCCTCGTTCAACTCGACGATATCGATATCGCCGATGCCGATGCCGAGGCGGGCCAGGAGCTTTTGCGTCGCCGGCGCCGGGCCGATGCCCATGATGCGCGGCGGCACGCCGGCGGTTGCAGCCCCGAGCACCCGGGCGATCGGGGTCAGACCGTGGCGCGCCGCGGCGGCTTCCGAGGCGACGATCAGCGCGGCGGCGCCGTCATTGACGCCGGAAGCATTGCCGGCGGTGACGCTGCCGCCGGCGCGGAACGGTGTCGGCAGCTTGGCGAGGCCTTCCAGCGTGGTTTCGGCGCGGGGGTGCTCGTCCCGGGTCACGCGCACCGGCTCGCCCTTGCGGGCCGGCAGGGTGACCGGCACGATTTCCCGATCGAAGCGGCCGTTGCTTTGTGCCACTGCGGTCCGCTGCTGCGAGCGGATGGCGAAGGCATCCTGGTCGGCGCGGGAGACGTTGAAATCGGCGGCGACGTTTTCCGCCGTTTCGGGCATGGAATCGATGCCGAACTGCTGTTCCAGCCGCTTGTTCACGAAGCGCCAGCCGATGGTGGTGTCATAGATCGCGTTGTCGCGCGCGAAGGCGGTGGTCGCCTTGGGCATGACAAAGGGCGCCCGGCTCATGCTCTCGACGCCGCCGGCGATGAAGAAATCGCCTTCGCCCGCCTTGATGGCGCGGGCGGCGATGGCGACGGCATCGAGGCCGGAACCGCACAGGCGGTTCACGGTGGTGCCCGGCGCGCTGTCACCGAGGCCGGCGAGGAGCGCGGCCATGCGGGCGACATTGCGATTGTCCTCGCCCGCCTGATTGGCGCAGCCGAGCACGACGTCGTCGAGCGCCGCCCAGTCGGCGCCGGGATGGCGCGCGATCAACTCCTTGATGGGCAGGGCGGCCAGATCGTCGGCGCGCACGCCCGACAGGGCGCCGGCATAACGCCCGATGGGCGTGCGCACGCCAGCGCAGATGAAGGCTTCGGTCATGGGGTTTCCTCGGTGATGACAGGCATTTTCAGCGCGGCGGACTGGCCGCGGAAGGTGGCCACGAGGCGGCCGTCGCCGCCGGCCACCGTGACGTCATAGATGCCGTTGCGGCCGACCAGGGCGGTTTCGGACGCCGCGGCGGTCAGCACTTCCCCGACCCTGGCCGGGGCGAGATAGGTGATGGTGCAGTTCTGCCCGACGGTGGCGACATTCCGCGAATTGCAGGCAAAGGCGAAGGCGCTGTCGGCCAGGGCGAAGATCATGCCGCCATGGGCGGAGCCATGGCCGTTGGCCATGGCATCCGAGACCGGCATCGAGACCCGGGCCCGGCCCGGACCCATGGCCTCGATCGCCATGCCCAGCGCGCGCGACGTGGGGTCGCGGCGAAACATGGCCTCGGCGCAGGCCCAGGCCAGGGCGTCGGGCGACATGTCAGCGGCCCTTGAACCGGGCCGGGCGCTTGTTCAGGAAGGCATCGATGCCTTCGCGGTAATCCTCGGTCCGGCCCAATTGCTGCTGGAGATCGCGCTCGAGGTCGAGTTGCCGGTCGAGGCTGTTGGTCGAGGAGACCTGAAGCGCCTGCTTGATCGCGGCCAGCGCCTTGGTCGGCTGGGTCGCCAGATGGCGGGCGAGGGTGCCGGCCTCGTCGAGCAGCCTGTCGTCGTCCACCACCTTCCAGATCAGGCCCCAGGCGAGCGCGGTTTCCGCCGGCAGGATGTCGCCGGTCAGCGCCAGTCCGGCGGCACGCGCCTGGCCGACCAGCCGGGGCAGCACCCAGGTGCCGCCGCAATCCGGCAGCAGGCCGACCTTGCAGAAGGCCTGGCCGAATTTCGCGTTGCGCCCGGCGATCACGATGTCGGCGGCGAGCGCCAGATTGGCGCCGGCCCCGGCGGCAATGCCGTTGACGGCGGCAATCACCGGCAGGGGCAGGGCGCGCAGGCGGCGGACGAGGGGATTATACCAGCCCTCGATCGTCTGGCCGAGGTCGGGCGGGGCCTCGCCCGGCTTGGTGGCACGGTCCGCCAGGTCCTGGCCGGCGCAGAAGCCGCGCCCGGCGCCGGTGACGATCACCGCGCGGACGGCGGCATCGCCCTCGATCGTCGCGAGATGGGCACGCAGGGTCTCGTGCATCGCGACGTTGAAGGCATTGATCTTGTCCGGCCGGTTCAGGGTCAGGGTGGCGACACCGTCCTGGACGGCCAGCAGCACCGGTTGGGCTTCTTCCATGGCGTTCCTCTTGCTTTATGGTTTTTAGTGCTGCTGGTCGTCGAAATCGACCACCAGTTTCTCGCAGGCGGCATAGCTCTGGCAGGTGAGGATGTAACCGCGGGCGATTTCATAGTCTTCCAGGCCGAAGTGGACGTCCATGTCCACGTCGCCCTCGACCAGTTTCGCCCGGCAGGTGGAACAGACGCCGGCCTTGCAGGAATAGGGCAGTTCGATGCCCTGGCGCAGCGCGGCGTCGAGCAGGGTCTCCGCCCCCTTCGCCATCCCGAAGGCCAGCGCCCGGCCGTCGATGACGGCGGTGGCCTGGACCGTGCCGGTGCCCGCCTCGAGGGGGCGGGCGGTGCCGGCGGGCCTGGCGATGCCGAAAAGCTCGGTCTTGATCGCCGCGCGCGGCACGCCCAATTCTTCGAGGGTTGCCGAAACCTCGCGGGTCATGTCCTCGGGGCCGCAGATGAAGGCGACATCGACACTGCCGGGCGAAAGCCAGCGGGTCATGATCTCGCGGCATTTGGCGCCGTCGATGCGGCCGTTGAAAAGCTCGATCTCCTGCGGTTCGCGGCTCATGACATGGACGATCGACAGGCGCTCCAGGTAGAGGTCCTTCAGGTCCGCCAGTTCCTGGCCGAACATCACGCCGGACGAGGCGCGGTTGCCATAGATCAGGGTGAAGCGGCTGGCCGGCTCGGCCGACAGGACACTGCGCAGGATCGACAGGATGGGCGTGATGCCGCTGCCGACGGCAAAGCCGACATAGTGGCGGTCGGCGCCGGCATCCAGCGGGACATGGAAGCGGCCCTGGGGCGGCATGACTTCGATTGCCGCGCCGGGCACCAGGGCGTCCTGCGCCCAGGTCGAGAAGCGCCCGCCGGCAACGCGCTTGATGCCGATGCGGAGCGCGCCGTCATCGACGCCGGAGCAGATCGAATAGCTGCGGCGCAGGTCCTCGCCCCCGATCTCGGCGCGCAATGTCAGGTACTGGCCTTGGATGAAGGCGAAGTCGCCGGCGGCTTCGGGCGGCACCGCAAGGGTGACGACGATCGCGTCGCGTGTTTCCTGCCGCACACTGTCGACCGTCAGGGTATGGAATGTGCTCATGGCTCGCTCAATGGCATTTGAAGTGGTCGAAGGGTTCGCGGCAGTCGTCGCAGCGGTAGAGCGCCTTGCAGGCGGTCGAGCCGAAACGGCTGAGCAGGCTGGTGCGCGTGGAACCGCACAGGGGGCAGGCGAGCGCCGCCGGCAGCACGCCGCAGGTGCCGGCGACCGGCGGGGCGATGCCATAGGCGAGAAGCGCCTGCCGGCCCCGCTCGGTCATCCAGTCGGTGGTCCAGGCCGGGGCGAGGCTGATCTCGACCGCCGCCTGCTCGATCCCGTGATCGTGCAGGGCGGCCTTGATCTCGCTTTCGATCACCCCCATGGCCGGGCAGCCGGTATAGGTCGGCGTGATCACCACGGTCAGGCGCCCGTCGTCCTGCCGGACCGCCCGGACGATGCCGAGATCGATGATGGAGAGCACCGGAATTTCCGGGTCCTTCACATCCTCCAGCCAGGCCAGGACCTCGACGACGCCGGCCATGGCTACCACCGGGCGTCCGGGTGGCTGCGCGGGATATGCTGCATTTCCGCGAGCAGGCGGCCCATGTGTTCGCTATGGATGCCGCGCCGCCCGCCCGAGTGCATCCAGCGGTCCGCCGGGACTTCGAGCGTTGCCTTGGCCAGGGTTTCCGTCACCCGCTGGCGCCAGAGGGCGCGGATCTCGGCCGCCCCGACCGGCAGGGGATCGTCCCCGTCCTCGTCGGCCTCGAACATTTCGCCGGTAAAGGGCCAGAGGTCGCGCAGCGCCTGCTGCATCCGGCCCCGGCTGTAATCGGTGCCATCGCCGAGGCGGACCACCCAGCCGGCGCTGTGGGACAGGTGATAGCGGGCTTCCTTCCGGCTTTTAGCGGCGATGGCGGCGATGCGGGGATCGGCGGCGCCGGCCAGGGCGGCCAGCACGGCCTCGTGCCAGGCATCGAACAGGAACTGGCGGGCCATCGTGTCGGCGAAATCGCCGTTCGGCTGCTCGACCAGCAGGAGGTTGCGGAAATCGATCTCGTCGCGCAGGAAGGCGAGGTCGTCCTCGCTGCGGCCGGCGCCTTCGATCTCGCCGGCCAGCGACAGCCAGAGGCGGGCCTCGCCGACGAGGTCGAGGGCGATGTTGGCGGTGGCGATATCTTCCTCCAGCACCGGGCCGTGGCCGGTGAGGGCGGCAAGCTGCTGCCCCAGGATCAGGGCATTGTCGCCGAGGCGAAGCACATGGTCGAAAAGGGACATGGTCCGTCTCCTACATGTGCTTCACGCCGTCGATCAGCGCGAAGAAGGTCGGGTGGCGATAGACCTTCGAGCGGGCAGGATCGAACAGCGGTTCCTTATCGCCGGGGCTGCTGGCGACGATGTCGGCGGCACGGACCACCCAGATGCTCACACCTTCGTTCCGCCGCGTATAGACGTCGCGGGCATTGCCGATCGCCATTTCCGCATCCGCCGCGCGCAGGCTGCCCACATGCTTATGGGCAAGGCCGTGGCTGGAGCGGATGAACACCTCCCAGAGAGGCCATTCCTTCATTGCTTGTCTCCTGCATGCTTGGCGGCGTGGGCGGCGGCGGCATCCCGGACCCAGGCGCCCCGGTCCCAGGCGGAGCGGCGGGCGGCGAGACGGTCCCGGTTGCAGGGGCCGTCGCCCCGCACCACGCTGTAGAATTCTTCCCAGTCGATCGGGCCGATGTCGTAATGGCCCCGTTCCTCGTTCCACGTCAGCTCCGGGTCGGGCAGGGTGAGACCGATCAACTCGGCCTGGGGCACGGTCTGGTCGATGAAACGCTGGCGCAGGTCGTCGTTGCTGTGCAGCTTGATCCGCCAGGCGGCGGATTGGGCGCTGTGCACGGATTCCGTATCCGGCGGGCCGAACATCATCACTGCCGGCCACCACCAGCGGTTCAGTGCATCCTGGGCCATGCGGCGCTGGGCCTCGGTGCCTTGCGCCAGCCGGGTCATGATGTCGAAGCCCTGGCGCTGGTGGAAACTCTCTTCCTTGCAGACCCGCACCATGGCCCGGCCATAGGGGCCGTAGGAGCAGCGGCACAGCGGGATCTGGTTGATGATCGCCGCCCCGTCCACCAGCCAGCCGATGGCGCCGATATCGGCCCAGGTCAGGGTCGGGTAGTTGAAGATGCTGGAATATTTCGCCTTGCCCTCGTGCAGGGCCTCGATCAGGTCGTCGCGCGAAACGCCCAGGGTTTCGGCGGCGGCGTAGAGATAGAGCCCGTGGCCGCCCTCGTCCTGGACCTTGGCGAGCAGGGTGGCCTTCCGCTGGAGCGAGGGGGCGCGGGTGATCCAATTGCCTTCCGGCAGCATGCCGACGATTTCGGAATGGGCATGCTGGGAAATCTGGCGCACCAGGGTTTTCCGATAGGATTCGGGCATCCAGTCCTCGGGCTCGATGCGGATGCCGGCATCGATCCGCTCCTGGAAGCGGCGTTCGGCGCCGTCCAGCTCGCTGGCGTCGCGAACCCGCGCAACACCGGTATCGACCATCTGGGCATACATGTCAGGCGGCCCTTTCCGTCAAGGCGTTGAGGGTGAGAAGCTCGTAGGTCGCAACCGTCTCGCCGTTCTGGTTGGTGACCTCGACATCCCAGCGCACCTCGCCGTAATCGGCATTGCGCGGCGACTTCTGCTTCACCGTGAGACGGACCGCGATCGTGTCGTCGGGCGAGACCGGCTTCAGGAAGCGCAGCGAATCGAGGCCGTAGTTGGCCAGCACGGGGCCGGGCGCCGGCTCGACGAAGAGGCCGGCGGCGAACGACAGGATCAGGTAGCCATGGGCGACCCGGCCGGGGAAGAAGGGGTTGGCCTTGGCCGCCGCCTCGTCCATATGGGCGTAGAAAGTGTCGCCGGTGAAATGGGCGAAATGCTCGATATCGGCCAGGGTGACGGTGCGTGGCCGGGTATGGATGGTCTCGCCCAGCGCCAGCGCCTCGAAGCCGCGGCGGAAGGGATGGATGTTTTCCGCCACCTCGGGCGCGCCCTTGTTCCAATGGCCGGCGAGGCGGGTGAGCAGGGCGGGCGAGCCCTGGACCGCCGTCCGTTGCAGATAGTGGTGCACGCCCCGGATGCCGCCCAATTCCTCGCCGCCGCCGGCGCGCCCCGGGCCGCCGTGGACGAGGCCGGGCAGGGGCGAGCCGTGGCCGGTGGATTCGCCGGCGCTGTCGCGGTCGATCAGGTGCAGGCGGCCGTGATAGCTGGCGAGGCCGAAGGCGAGTTCGGCCGCGACTTCAGGGTCGCGGGTGACGGCGGTCGCCACCAGGCTGCCTTCGCCGCGCCGGGAAAGCGCCACGGCATCGGTCACATCGTCATAGGCGACCAGGGTCGCGACCGGGCCGAACGCCTCGACCTGATGCAGGGCCGCGGCCTGTTTCGGGTCGCGGGCGCGCAGCAGGATGGGGGGCAGGTAGCCGCCCCGGGCGGCATCGGCGCCCTTGACGGCGGGATTGTCGATGTCGCCCAGCACGAGGTCGGCTTCGGCGCGCAGCGCCTCGATCCGCCGGCGGACGTCCTCGCGCTGGTCGAGGCCGACGAGGGGACCCATGGTCACCCCCTCGACCCGGGGGTCGCCGACGACGACGCGCGACAGTTTCTCGGCCAGGGCGCCGGAAACCGCATCGATGGTCGCCGCCGGCACCAGGATGCGGCGGACGGCGGTGCATTTCTGCCCGGCCTTCACCGTCATCTCGCGCGCGACCTCGCGGATGAAAATATCGAATTCCGGGCTGCCCGGCGCGACGTCCGTGCCGAGGATGGCGGCATTCAGCGAATCCCGCTCGGCGACGAAACGGGTGGCGTTGCGCGCCACCGCGGGATGATTGCGCAGGACCAGGGAGGTTTCGAGCGAGCCGGTGAAGGACACCAGGTCCTGCCCGGTCACATGGTCGAGCAGATCGCCCAGGCGGCCGCAGATCAGTTGCAGCACCCCTTCCGGCAGCAGGCCGGAATCGACGATCAGGCGCACCATCGCCGCGGTCAGATAGGCGGTCTGGGTCGCCGGCTTCACGATGCAGGGCACGCCCGCCAGCAGGGCGGGGGCGAGTTTTTCCAGCATGCCCCAGCAGGGGAAATTATAGGCGTTGACATGGATGGCGATGCCGTCGAGCGGCGTCTCGATGTGCCGGCCGACGAAACTGCCCTGGCGGGACAGCGGAAGCAGCGGCCCGTCGAGCAGGATATTGCTGTCCGGCAATTCGCGCCGGCCCAGGCCGGCATAGGCGAACAGGGTGCCGATGCCGCCGTCGATATCGATCGCGCTGTCGCGTTTGGTGGCGCCGGTCTGGAACGACAGGTCGTAGAGCGCGGCCTTATGGTCGGAAAGATGCTGGGCGAGCTTCTTCAGGAGGCCGGCGCGGCCCTGGAAGGTCAGGCGGCGCAGCGCGGGCAGGCCCCGCTGGCGGGCATGTTGCGCCACCGCGGCGAAATCGACGTCGCTGCTGCTGGCAAGCGCCACGGTGGCGCCGTCGATCGCGCTCGCGACCGGCTGGGCGTCGGCCGCCGCATCGATCCAGCGGCTATAGGCATAGCTGGCCAGTTTCACGATCTTCCTCCCCGTTTGTTTCATTGATCGGATGAACGGTAAATTATTGCCCCAGGGTGCCGCGCCTTGGGCCATGGGGCGGGCAGGCCGGGGCGGTGCTTCTTGTTCTCAGTCCGGTTTTATTATATGACCGGCCGATCAATTAATTCAAGGGGGTTTCCATGGAACGGGTCATCGGCATCGTCGGCGCGGGCGCCATGGGCGCCGGCATCGCCCAGGTGGCGGCGCAGCACGGCGCGCAGGTCATCGTCTGCGACGACAAGGCGGCCGCCCTCGACCGCGGGCGCGGGCTGATGGCGGCCTCGCTGGGCGATCTGCTGCGCCGCGGCCGGCTGGATGCGGCGGGCCTTGCCGCGGTCGAGGGGCGCCTGTCCTGGCACCAGGGCCTTGCCGCCCTGGCCGGGGCCGATGTGGTGATCGAGGCGATCGTCGAGGATATGGCCGCCAAGCAGGGGTTGTTCGCCGCGCTCGAGGCGGTGGTGGGGCCGGACTGCATCCTGGCGACCAATACCTCGTCCCTGTCCGTGAGCGGCCTTGCGGGGCCGCTGGCCCGGCCCGGGCGCTTCGCCGGGCTGCATTTCTTCAACCCGGTGCCGGCGATGAAACTGGTCGAGGTCGTCCGCGGCCGGGCCACCGGGGCGGAGGTCGCGGCCCGCCTGTCCGCCCTGGTCGCAGCCTGGGGCAAGCTGCCGGTGGAGGTGCGGGATGTTCCGGGCTTCATCGTCAACCGGGTCGCCCGGCCCTTCTATGCCGAGGCTTTCGTCGCCCTCGGCGAGGGGCAGGTCGATGCCGTCACCATCGACCGCGTGCTCCAGGATTGCGGTGGTTTCCGCCTGGGACCGCTGGCCCTGGCGGATATAATCGGCCACGATGTAAATTATGCCGCCGCCTGCGGCATCCATGCCGCCTATGACGGCAGGACCCGTTTCCGCCCCCAGGCGGCGCAGGCCCGGCTGGTCGAGACCGGCGCCCTGGGCCGGAAGGCCGGGCGCGGCGTCTATGACGATGCGGCGCCGAAACCCGCGATCGAGACCCTGGCGCCGGCACCGGTGCACGAGATCCGGCGCGGCGAGGCGCGGCTGACCGCGGCCCTGCCGGTGGATGGGGGCGAGGCGGACGGCGTCCTGCTTCTTGCCGGCGACGGGCGCTCGGCCGCGACGATGGAACGGGTTCTGGGGCGGCCGGTGGTCCTGTTCGATTTCTGCCGTGATCCGGCCGCGGCGCCGCTGCTGGCCCTGGCGGGATCGCCCGGGGCGACCGCGGCCATGCTGGCCAAGGCGGCGGGCTTCGCGGCGGCGCAGGGAAAGCAGGCGGTACGCATTCCCGACCGGCCGGGCCTTCTCAGCCTGCGGACCTGGGCCCAGCTCTATAATGCGGCGGCGGATGCGGTGGCCGACCGTGTCGCTTCGGCGGCCGATGTCGATCTCGCGCTCCGCTACGGCACCAATTACCCGGAAGGGCCGCTGGCGCTGGCGGCGCGCCTGGGCCTCGGCTTCGTGACCCGGGCCCTTGGCCATATCGCCGATGAAACCGGCGACGAGTTCTATCGGCCGTCGGCGGCGCTCTGAAAAAAATGGCCCGGCGCGAGCCGGGCCAAGTCAGAGGAGAGGGGGCCTTGGCCCCGGGGATCAGTCTTTCGACTGAAGGATTTTCCAGGCCATATAGAGGGTCGCCGCCAAGCTGGCGATGCCGAAGACTGCGGCCGGGAAAAGCGCGATGAAACTGTTCAGGCTGCCGGGGCCGAAGGCGTTGGCGCCGAAGGTGAGGCCCCGGTTGTCCGAGAAGTTGGCGAAGTAATAGAAGATCGTATTGGCCCAGCCGGCGCCGACGATGATGACCGCGAGCCAGGTCTGCGCCTTCCTGGAAAAGCCGAGATAGGGCAGCACCAGGGCGATGGCGATCACCATCAGGGCATTCATGGGCGTGCCGCGGTGGGCCTTGGCCCAGCCGTCGGCGGTGCCGGGGATGTCGAACTGGGTGATGGTGCCGGGCACGAATTCGAAGCCGCCGACCAGCTTCACCCACAGGCCGACCCCGGCCACAAGAGCGAAGAACAGCAGCAGCACGCCATGGGCGACCATGACCTTCTGCATGCGGTTGAAGGCGAAGCCCGCCCGCGTCGCGGCGCTTCGGTCGGCGGTCTTGTCCCCGGCGGCGGGAATGCCAAGGGTAACATCGGCTTGAGACATTCTATCCTCCCTTTGGTCTCTTTGATGATTGTCGTGCGGTTTCCGGCTCAGAGCGCCTGAACCGCCGAATAGCGGCTGGAGAAGAAGAGCAGCGGCGGGCCGCCCAGGGCATCGCAATGCATGACGCGGGCAACGAACAGCGTGTGGTCGTGGACCTGGATGCGGCTGGTTACCTCGCATTCGAACCAGGCAAGGCAATCCCTCAAGGTCGGGATGCGGTTGCGGGTGGCGAAGACGGGCACGGCCGGGCCGCGGTCGCCGGCGAAATAGCGGGAATGGCCCTGCTGCGCCTCGCCGAGGACGCTGACGCCGAACCAGCCTTCCTTGCTGATCAGCCGGTGCATGCGGCCCGGCTTGATCGAGACCAGGATGGTGGGCGGGTCGAGGCTGATCGAGGTGAAGCTCGAGATCGTCATGCCGTGCGGCTGGGGATCGCCCTCGTCGATGCAGGAGACGATGGCGACGCCGGTGGCGAAATGCGCCACCGTCTTCCTGAAATGCACCGGCTCGACGCCGGGCAAGCCCTCGTGCAGGACATCGGCGGTGCTCATGATGCGTCTCCTTCGAGCGGGAAATGCAACAGGGTTGCGCCCGCCGGCGAGTAATTGGGGACATCCCGCGCGACCGCCTGCCCGATCTCCGATTTCAGGGCGGCGACCATGGCCGGCCTGTCGTCGAACACGCCTTCCCAGATCAGGAACACGGGCGCGCCCGGGGACAGCATGGCCGGCCGCACATGCCGCTCCGCCCGCAGGCCCGGCAGGCGCCGGGCCAGGGGCAGGTGATGCGTTTCGTAATAGGCGAGGAACGCATCCGGCTCGGCCGGGACGGGGTAGAGAACCAGCAGTTTGTGCATGGCCTGCTCCCGCCGCCGTCAGGCCGCCTGGGACGCGTCGCCCGGCAGATTGCTCTCGCACCAGGCCTTGATCCGGGCGACGCTGGCGAAACAGTCCCACTGCCGTTCGGGATAGTTGAAATTGGTGGTGAAGAGATCGGCCAGCGCCTGGTTGCGGCTGATCGTGCCGATGAAGTCGAGCAGGGCGGGCGTGCCGGCCTGAAGGTGCTGGAGCATGAAATTGGTCCAGCGGGTGGCGCCCAGCACGCGGTCCTGGCGCGCGAGATCGACATGTTCGACGAAGCGCTCGTCGAAGACGTCGTTCTTCACGATTTCCTCGGCCAGGCGGAAGGCGGCGTAGGACGCCATGTTGGCCCCCTGGCCGAGCACCGGATCGACCACGGCGTGGACGTCGCCGAGCGCCACCGCCAGCTTGCCGTTGTCGAGCCGGACATGGGAATTGCGCACGGTCGGCGTTACACCGCCCTGGAGGATGTCGAGCGGGCCGTTGGCGAGGTCGAATTCCTTCTCGTCGATCCGCTCGGCGCAGGTCGGGTAATGCTTGCGCAGCTTGGCCAGCAGCAGGTCGAGGAAGGCGCGCGGGTTGTCGTCGTATTTCGTCTTGGCCAGGATTTCGAGATCGCCGCCGATATGGTTCTCGATCACCAGGGCGCTGACCATGCCGTTGAAGGACAGGGTCGGGATCTCGATCATCTCGCCGGCGCCCGGCGAGAAATACATGGTGACGGCGCGGGTCTCGGGCTCGCGGATGCCCTTGAACAGGCCGACGCAAAGGGCGCGCTGGGGCTGGGTGAAGGGCGAATGGGCCGGCTGGTGCTGGAACATCTGGCCGAACGGGCCCTTGCCGGTGCAGACCACCAGGAGATCGTAGTTGTTGCTGATGTCGGCGATGTCGCCGTGGCGGATCTCGGTGATGCGCAGGTCGCCGCCGCGCCGGGCGTATTCGTCCATCAGCTTCGGCTGGTAGATGCGGTAGTCGACCGCCCGGCTGGGTTCTTCGAGGGCGCCGAAGAACTTCACGGGTTCCGGCGTGCCGACATAATAGTAATGGCCGAAATAGCCCTCCGCCGGCCAGAAGTTGACCCCGAGCTCGGTCTCGCGGCGGACCGTCACCGCATGGTGGGCGACGGTGTTGAGCAGGCGCATGCCCCGGTATTCGGAGGACGGGCGATCGGTGAAGATGGTCGTCTTCACGCCGTGCTTTTGCAGATAGAGTGCAAGATGCAGTCCGGCGGTGCCTGCACCGATGATGCCAATGCGCTTGCTTGCCATGTTTCCCCCCTGTGCGGAGCCGTTTGTTGCTGTTAATTTACCGAATGGCTATTCAATCGGAACCGCCCCATATAGATTATTATATATTCCAGGGGGGAATGAGTAGAGATGGACGGATTGCAGGTCCTGAAGGCCTTCGCCCGCGCCCTCGAGGTCGGCAGCTTCTCGGCGGTCGGACGGGAACTGGGGACGTCACAATCGACCGTCAGCAAGCAGATCGCCACGCTCGAGGAAAGCCTGGGGGTGCAGCTGTTCGCCCGCACCACGCGGCGCCTGAACCCGACCGCCGAAGCGCTGCAACTGCATGAACACGTGCGCCAGCTGCTCGATGCGCTGGACACGATCAAGGCGGGCGCGCCCCGGCCCGACGCGGTGCCGAGAGGCTTGCTGCGCCTGACCGCGCCGACCAGCTTCGGCCGCGCCTGCATCGTCCCCCAGATGCCGGAATTCCTGAAGCGCTATCCGGAAGTCTCCCTCGACCTCGTCCTGACCGACCGGGTGACCGACCTGGTCGAGGAAGGGTTCGAACTCGCCATCCGCGCCGGCAACCTGCCGTCCAGCAGCATGATCGCCCGTTCCCTGGGCCTGACCGAATTGACCGTGGTCGGCGCGCCCTCCCTTTTCGAGGGGCGCCGCCCGCCCGAGGATCCGCTCGACCTGCCGGCCTGGAACGTCCTGATCTATACCGGCCTGAAGGCGCCGGGGCGGTGGGAATTCGAATCCGAGAACGGGCGCCAGGTGACCGAGATCCAGGGCTCGGTGCGCAGCAACGACCTCGACGCGATCTTCGATCTCTGCCTGCGCGGCCTGGGGCTGGCGGCCCTGCCGGATTACATGGTCGACGCGCCGATCCGCCAGGGGCGCCTGCGCCCCGTCCTCGACGACTATTACCTGATCCCGCTGCCGGTCAATGTGATCTACCCGCAGACGCGCTTCCTGACGCTGCGGGCGCGCTGCTTCATCGATTTCCTGATCGCGGCGCTGAAGCGCGGCGCGGGCCCCGGCATCCGCTGATCCCGGGGCCCGTGGGGTTACAGGACGACGGTGATCGTCTTGGTCTCGGTATAGGCGTCGAGGGCGCTGGCGCCGTTCTCCCGCCCGGCGCCCGACAGTTTCACCCCGCCCCAGGGCAGGCGGGCGTCGATCGCCGCCCAGCCGTTCACCCACACCGAGCCGGCCTTCAGGCGGGCGGCCATGCGGTGGCTGCGCGCGACATCCGAGGTCCAGACCACGGCGGCAAGGCCATAGCTGGAATCATTGGCGATGCGCAGCGCATCCTCCTCGTCGTCGAAGGGGATGACGATGCCGACCGGGCCGAAGATTTCCTCCTGGGCGATACGCATGTCGTTATGGCCGCGGAACACGGTGGGACGCACGAAATACCCCTTGGCCTCGTCCGTGGTGCCGCCGGCGAGAAGCTCCGCCTGTTCGGTCCGGGCGATGTCGATATAGCCGGACACCCGGTCGAACTGGGCCTTGCTGGCCAGGGCGCCCATCTGGGTTTCGGGATCGAGCGGGTCGCCCAGGCGGATCGAATCGGCGGCGCCGGCCAGCGCGGCCGCCACCTTGTCGGCGATCGAGCGGTGCGCCAGGATGCGCGAGCCGGCGGCGCAGACCTCGCCCTGGTTGAAGAACAGGCCCATGGCCAGGCCGCGCACCGCCGCGTCGAGGTCGGCATCGGGGAAGACGATCTGGGGTGACTTGCCGCCCAGTTCCAGCGACAGGCGCTTAAAGGTGTCGGCGGCGCTGCGGCCGATCGCGCGCCCGGCCTCGGGGCCGCCGGTGAAGGTGATCTTCGCGACCAGCGGATGGCGGACGAGGGCGGCCCCCGCCGTCTCGCCGCGCCCGGTCACCACATTGATTACGCCGGGCGGAAGGCCCGCCTCGTCGGCCAGGGCGGCCAGATGCAGGGCGGACAGCGGCGTCTCCTCCGACGGTTTCAGCACGATGGTGCAGCCGGCCGCCAGCGCCGGCGCCAGCTTCCACATGGTGATCATGAAGGGGGTGTTCCACGGCACGATGGCGCCGACCACGCCCACCGGCTCGCGCCGGGTATAGGAATGGGTCGGCCGGCCGAAATAGCCGCCGGTCGGGATCGCGGTCCCCGTCACCTTGTCGGCCCAGCCGGCGAAATAGCGCAGCGTGTCGAGCGCGTTCGGCAGGTCCAGGATCTGGGTCTCGACGACGGGGCGGCCGATGCTGAGCGCGTCCATCCTGCCGATCAGTTCCTTGTCGCGCTCGATCAGGTCGGCGAGGCGCAGCATCAGCCGGCCCCGGGCGGCGCCGGAAAGGGCGGCCCAGGGCCCGTCCAGCTGGGCCGCGGCGGCCAGGACCGCGGCATTCACATCCGCGTCCGTCGAATCCGGGACCGAGGCGAAGGCAGCCTTCCGCGCCGGGTTGATCACCTCGAGCCGCCGGTCGCCGGTCGAAGGTGTTGCCTTGCCGTCGATGAAATTGTCGAAGGCGCGTGCCGGATTGGAGCGTTGCGCCAGATCCTGGTGAAAGGCGGCATAGGCGCCGTCGAGTTGAGTGCTCATCGTTTCCCCCGCTCCGCCGAGGCGGATGTTCTGTGGTTTCCGGGTGGTTCGGACCCGTCCGGCGGCGCGACTCTATAAAAAACCGGACGGCCGGTCAAATAATTCGGGAAGGGGTGGTCGAGCGCTCGCCGAGCGCCGTTTCGAATTTCTCTACTTTTAAATAACCGTTCGATCGGTTAATTAATAGGGCAGAGATGCAGGCTCCGGAGGATGGCGCGCAGGGACAGGGGCGCGCCGCCGATCCGGACCGCGGCCCATAGGGCGAACGGGAGGATTCTATGTTGACGAAGACGCGCCTTGCGCCGTCCGCAGGGACGGGGCTGCATCCGATTGAGACCGCCAGCCGCGACGAGATCGAAGCGCTGCAATTGAAGCGCCTGCGCTGGTCGGTGGCGCGGGCCTATGAGAATGTGCCGCACTACCGCCAGGCTTTCGATGCCGCCGGCGTGCACCCCGAGGACTTGAAGGCCCTGTCCGACCTGGCGAAATTCCCCTTCGCCACCAAGGAGACCTATCGCCGCAACTATCCCTTCGGCCTGTTCGCCGTCCCGCGCGAGCAGATCGTCCGGGTCCATGCCTCGAGCGGCACCACCGGGCGGCCGACGGTGGTCGGCTATACCGCCGGCGACATCTCGATCTGGTCCGATTGCGTCGCCCGCTCCATCTATGCCGGCGGCGGCCGGCCCGGCGACATCGTCCATATCGCCTATGGTTACGGCCTGTTCACCGGCGGCATGGGCGCGCATTACGGTGCCGAGCGCCTGGGCTGCACCGTGGTGCCCATGTCGGGCGGCCAGACCGAGAAGCAGATCCAGCTGATCGACGATTTCCGGCCCGACGTCATCATGGTCACCCCGAGTTACATGCTGGCCCTGATCGAGGAGATGAAGCGGCGCGGCCACGATCCCCGCGAGAACAGCATCCGCCTCGGGATCTTCGGCGCCGAGCCCTGGACCGAGGAAATGCGGGTCCAGCTCGAAGCCGAGGCCGGCATCGATGCCGTCGACATCTACGGCCTGTCCGAGATCATCGGCCCCGGCGTCGGCAGCGAATGCGTGGAGACCAAGGACGGCATCCACATCTGGGAAGATCACTTCTATCCCGAGATCATCGATCCGGTGACCGGTGCGACCTTGCCCGACGGCGAGCGCGGCGAACTGGTGCTCACCTCCCTGACTAAGGAAGGCATGCCCACGATCCGCTATCGCACCAAGGACCTCACCCGTCTCCTGCCCGGCACCGCCCGCGCCATGCGCCGCATCGAGAAGATCCTCGGCCGCTCGGACGACATGATGATCATCCGCGGCGTGAATGTCTTTCCCTCGCAGATCGAGGAGATCCTGCTCGGCCAGCCGCAGCTGGCCCCCCATTACCAGATCGTCCTGACCAAGAAGGGGCCGCTCGACGAGATGACCGTGCTGGTCGAGCCGCGCGATGCGGCGGCCGGCGACACGGCGGCCGCGGTCGCCTCCTTCCGCCATGCGGTGAAGACCCATGTCGGGGTCTCGGTCGGGATCGAGGTCAAGGCCTGCGGCGAGATCGAGCGCTCGGCCGGCAAGGCGAAGCGCGTCGTCGACCTGCGGCAGTAACCGCCTCGCGCCACCGCTGCCGGCGGTGGCGCCAAAATCCGAAATCGAAGGGGAGAGAGCATGATGTGGCGACGATTGCTCCAGGGCCTTGCCCTTCTCGGCCTGTCCGCCTGGCCGGCCGCGGCGGCGGAATGGGTCGACGAATGGCAGGCGCTGGCGGCGCGGACGGGGTTCGAAGGGCACCGCAAGTTCGCCGACCTGCTGGCCGATCCGGCGGCCGTCGCCCTGGTCCGCGACTGGGATGCCTATCGCGGCTATTCCGCCCGCAGCCTGATCGCCGCCGCCAAGCTCCCGCCCGAACTGAAGCCCGGCCTCGAAATCAGCGCCGCCGACGCCGGCCGATACCCCTGGCTGAAGGATGTCCTGCCCGCGCCCAGCTACGACCGCCTGATGTCCAGCGACTGGTTCCGCTGGAAGAAGATCCGCATCGTCCCCACCACCCCTTACGTCGCCTCGCGCAAGCGCCTGGAGGCGACCAGGGCCGCCGGCGCCTTCTCGATCAGCCCCAAGGGCGAGCTGCTCGACGCCAAGGGCAATTTCGCCATGCTCACCGAGGCCGGCCTGCCCTATATCAAGCCCGCCAGCGGCCTCGAACTCTACTGGGCCTTCCTCTCGCGCGGCGTCGGCAACGACAATGCCGCCTTGAGGCCCATGGAACTCGTCTCCTGCCAGCCGGACAACCGGGTCGAGCGGCGCTACGTCATGCATCTCTGGTGGCAGAAGATGCACGGGCGGGTCGACGTCAACCCGCTCGGCGCGATCCGGGGCGAGGACGACACGGTCGAGGCCGGTTCCATCGTCTTCCTCGCCCCGCGCGACATCAAGGGCTTGGCCGCGGTGCGGCGGCGCTTCGCCTCGGCCGACAAGCCGGACGCCTTCCTCGGCTATGTCCCGACCATGAAGCGCACCCGCATCCTGGGCGGCACCGATACCCAGGACCCGATGACCCCGGGGATCGAGGCGACCTGGGACGAATGGCGCCAGTCCTGGCTGAAGCCGGACCCGCGCAAGTTCGAGTTCAACATCGTCGGCGAGACTTTCATCCTGTCGCAGCCGGAGGTGGGCCATGCCTACGACCCGGCGCAATATGCCGGCAACGAGTGCGAGATCGAGACCATCGACCTCGAACTGCGGCCGGTGTGGATCCTCGAGGTGGTCGACAAGACGGGCAACTACGTCTACGGCCGGCGCCGTCTCTATATCGACAAGGAATTCCACTACGCCCAGTACCAGGAAATGTACGACCAGCGCGGCCGGCTGTGGCGGGTGCTGGACGACGCCGGCGACTTCGACCCGGCGACCGGCCTGTGGATGGCCCGGAACTATGTCCTCTGGAACGTGATCGGCAACCGCTACAACCGCATCACCATGCAGGCCGACTGGTCCATCCTCACCCAGGACATGGCCCGCTTCCTCGACATCGAACGCCTGCGCGACTACTGACGCCCGCCATCCGCACGACTGGCGGGCACTCTTCGCTTTTGCTCGGGGAATGCGCAGGAATGGTGCCCAGGGCCGGAATCGAACCAGCGACACGCGGATTTTCAATCCGCTGCTCTACCAACTGAGCTACCTGGGCCCATGATCGTCGGGGGTGATTCACCACCGGTCGGCGAGGACGCCGTTATTAGAGGAAAGGGCTGGGGGCGTCAATGCGTTTCGGTTCGATCTTCGGCCCTGGCCTACGGTTCGCCGGAATCCTCCTCCGACGGGTCGGTTTCGACCACCGGGATCGTGTAGGCGCCGCCCAGCCAGCGGTGCAGGTCGATGTCGGCGCAGCGGGCGCTGCAGAAGGGGCGGTATTTTTCCGCCGCCGGGCGCTGGCAGATCGGGCAGGGGCGGGGATTGTCGTTGGCGGGGCCGGATTTCATGGCACGATCCTGACCTTGGGGGCGCGGTCCGGGTCCGGGGCGGGCGGCGCCGTGGCGATGACGAGGGGGGCGCCCAGGCGCCGGCGCAGGGCGTCCAGGCCGGGGGCGGCCGCCGGGCTTTCCAGATAAGCGGCGACATCGGCCGGCACAAGGGCCTGCAGCGCCTTGCCCGGGTGGTGGTGGGCCAGCCCGTCGGCCAGGCGGCACAATTCGGCGGCCAGGTGCCGGGGCGCCAGCCAGCGCCCCTCGGCGATCGGGCAGGGCACGGTGACCGCGCGGGACAGGCTGTCGCCTTGGCGCGGGCGGGTGACCAGCACCAGGCCGTTCAGGTCGCCGCGTATCACTTCCGGGCGCAGCGGATCGGCGGCCAGCGCCCGGATCAGCATCTGGCGCCCGGCGGCGATGGCCGGGGCATCGCCGATGAAATCGACCACGATCTGGCCCGAGAGATTGCGCCGCCGGATCTCGGCGGCGGCGGCGCGGGCCCCGGCCTCGTTGGCGGCGCGGGCGCCGAGGCCGCCGCCGTCGATATCGATCGCGGTCAGGGCCTCGGTTTCGGCGATGGTGATGGCGCCGGTGGGGACGAGGGGCAGGCGCGGCCGCAGGCTGGCGGCGAAGGCATCGGCGAGCCCTTCGGCGGCGAAGAGATCGCTGGTGCCATGGGCGACCTCGACCGGCACGGCCGGCAGCGCGCGGCGCAGCAGGGCGAGCAGCGGGGCCGCCGCTTCCCCCGCCACGGTGATGCGGTCGGGGGCGCGGGCCGCGGCCAGGCGCAGGGCGGCGGGCGGGGCCGGGCGCAGCAGGGCCGGCGGCTGCCGTCCGGCAAGATCGGGCAGCGTGCCGGGGGCGATCCGGGCGCTGACCCGGGCGGCCTTGCCCCCCTCCGCCTCGCGGATCACCTCGACCGCCAGGGCATCGCCCTCGCGGGCGCCGGGGGCGTCCTTCCGCTTCAGGAAGGCCGGGCGGTCGAGGCCGATGTCGATGAAGAAGGCACCCAGGGCCGCCTCGGTCGCGACGATCCGGCCGAGGCGGATTTCGCCGAGCAGGCAAGCGGCGCCCACGGGGAAGACCTGGAATTCGACCGCCTCGCCCCCTTCGGTCAGGGCGGTGCGGGTTTCGAAGGCGCCCGCCTCGATCAGCAGGCGGCGGCTCATGGCTGGCCGGTCGGGGGTAGGGCGAGGCCGTTGCCGGCCAGCAACGCCCGGGTCTCGTAGAGCGGCAGGCCGACGACATTGGAATGGGAGCCGGCAAGCGCCCGCACCAGCGCCTCCGCCCGGCCCTGGAGGGCATAGCCGCCGGCCTTGCCCTGCCATTCGCCGCTGGCGATGTACCATTCGACCTCCGCCCGCTCCAGGCGCTTGAAGGTGACGGTGCTGACGGCGATGCGGGTGCGCTGTTCCCCGTCCGGGCGGATCAGGGAGAGGCCGGTGAGCACTCGGTGGCGCCGGCCGGACAGCAGGGCGAGGCAGCGGCGCGCCTCCGCCTCGGTCTCGGCCTTGGGCAGGATACGGGTGCCGCAGGCGACCACCGTATCGGCGGCGAGGATGAAGGCGGGTTCGGCCAGCCCGGCGCGGACGGCGGCGGCTTTGCCGGCGGCAAGGCGGGCGGCGAGGGCCTGGGGCGCTTCCCCGGGCAGGGGCGTTTCGTCGAGGTCGGCCGCGATCACCCGGTCCGGCACCAGGCCGAGTCGGGCCAGCAACTCGCGCCGGCGCGGCGAGGCCGAGGCGAGGACGAACAGGGGACGGTCACCCATGGGCGAAAGGGCCCGCGGGCGAATTACTTGAAGCGGAAGGTGATGCGGCCCTTGGACAGGTCGTAGGGGGTCATTTCGACCAACACCTTGTCGCCCGCCAGCACGCGGATGCGGTGCTTGCGCATCTTGCCGGCGGTATGGGCCAGCACTTCATGATCATTGTCCAGCTTCACCCGGAAATGGGCGTTGGGCAGAAGCTCGGTAACGGTACCGGGGAACTCGATCAACTCTTCCTTGGGCATAAGATCTCCTGGTGGCGCCACGGCGGAATTTCGGACGGGAACATGCGGCCGGAACGCCATATTTGCAAGCGTTCTGGCCGCAGGGCGGCGTTGTTTCGCGCGCATTCGATGAATTCGGCCGCCGCCCCCCGGTTCCCGGAAAAATCGCGGTATCCGGATCGGAAGCGGCATTTCGCCCCGGCGGATCAGACCGTCGGCGCCTTGATCACGCCGAAGCGGCCGCGGATCCGCTTCAGCAACTGGTCGCGCACGCCGCGGTAACTGTCCATCACCTGTTCCCGTGTGCCCTGGGCGAGGCTGGGGTCGAAGGTCGGCCAATATTCGACCTCGCAGGCCATGGTGCGGGTGAGGTCCACCGCCTTGTGCTGCGCCTCGGGCGAGAGCGAGACGATCAGGTCGAAGCTGGTGTCTTCCAACTGGTCGAAATCCTTCGGCCGGTATTTCGAGATATCGATGCCGAGTTCGTCGAGGGCGGCCACGGCGAAAGGATCGAGGTCGCCGGCGCGCACGCCCACCGCATCGGTGAAGATCACCCGGCCGTAGAAATGCCGCATCAGGCCCATCGCCATGGGCGAGCGGATGGCATTCTGCGTGCAGCAGAAGAGGACGGCCCCGGGAGGCGCCGTGTTTGAGGGGACAGTGCTGAAGCCGGTCACGGCAGGGACCCGCTCAACCCTTCATGAACAGCACGCAGATCAGCGTGAACAGGCGCCGGGCGGTATCGAAGTCGAGGTCGATCTTGCCCTTGAGGCGTTCCATCAGCAGTTCGGAACCCTGGTTGTGCAAGCCGCGGCGGCCCATGTCGATCGCCTCGATCTTCTGCGGCGTCGAGGTCTTGATGGCGCTGTAATAGCTCTCGCAGACGGCGAGATAGTCGCGGATCACGCTGCGGAAGGGCGACATGGCCAGAATGATCTTGCCGAGCGGCGTGGTGTCCGCGTTCCTGATGTCGAAGACGAGGCGGGCTTCGGCGACGGCGAGATGCAGGTGATAGGGGCCGTCGTGATCGCCGATCGGCGAGAAGTGATTCTCGTCCAGAAGGTCGAAGATGGCGACTTTTCGCTCGTGGTCGATATCCGGGCTGCGCCGGGCGATCGAGGCTTCGTCGAGGGTGACGCCGACGAGTTTCCGGGTCTCGATGCTCATGGCGGCGCCTCCCTCAAGTCAATTCGTGCTGCCGAGGCGGATCGCCACCGACAGGCCGTGCGCATCCAGCCCCTCGGCCCGGGCCAGGGTCACCGCTGCGGGCCCGATGGCGCGCAGCGCCTCGGCGTCGCAGCCGACCAGGGTCGTCCGCTTCAGGAAATCGAACACCGACAGGCCGGACGAGAAGCGCGCCGTGCGCGCGGTCGGCAGCACGTGGTTGGGCCCGGCGACATAATCGCCGATCGCCTCCGGCGTGTTGCGGCCGAGGAAGATGGCGCCGGCATGGCGGATGCGGTTGGCCATGGCGTCCGGATCGTCGAGGGCGAGTTCCAGGTGCTCGGGGGCGACCGCTTCGACCAGGGCGGGGGCTTCGTCCAGGCTGCGCAGGCGGATGACGGCGCCGTGCTCGTCCCAGCTTTTCCGCGCGGTGGCGGCCCGGGGCAGGCGTTCCAGGAGCTGCTCGATCGCGGCCAGCACGGCATCGGCGAAGGCGTTGTCGTCGGTCAGCAGGATCGATTGGGCGCTTTCGTCGTGCTCGGCCTGGGACAGGAGGTCGGCGGCGATCCAGGCCGGATCGTTGGCGCCGTCGGCGACCACCAGGATCTCGCTGGGCCCGGCGATCGAATCGATGCCGACCAGGCCGAAGACCTGGCGCTTGGCCGCCGCGACATAGGCATTGCCGGGGCCGACGATCTTGTCGACCGGGGCGATGGTGCCGGTGCCATGGGCCAGCGCCGCGACTGCCTGGGCGCCGCCGATGCGGAGAATATCGGTGACGCCGGCCCGTTTCGCCGCCGCCATCACGGCCGGGTTCAGCGTGCCCCCGGGGGTCGGCACGACCATGACGATACGGGGCACACCCGCCACCTTGGCCGGCAGGGCATTCATCAGCACCGACGACGGATAGGCCGCGGTCCCGCCCGGGACATAGAGGCCGGCGGCCGAGACCGAAGTCCAGCGGAGCCCCAGGCGGACGCCGGCGGCATCGGTGTAATGGTCGTCCATCGGCATCTGGCGGGCGTGGAAACTCTCGATCCGCGTCGCCGCGAGGTCGATCGCCGCCAGCAGGTCCGGGCCGACGCCGGCGACCGCCGCCTCGATCTCGTCGGCGGTGATGCGGAGCTGTTCCGGCCGTTCCAGGCCCAGGCGGTCGAAGCGGTTGGTATAGTCGATGACGGCGGCATCGCCGCGCTGCTTCACGTCGGCGATGATGCGGGCGACGGCGGCATCGACGTCTTCCGACATCTCGCGCTTGGCGTTCAGCAGGTCGCGGAAGCGGGCGGCGAAATCGGGCGCGGAGGAGGAAAGGTCAAGCGGCACTGAGGGCTCCCCGGAAGGCATCGATCCAGCCGCCGATTTCCTCGACGCGGGTCTTGAAGGCAGCGCGGTTGACGACGAGGCGGGACGAGATCTCGGCGATCTTCTCGACCTCGACCAGCCCGTTGGCGCGCAGCGTGTCGCCGGTCGAGACCAGGTCGACGATGCGCCGGCACAGGCCCAGCGTCGGCGCCAGTTCCATGGCGCCGTTCAGCTTGATGCATTCCGCCTGCACCCCGCGGGCGGCGAAATGGCGCCGGGTGATATGGGGGTATTTGGTCGCGACGCGGACGTGGCTCCAGCGGGTCGGGTCGTCCTTGCCGGCAAGATCGGCCGGTTCCGCCACCGACAGGCGGCAATGGCCGATGTCTAGGTCGAGGGGCGAATAAAGCTCGGGATAGTCGAATTCCATCAGCACGTCGTTGCCGGCGACGCCCAGATGGGCGGCGCCGAAGGCGACGAACGTGGCGACGTCGAAGGCCCGGACCCGGATCAGCGAGACGTTGGGATGCGCGGTCCGGAACTTCAGGGCGCGGGATTTCTCATTGTCGAAATCCGCTTCCGGCGTCAGGCCGACCTTGTCCAGCAGGGGCCGCAATTCCTTCAGGATGCGGCCCTTGGGCAGGGCGAGGACGAGCCCCTCGTTGGGCGATTTGGTCACCATCAGGCGGATTCCCCGTCAACGTCATGGCGTGGCGCCCGCTTGGTGGGCCAGGGCTCGCTCAGGTCCTTCAGGCCGCCCTCCACCGCCTCCGCCTCCAGGCGGAGATGGGCGTCGCCGGCAAAGACCAGGTCGATCGTCACGCCGTTCTCATGCTCCCTGGCGTCGACCGCCAGAAGTTCCAATACCTGTTCGACCGCGGTGCGGTCGATGCCTTTCGCCCGCACCGTGCGGACCGTGTCGAAGTGGAGGCCGCAGCGCCGGCGGAACGCCTTGCCCTCCGCCTCCCAGCAGAAGCGGTTGGCGACCAGGGCGAAACGCTTCATGCGGCCGAGATAGACGAGGTCGGCGGTCTTCACCACCGCATCCTGCACCAGGGCGGAGACGATGCCGAGATCGTCCGCATCGGCAAAGCCGAGGTTCAGGGGTTCCCCGCTCATCGCCTCACTCGGGCACGCGCTGGATGCGGGCGCCGACCGCGCCCAGCTTCTCCTCGACCCGCTCGTAGCCGCGGTCGAGGTGATAGATGCGGTTGACCACCGTCTCGCCCTCGGCGGCGAGGCCGGCGAGGACGAGGCTGATCGAGGCGCGGAGATCGGTCGCCATCACCGGCGCGCCCTTGAGGCGGGGCACGCCGCGCACCAGGGCGGAAGCGCCGTGCACCGTGACATTGGCGCCCATGCGCGCCAGTTCCGGCACATGCATGAAACGGTTCTCGAAAATCGTCTCGGTGATCATGGCGGCGCCGTCGGCGGTCGCCATCAGCACCATCATCTGCGCCTGCAGGTCGGTCGGGAAGCCCGGATAGGGCTGGGTCATGACATCGACGCCGGCGACGCGATGGCCGTTCCGCTTCACCGCCATGCCGCGCTCGGTCGGCGTCACCTCCACCCCGCAGCGGTTGAGGACGTCGATGACGTCTTCCAGCGTGTCGGGCCGGGCGCCCACCAGTTCGACCCGGCCGCCGGCGACGCCGACCGCCATGGCATAGGTCCCGGTCTCGATCCGGTCGGGCAGGATCGAATAGCGCGCCCCGTGCAGGGCCGGCTGGCCGCGGACGATCAGGCGCTCGGTGCCGATGCCGGCGATATCGGCGCCCATGGCTTCCAGGCAGCGGGCGAGGTCGGTGATTTCCGGCTCGCGCGCCGCATTGTCGAGGACGGTCTCGCCCTCGGCCAGGGTCGCCGCCATCAGCAGGTTCTCGGTCGCGCCGACCGAGACGAAGGGGAAGCGGATGGTGGTGCCCTTGAGGCCCTTGGGCGCCGTCGCATGGACATAGCCGTCGGCCAGTTCGATCCGGGCGCCCATGGCCTCCAGGCCCTTAAGGTGCAGGTCGACCGGGCGGGTGCCGATGGCGCAGCCGCCGGGCAGCGAGACCTTGGCCTCGCCCATGCGCGCGACCAGCGGGCCGAGCACGAGGACGCTCGCCCGCATCTTGCGGACGAGGTCGTAGGGCGCGGTCGTGTTGGTGATCCGTTCCGCCGTGATCTCGACATGGCGGGGGCCGCGGGCGAGGGCCGCGCCGTGCTGCTCGACGAGGCCGAGCATGAAGCCGACGTCCGCCAGTTCCGGCAGATTGTCCAGGATCAGGGTGCCCGGGGTCAGCAGGCCGGCGGCGACCAGGGGCAGGGCCGCGTTCTTGGCGCCCGAGATCGGAATTTCGCCGTGAAGTTCGCCGCCGCCGCGGATGACGATACGCTGAAGTGCCATTTGATGCTCAAAGCCTCGGCAGGGTGACGCCGGTCTGGCGCATGTATTTGCCCGCGCGGTCGCCATAGGAGACTTCGCAGGGCTGGTCCCCGCGCAGGAACAGGAACTGGCAGGCGCCCTCGTTCGCATAGATCTTCGCGGGCAGCGGGGTGGTGTTGGAAAACTCCAGGGTGACGTGGCCTTCCCATTCGGGTTCCAGCGGCGTCACGTTCACGATGATGCCGCAGCGGGCATAGGTGCTCTTGCCGAGGCAGATCACGAGAACGTCGCGCGGGATGCGGAAATATTCGACCGTCCGGGCGAGCGCGAAGGAATTGGGCGGGATGACGCAGACGTCGGTCTTGCGGTCGACGAAGCTGTTGCTGGAGAAATTCTTCGGGTCGACCACGGCGCTGTCGACATTGGTGAAGATCTTGAATTCGTCCGCCACCCGCGCGTCATAGCCGTAGGACGACAGGCCGTAGGAAATCACCCCGTCGCGCCGCTGCCCCTCGACGAAGGGCTCGACCATCTTGTGCTCCTGGGCGAGCTTGCGGATCGCGATGTCGGACAGAATGGCCATTGTGGTCTTTCGCAGGCGTCGGGCGGGTTTTCAGACCGCTTTCTAGTGCCTTTTCCGGCGTTTTGAAACCGTCGAGAACGTGGGGCTGCATTGTTGCTTCGGGCCCGGCGGGTTGCGACAAGGGGGGATGGCGATCCATCCCCTCGGCCCCCTCGATTCGATGCATGCCGCCTGCCGGCTGGCGGGCCTGCCCGGCTTCGCCTTTCTCGACAGCGCGCAGCGCCATCCGGCCCAGGGCCGCCACAGCTATCTGACCGGCGATCCCGCGGGTTGGTTCGAGGTCCGCGACGGTATCGCCCATTGGCGTGGCGAGATCATGGCGGGGACGGATGCGCTGTCGTCGCTGCGCCGCCTGCTCGCCCGGGGCCGGGGGGCCGGGGCGGGCTTCGCGCCTTTCGGGGGCGGTGCCGTCGGCTTCATCGCCTATGAGGCCGGGCGCCTGTTCGAGAAACAGCCGGAAACCGGCCCCCGGCCGGTGCCGGACATGGTCTTCGGCCTCTACGACTGGCTGATCGCCGTCGATCATGCCCGGGGCGAGGCGGTGCTCGCCACCGGCCTCCTGCCCGATGGCCCGGGGGGTCGGGCGGATCAGGTCCGCGACCTTCTGGCCGGCCCCGCCGCCTTCGGCCCCGCGCCCCGCCTGTCGTGGCGGGCGGAGGTCGAGGCCGGCGTCTTCCGGGCCAGGGTCGCCCGGGTGATCGCGGCGATCCTGGCCGGCGACCTGTTCCAGGCCAATATCGCCCAGGGTTTCGCGGCCGACTGGCCGGCGGGGGCGGATCCCTTCGCCCTCTATGCCGCGCTCCGTGCCGCCAATCCGGGGGATTTCGCGGCTTTTCTCGATTTTCCGGGGCTGGCCGTCGCCTCCTCCTCGCCGGAACGCTTCGTGAAGGTCGCGGGCGGGCAGGTCGAGGCGCGGCCGATCAAGGGCACCATCGCCCGGGCCCGGGGGGCCGCCGAAGATGCCGCCCAGGCCCGGGCGCTGGCCGCCTCGGTCAAGGACCGGGCGGAAAACGTCATGATCGTCGACCTGCTGCGCAACGACCTGTCCCGGGTCTGCCGGCCCCATTCGGTGGCCGTGCCCGAGCTTTGCGCGATCGAAAGCTATGCCGGCCTTCATCACATGGTCTCGACCGTGACCGGCACCCTGGCGCCGGGGCGGGACGCCCTGGACCTGATCGCCGCCGCCTTCCCCGGCGGCTCCATCACCGGCGCCCCCAAGCCCGAGGCCATGCGCCTGATCGCCGAACTGGAAGGCCGGCCGCGCGGCCTCTATTGCGGTTCGATCGGCTGGCTCGGCTTCGACGGCGCGGCCGACCTCAATATCGCCATCCGCACCCTGACGGTGCAGAA
This sequence comes from Zavarzinia compransoris, assembly GCF_003173055.1. Taxonomy (NCBI): domain Bacteria; kingdom Pseudomonadati; phylum Pseudomonadota; class Alphaproteobacteria; order Rhodospirillales; family Zavarziniaceae; genus Zavarzinia; species Zavarzinia compransoris. Next base: position 27,454 of record NZ_QGLF01000005.1, read on the forward strand.
CGGCACCGCCCGCTTCCAGACCGGCGGCGGCATCACCGCCCTGTCCGATCCCGCCCGCGAATATGAGGAAACCCTGCTGAAGGCATCGCGCATTTTCGCGGCGAGCGGGGGCTTGTCGATGTAAGGATTTTTCCTTACCTTGTGTCGATATGATGGAGGCGATGGCGATGGCGGGCATTCACGAGACGGCGACGCTGACCTCGAAAGGGCAGATTACCCTGCCGAAATCCATTCGGCAGGCCCTGGGGGTCGAGACCGGGGGCAAGGTGGCCTTTGTCCTGCGCCAGGGAGAAGTGGTCGTCAGTCGGGTCGATGCCGAGCATGCCGATCCGGCGGTCGATGCCTTTCTGGGCCTGATCGAAGCCGATCTCCGGGCCGGCCGGCATGTCCAAGCGCTGCCTGAAGACCTTGCGGCGAGCCTGCTCGCCGAAGCCGGCCGCCCGGTCGATCTCGATGACGTGATCGAAGGGGCTGTCGATCTCTGATGCAGCGCCACGGCTGGACCTTGCTGTTTCATGATGCGGTGGTCGAGCAGTTGCGCAGGCTGGAGGCGGCGGCGCGACGAGCGGCGGCAGCCGATCCGGCCGCGGCGGACGGCAATGCCAATGTCAAATTGCTCCGGGCCCTCAGCCACCTGATCCTCGATGTCGTGCCCGCCGATCCGGGGCGCGATGAATTCCGGCAGGGAAACACTCTGGGCCCCACCCATCGGCACTGGCGCCGCGCCAAGATCGGCCGGCGCTTCCGCTTGTTCTTTCGCTATGATTCCAGGGCGAAGGTCATCGTCTACGCCTGGGTGAACGATGCCGACACCTTGCGCTCCGCCGGTGGCCGGTCCGATCCCTATGCGGTCTTCGAGAGAATGCTGGCTCGCGGCAACCCGCCGGACGATTGGGCGGCACTGCTGAAGGCGAGCCGTGCCGGATGGTCGGCGACGGGTACGGGCGATCCTGCGCCATGACCATCCTGATCGCCGCCGCTTTTCCCGGCGGCGGCATCACCACCCTGTCCGATCCCGCCTGCGAATATGAGGAAACCCTGCTGAAGGCATCGCCCATTTTCGCGGCGAGCGGCCTTGCCCCCGGGCTCTGATTTCTGCCATGATCATATCGATCGTATCGATCGATATGGGGTGACAATGCCATGATCACCGAAGTCAATGCCGTGACCTTCCGCCAGAACCTGGGCGAAATGCTCAACCAGGTGCAATACCGGAACGACAGCATCGTGATCAGCAAGGACGGCAAGCCGGTGGCGGCCCTGGTCGATGCCGAACTCTTCGCCCGCATCCGCCGCATGCGCGACCGTTTCGACGATCTGACCGGCCGCATCGCCGCCGCCTATGCCGAGGTGCCGGCGGCGGAGGGGCTGGCGGAAATCGATGCCCTGGTGGCAGAAAGCCGTCGGCGGCCCTGATGCCGGCCTTGCGGGTCGTGTTCGATACCAATGTGCTGGTGTCGGGCCTTGCCTATCCCGGCAGCGTGCCGGGGCGTATCGTCGGGGCCTGGCGCCAGGGGGGTATCGACGTGGTTCTGTCGCGCTATATCCTGGACGAGGTGGCGCGGGTCCTGCCGCGTCTCGCCCGGGCGCCGCTGGGACCGGAAGACATCCGCGACCTGATCGACAGCTTCGTGTTCCTTGCGGATATCGTCGAGCCCGCGGCGGTGGCGGATGCCGACCTGCGGGATCGCGCCGATCTGCCCATTCTCGGCACGCTGGCGGCGGCCGGCGCTCACTATCTGGTCACCGGCGACAAGGATCTGCTGGCACTGTCGGCACGCTATCCCATCGTCACGCCGGCGGCCTTCTGGGCCCGGCACGGTGGCTGAGCCGGGACCATGACCATCCTGATCGTCGACAATTACGACAGTTTCGTCTTCAACATCGCCCGCTATTTCGAGGAATTGGGCGCTCCTACCCGCGTCGTCCGCAACGATGCGCTGAGCGTCGCCGGGGTGGAGGCGCTGGGCCCCCGGGCGATCGTCATCTCGCCCGGGCCTTTGGCGCCGGACCGGGCGGGGGTCTCGCTCGACCTCGTCGCGCGGTTTTCGGGGGTCGTGCCCATTCTCGGGGTCTGTCTCGGCCATCAGGCGATCGGGCAGGCGTTCGGCGGCGCCGTGGTCCGGGCCCGCCGGCCGCTGCACGGCCAGGGAACACCGATCGATCACGACGGCACCGGGCTGTTCGCCGGCCTGCCCCGGCCGCTTTTCGTCGGGCGCTATCATTCCCTGGTGGTGGAACTGGCGGGGGATACGCCGCTCGCCGTCACCGCCCGCTCGGCGGAGGGGGAGATCATGGCACTTGCCCATCGCCGGCACCCGACCTTCGGCGTGCAGTTCCACCCCGAATCCGTGCTGACCGAGGGCGGCCACGCCCTGCTGCGCAATTTCCTGGCGGTGGCGGCATGATCTGGTTCGACGGCAGCCTGCGGCCGGGCCCCGCGATCGACCTCGATGCCGGGGACCGCGGCCTGCTGCTGGGCGATGGCGTGTTCGAGACCATCGGCATCTTCAACCGCCGGCCCTTCGCCCTCGATGCCCATGTCGAATCCCTGGCCGCGGCCGGTGCCGTGCTCGGCTTTGCCGTGCCGCGCGATCAGGTGCTGGCCGCCGTCGATGCCCTGCTTGGCACCATGGCCGGCGACCACGGCGCGCTGCGGGTGACCGTCAGCCGGGGGGCCGGGCCCCGGGGCCTGCTGCCCCCGGCCGAGGCCCGGCCCCGGGTGCTGGCCAGCCTCGCGCCCTGGTCGCCGGCCGTCGCCTTCCAGCCCGTCACGCTGGCGACGGTCGCCTTGCGGCGGAACGAAACCTCGCCCCTGTCGCGGCTGAAGACCCTGGCCTATCTCGATCCGGTGCTGGCCCTGACGGAAGCGCGGGCGCGGGGCGCCGACGATGCCCTGATGCTGAACACCAGGGGGCGGGTCGCCGGCAGCAGCATGGCCAATCTCTTCGCCCTGGTCGGCGGCCAGCTGGTCACCCCCCCGGTGACGGACGGCGTTCGCCCCGGCATCATGCGCGCCCTGGCGATCGAGGAATTCGGCGCGGTGGAGCGCAGCCTGGATCCCGCCGACCTGGCGGGCGCGCCCCTGTTCCTCACCAACAGCCTGCGCCTGCTGCTGCCGGTGACGGCACTGGATGGAGATGCCCGGCCGCCGCTGCCGGCGACCTATGCCGCCCGCTTCCGCCTGCGGTGCGGCCTGCCCGGTTGAGATCAGGCGACGAAGGGCACGGCGCGCAGCACCGCCATCACCACGCCGCAGGGGCCGCGGCCGGCCGGGCTCTCGGCCTCGATCCGCACCTCGACCACGACCATGGCGGGGCTGGTGCTCACCGCCCGGGCCAGGGCGAACAGGCGGCTGCCGGTGGCGATCCGCTGGTTGTTCAGCTTCAGTTCGACGGTCGCGGCGATCCGCCCCTCAGGCAGGACCGAGGTGGCGCAGAGGATCGCCGCCTGTTCGGCCAGCCCGGCGATGGCGCCGCCGTGAAAGTAATTGTTGAGGTAGCGAAGGTCGGGCCGGCTGCGCACTGCCAGCGTCACCGCCCCCGGCTCTGCCGCCACGGTCTCGACGCCATGGGCGAGCGCGAAGCCCGGCATCGCCGACAGTCTGGCGATGATCTCCTGCGCCTGTTCCGGTGTGCGGCGGTCCGCCGGCTGCTGATCCATGACATGTTCCCCGGTAGTTGGGGCGGATCTTAAGCCGGCGGCTTGGGTTTGTCGCCGTCCGGCCTGTGATGCCGGTCACGGATCGGGCGGGTCAGCGGGCCTGCCAGTCGGTCGGGCAGGCGGTGCAGGCGGCCATGACCGTGTTGAGGAACAGGGCATAGCGAATGAAGGCGCCGCTGAGGTCGGCGCCTTCGAGCGTCGATTCCGAGAGCTTGGCTTCCTGGAGGTTGGTATTGACCAGGATGGCGCCCTTGAAGCTGGCCTTGGTCGCCCAGGCCATTTCGAGACTGGCCCCGGTCAGGTCGGCGCCGGAAAAATCCGAGCCGCTCATCCGGGCGAAATCGAAATTGGCGCCGCGCGCCTTGACCCCGGCGAATTTCGCCCCTTGCAGGAAGGCGCGCTCCAGCACCGCGCCGTCGAGAATGGCGCCGGAGAGATCGGCGCCGCGAAGGTCGACGTCGCGCAGCACGGCATGGGCCAGATTGGCCCCCGTCAGGTCGATCCCCGACAGGTCCCGCCCCTTCAGCACCCGGTGCCGCAGATCGACCCCGGCACAGGCTGCCCGGGGCCCGACGGCGCAGGGAAATTCCTCGTCGCTACCCGTATCACCGGCCGCGGCCGGCGCCGAAAAGGCGAAGAGGAGGGCCACGAGGGCCCCCCTCAGCAACGGGCGGCGGGATGATGGAGGAACCGCCCGCGGGCTCATTTGCTCGCGACCTTTTCGGCCAGACGGAACACCCAGAACGAGCCGCCCTGGCTGACGGTCGAGGTCAGGTCGGCCATGTCGCCGCCCCACAGCGGCACCGCGCCGCCGTAACCCGAGGCGATGCCGATATACTGCACGCCGTCGTCTTCCCAGGTGATCGGGCTGGCCACGATGCCGGAGCCGGTCTGGAACGACCAGACTTCCTTGCCGGTCTTCGCGTCGAACGCCTTGAAGTAGCCGTCGCCGGTACCGGTGAAGACGAGCCCGCCCTTGGTGGTGAGCACGCCCGCCCACAGCGGCAGCCGTTCCTTGTGTTCCCAGGCGATCTTGCCGGTCGAGGGGTCCATGGCGCGGAGCACGCCGACATGGTCGTCGTACATCTTGCGGATGCGGAAGCCCATGCCGAGATAGGCGGCGCCGGCGTTATAGACCGGATGCTCGGCCCAATAGTCTTCCTTCCAGTGGTTGGCCGGAATGTAGAACAGGCCGGTATCCTCGCTGTAGGCCATCGGATTCCAGTTCTTGCCGCCGAGGAAGGGCGGCGAGACCTCGACCGAGGCGCCCTTTTCCTCGCCTTCTTTCGGTGCGGGCGGGCGCTGGCCCTCGACCTCGATCGGGCGGCCGGTCTTCAGGTCGATGCCCTTGGCCCAGGTGATATTGTCGACGAAGGGGAAGGCGGCGAGCAGCGAGGTCGGCTTGTTGATCTCGGGGCTCTTCTCCGCCAGCTTCACCCGGTCGGTGACATAGAAGAAGCCGTTGCGGTCGGCATGGGCCGCGGCGGGCTGGGTCTTGCCGGTCTGCGGGTTCTTCCAGTCGAACAGGACGATCTCGTTGTTACCCGAGAAATCCCAGGCGTCGTTCGGCGTGTGCTGGTAGAAACCCTTCAGCTCGCCGGTGGCCGGGTCGACATAGGCCTGGCCCGAGGTGAACAGGCTGTCGCCCGGCCAGCGCGCCCAGCCGTTCCAGGGCGCGGGGTTGCCGGCGCCGATCACGATGGTGTTGGTCTTCGGGTCGAAGGTCGCCGACTGCCAGGGGGCGCCGCCGCCGTGGTTCCAGGCTTCGACCAGGGTGCCGTCGGGCTTGCGCGGCCAGCTCGGCGCGTCCGGGTTGCCGGTCGGCGTGCTCGGCTTGCCGTTCAGGCGGCCGATGTGGCCCTCGACCAGCGGGCGCATCCAGATTTCCTCGCCCGTGTCGACGTCGCGGGCGAACAACTGGCCGACGACGCCGAACTCGTCGCCCGAGGAACCGTGCACCAGCATCACCCGGCCGGTGGTCTGGTCCTTCACGATGGTCGGGGCGCCGGTCATGGTGTAACCGACCTTGTGGTCGCCGAACTTCTTCTTCCACACCACCTTGCCGGTCGCACGGTCGAGGGCGACGATCGACGCGTCGAGCGTGCCGAAGAAGATCTTGTCGCCATAGATGGCGGCGCCGCGGTTGACCACGTCGCAGCACGGGCGGATGTCGTCCGGCAGGCGGTGGCTATAGGTCCACAGGCGCTTGCCGGTGCGGGCGTCCAGGGCGAAGATGCGCGAATAGGAGGCGGTGACATAGATCACGCCGTCGCGCACGATCGCCTGGGTTTCCTGGCCGCGCTGCTTCTCGTCGCCGAAGGAGAACGACCAGGCGGGGACCAGGCGGGTCACCGTCTCACCGTTCACCTGGTCGAGCGGGCTGTAACGCTTGGCTTCCAGGCCCATGCCGTAGGCGAGCACGTCCTGCGTCGTCTTGGCGTCATTGGCGATATCGTCCCAGGTGACGTCTTTCGCCTGCGCCTGCGCGGCGCCGAAGGCGATCGCCAGCGCCAGCGCGGCGGCGCTGATCCCCTGCGCTGTTTTCAACAATTGGTCCACCTTCCCCATGTTCGTCTCCCGTTCGGTGTTTTGGGCGTTACGCGGGGCTCATTGGCCACCAACGGCATGCGTCATACAATCGCACTTTGGGTGCAGGATTTTGATGCACGGGACAGGGGAAAAAATCCCATGGTGGATGGGGATGAATGCCTTATCCGGAAGTGCAATTGTCCCCGCTCGCGCTCGCGCGCGATGCTGGCGGCGGGAGGATGGGACCATGTCGATCAGGCTGCGCATCGTCGCGGTTTTCGGCGCCTTTGCGCTGGCCGCCGTGCTTGTCGTGCTCGGCCTCATGGTGGCCAATGCGCGGCAGGCGGTGCGCGAGGAAATGGCGGCGAGCCTCGATCTCGTCGCCGCGCTGGTCGAGCCGGCGCTGTCCTCCCCGCGCGACGGGGCGGCCCTGGCCGGGGCCTTCCGCTCGATCAACGAGCGCGCCCGCCATATCGACATCATTCTCGACGGCGCGCTGGCCGCCCGTCATGCCCCGCCCGAGGCCGAAGTGCCGCCGTGGTTCGTGGCGCTGGTCGGCGTCGGCCCCATCGAGCGGCGCCTGGCCATGGCCGACGACCGGACCCTGATACTGCGCGCCGATCCGGCCGACGAGGTGGCGGAAGTCTGGGCCGATGTCGCCACTCTCGGCCTCGCCGGCCTCGTCCTGCTGCCGCTCTGCCTTGTGGGGTTCAGCCTCGCGGTCTCGCGGGCGACGCGGCCGGTGTCCCGGTTGGTCGAGGAACTGGGGGCGCTGGCCGCGGGCGATTTCGACCGCCCGGCGCCCGACTGCACGGTCGCCGAACTGGCGCCGCTCTGCGAGGGGATCGAGCGCCTGCGCCGCGCGCTGCACGACAAGACGGTGGAAAACCTCGATCTCGCCGCCGTCCTCGTCCGCGCCCAGGACGAGGAGCGGCAGGCGCTCGCCCGTGACATTCACGATCACATCGGCCCCCTGCTGTTCGGCCTGAAGATCGATCTGGCCGGCGCCCCGGCGGAAACCCTGGCCCTGGTCGAGGACATGCAGCTCTGGCACCGGCAGATCATCGACCGCCTGCACCCGCCGAGCTTCGACCATGTGCCCCTGTCGCGCATCCTGGCCGACCGCATCGCCCGCTGGCGCCGCCTGAAGCCCGAGGTCGGTTTCACCTTCGAGTCCGCCCCGGGGCTGGACGAGCTCGACGGCGTCGCCGCCCGCACCCTTTACCTGGTGATCCAGGAAGGCATCATGAATGCGCTCCGCCACGGCGGGGCCGGGCAGATCGCCGTCCGCCTGGAATTCTCGCCCGGCCTTGTCGTCGCCATCGACGACGACGGCCGCGGCATCCGGCCCGACGACGCGCCGGGGGTGGGGCTGGCCGCCATGCGCCACCGCCTGCGGGCGCTTGGCGGCGGCCTTGCCGTCGGCCCCCTGGCGGCGGGCGGCACCCGGCTGACCGCCCGCCTGCCTGTTTCCCGAAAGAAGGACAGCGACGATGACGCGCGTGCTGCTGGTTGACGATCACGCGGTGGTCCGCTCGGGCTGCCGCCGCATTCTCGAACCCTTCCCCGACCTGGAGGTGGCGGAGGCGGCGGACGGCCCGACCGCGCTGGCGGCGCTGGCCGCGGCGCCGGCGGATGTCGTCGTGCTCGACCTGTCCATGCCGGGCATGGGCGGGCTCGAGGTCCTGCGCCGGCTGCGCGCGGCCGACGATCCGGCCCGCGTGCTGATCTTCTCGATGCACGACGATCCGCTGCTCGCCGCCTCGGGCCTGCAGGCCGGTGCCTCCGGCTATGTAACCAAGGGCGATGCGCCGGGCGAACTGGCCGCCGCCATCCGCCGCATCGCCGACGGCGGCACCTATCTCTCGCGCGAGGTGGCGCAGGGCATGGCGATGGCCCGCACCCTGGACGAGCCGGCCGACCGCATGACCCCGCGCGAGCGCGAGATCGCGGCCCTTCTCGTCGAGGGCCACATGCTGGCCGATATCGCCGCCGCCCTGTCCATCAGCTACAAGACCGTGGCCAATACATTGGTGCGGCTGCGCGGCAAATTGGGCGCGCGCAGCAATGCCGGCCTGGTCCGCCGCCTGATGGAGCGGGGCCCGCGACTGAACCGGCCGGAACAGGAGTGAATTGCCGCGGCGCCGCGTTGAATTGGTGCGATGCGGCACGACCCATCCGGCCGGCCCTAGTACCATAGTGCTATTCTGGCTGCGGCCTGTTTCGGCTAACCGTTGAGCCAGCGGCCCCTATCAGAAACGACGGCCCAGGGAGCGAACCATGATCCACCAGACCCTCGAAGAAATCTCGAAATCCATCGCGTTCCGCTCGCGCTACGACAATTTCATCGGGGGCAAGTGGGTTGCCCCGGTGCGCGGCCAGTATTTCGACAATATCACCCCGATCACCGGCCTGCCGGTCGCCCAGATCGCCCGCTCGACCGCCGAGGATATCGAACTCGCGCTCGACGCCGCCCATGCCGCCCGGGAAGCCTGGGGCAAGACCTCGCCGGCCGAACGCGCCCGCCTGCTGAACAAGATCGCCGACCGCATGGAAGAGAAGCTGGACCTTCTCGCCACGGTCGAGACCATCGACAACGGCAAGCCGATCCGCGAGACCAAGGCCGCGGACCTGCCGCTCGCCATCGACCATTTCCGCTATTTCGCCGCCTGCGTCCGCGCCCAGGAAGGCACGGTCGCGGAAATCGATCACGACACCCAGGCCTATCACTTCCACGAGCCGCTCGGCGTCGTCGGCCAGATCATTCCCTGGAACTTCCCGCTCCTGATGGCCTGCTGGAAGCTGGCGCCCGCGCTTGCCGCCGGCAACTGCGTGGTGCTGAAGCCGGCCGAGCAGACCCCGCTCTCGATCATGGTCTGGGCGGAACTGATCGGCGACATCCTGCCCCCGGGCGTGCTCAACGTCGTCAACGGCTTCGGCGTCGAGGCCGGCAAGCCGCTGGCCTCGAACAAGCGCATCGCCAAGATCGCCTTCACCGGTGAGACCACCACCGGCCGGCTGATCATGCAGTATGCCTCGGAAAACCTGATCCCGGTGACCCTGGAACTGGGCGGCAAGTCGCCGAACATCTTCTTCCAGGACGTCGCCGCCGAGGACGACGATTATTTCGACAAGGCGATCGAAGGCTTCGTGCTCTTCGCCCTCAACCAGGGTGAAGTCTGCACCTGCCCCAGCCGCGCCCTGGTGCACGAGAAGATCTACGACAAGTTCATGGAACGCGCGCTCGCCCGCGTCGCCGCCATCCGGCAGGGCAACCCGCTCGACGGCTCGACCATGATCGGCGCCCAGGCCTCGAACGACCAGCTCGAGAAGATCCTCTCCTACATCGACATCGGCAAGGCCGAAGGCGCCGAGCTGCTGATCGGCGGCGAGCGCAACGTGCTGCCGGGCGAACTGTCCAGCGGCTACTACGTGAAGCCGACGGTGTTCCGCGGCACCAACAAGATGCGCATCTTCCAGGAAGAGATCTTCGGCCCGGTGGTTTCGGTCACCACCTTCAAGGACGACGCGGAAGCGCTCTCCATCGCCAACGACACGCTCTACGGTCTCGGCGCCGGCGTCTGGACCCGCGACGGCAACCGCGCCTATCGCTTCGGCCGCGCCATCCAGGCGGGCCGCGTCTGGACCAACTGCTATCACCTCTACCCGGCCCATGCGGCCTTCGGCGGTTACAAGCAGTCGGGCATCGGCCGCGAAACCCACAAGATGATGCTCGATCACTACCAGCAGACCAAGAACCTGCTGGTCAGCTACAGCCCGAAGGCGCTGGGCTTCTTCTGATCGGAACAGCAGGGACCGGCGGCTGCGGCCGCCGGTTCCGTTTCTTGACCGGAAAGGGACCATCATGGTGGCAAGGGTCGAGGTGACGGAAGCCGCCGTCAAGGTGATCGAGCGTCTGAAGGCCCTGCACGGGCCTTTGCTGTTTCATCAATCCGGGGGCTGCTGCGACGGCAGTGCGCCCATGTGCTACCCCCGGGGCGAATTCAAGGTCGGGGCCCGGGACATCCATCTCGGCGTGATCGCCGACACGCCCTTCTTCATCGGGGCGGCCCAGTTCGAATATTGGTCGCATACCCAGCTGATCATCGACGTCGTGCCCGGGCGCGGCTCCGGCTTCTCGCTGGAGGCGCCGGAAGGTGTCCGCTTCCTGACCCGCAGCCGGGTTTTCACCGACGACGAGGCCGCAGGCCTGCCGGCGCCGGTCCCGGGCGACGTCTGGGCCCAGGGTGCCGCAGCGGCATAGAAAAAGCGCTTTTTTCCCGGCTCGTCCTAAAGGACAATCCCCGCCGGGCCGCTTCACGGCTATCGTTCGGTGTCGTGAGGCGACAGAACCCGCATCGAAAAGGGAGAACAATCATGAAGAAGTGGTCCAAGCCCAAGATTTCCGAAGTTCGCGTCGGCATGGAAATCAACTGCTACGCCTGCGCCGAGCGCTGATCGGGCGCCGCCGCCGGCTGTAACGTGTCGAGATCATCATGCATATCCTGCTCCTCGGCACGGCGGCCGGCGGCGGTTTCCCCCAGTGGAACTGCCGGGTTCCCAATTCCCTGAAGGCCTGGCAGGGCCAGGCGGGGGCGCCCGCGCGCACCCAGACCTCGATCGCGGTCTCCGCCGACCGCAAGTCCTGGACCCTGATCAACGCCTCCCCCGACCTCCGCGCCCAGATCCTGGCCAATCCGCCGCTCTGGCCGGCCGAGGGGCTGCGCCATTCCCCGATCGCGGACGTCCTCCTGACCGGGGGCGAGATCGATTTCATCACCGGCCTGCTGACCATGCGCGAAGGCCATCGCTTCACCCTGCACGGCACGGCGGAGACGCTGGACACCCTGGCGGCCAACCCGATCTTCGGCGCCCTGCCGGACGAGCGGGTGCCGCGTAACCCGATCGCTCTCGATGTGCCGTTCCGGGTGGCGGGCGGCGTTACCGTCACCGCCTTCGACGTCGCGGGCAAGATCCCGCTCTATCTCGAGGGCCGGGGCAGCCTGGCGGGCAGGCGCGGCACCACCATCGGCCTCGAGATCACCGACGGGGCGAAGCGCGTGCTGTTCGTGCCCGGCTGTGCCGCGATCGACGAGGCGCTGCGGGCGCGCATCGACGGCTGCGACCTGCTGCTGTTCGACGGCACGGTGTGGCGGGACGACGAATTGATCCGGCTCGGCGTCTCGCCGAAGACCGGGCAGCGCATGGGCCATGTCGCCATGTCCGGGCCGGACGGCGCGATCGCGCGCCTCGCCGGCCTGGCGATCGGGCGGCGCGTCTTCATCCATATCAATACGACCAACCCGACGCTGGTCGCCGGCACGCAGGAGCGGGCCGAGGCGGAAGCCGCAGGGTGGCACATCCCGCAAGACGGGGAGGATATCGAACCATGAACGCGCTGATGACGCCCGATGAACTGGAAGCGGCGCTGCGCGCGGTCGGCGCCGCCCGCTATCACGACAAGCACCCGTTCCATGTCCTGCTCCACGGCGGCAAGCTGACCGTCGACCAGGTGCGGGCCTGGGCTCTCAACCGTTACTATTACCAAAGCCGGATCCCACTGAAGGATGCGGCCCTGCTGGCGCGGCTGGAAGACCCGGCGCTGCGCCGGGCGTGGCGCCAGCGCATCGTCGATCACGACGGCGAGCACGAGGGCGACGGCGGCATCGAGCGCTGGCTGCGCCTGACCGATGCCCTGGGGTTCGGGCGCGACGAGGTTGCGGCCGGCCGCGGCGTGCTGCCGGCGACCCGCTTCGCCGTCGATGCCTATGTCCGCTTCGTCGCCGAAAAGCCGCTGCTCGAGGCGATCGCCTCCTCGCTCACGGAAATGTTCGCGCCGGGCATCATCGCCAACCGGGTGGCGGGCATGCTGGCCAATTACGATTTCGTCTCGAAGGAGGCGCTGGCTTATTTCGACAAGCGCCTGACCCAGGCGCCGCGCGATGCCGATTTCGCCCTCGATTATGTCAAGCGGAACGCCCGCCGTCCCGACCAGCAGCAGGCGGTGATCGCGGCGCTGACCTTCAAATGCGACGTGCTCTGGGCCCAGCTCGACGCGCTCTATCTCGCCTATGTCGCGCCCGGCCTGCCGGCGCCGGGGGCCTGGACGCCATGAGCGGGGCGCCGCCGGCGGGCTATATGCCGCGTCTCGCCCCCGGGGCCCGCCTCGCCTATGACGGGCGGCGCGGGCAGTGGCTGATCCAGGCGCCGGAACGTTTCGTGCTGCTGGACGAGATCGCCCATGCCGTGGTCTCCCGCCTCGACGGGCGGACCAGGCTGGCCCAGGTCATCGACGGCCTGGCCGGCGACTATGGCGCGCCCCGGGCCGAGGTCGCGGCCGATGTCACCACCCTGATCACCGATCTGGTCGAGCGCGGGGTGGTGCGGTGAGGGAAGGGCCGCTGGCCCTGCTGGCCGAGATCACCCACCGCTGTCCGCTGCAATGCCCCTATTGCTCCAACCCGGTCGAACTGGCCCGGACGGCGGCGGAGATGGGCACCGGCGAATGGCTGCGCCTGATCGACGAGGCGGCCAGCCTCGGCATCCTGCAGATCCATTTCTCGGGCGGGGAGCCGATGGCGCGCAGCGACCTGCCCCGTCTCGTCCGCCATGCCCGGGCTGCCGGCCTTTATACCAATCTGATCACTTCCGGCGTCCTCCTGGACCGCGAGCGGCTGGAGGCGCTGACGGAGGCCGGGATCGACCATGTGCAGATCTCGATCCAGGACACCGATCCCGCCAATGCGGACAAGATCAGCGCCTATCCGAACGGGCTGGTGAAGAAACGCGCGGCCGCCCTCCTGGTCCATGAGGCGGGGCTGGCGCTGACCATCAATGCGGTCGTCCACCGCCAGAATCTCGACCGGCTGCACGAGATGATCGCCTTCGCCGAAGCCGTCGGGGCCGAGCGGATCGAGGTCGCCCATGTGCAATATTACGGCTGGGCGCTGAAGAACCGCGACTATCTGATGCCGACCATCGACCAGCTGGAAGCGGCGACCGCCCTGGTCGAGGCCGAGCGCCGGCGCCTGGGCGGGCGGCTGGTGATCGACTACGTCATTCCCGATTACTATGCCCGCCGGCCCAAGGCCTGCATGGGTGGCTGGGGCCGGCGCTTCATCAATGTCTCGCCCACCGGCAATGTCCTGCCCTGCCATGCGGCGGAAACGATCCCCAACCTGACCTTCGCCAACCTCCGCGAGCGCAGCCTGGCCGAAATCTGGGAAAACGACCCGGCCTTCGCCGCTTTCCGCGGCACGGACTGGATGCCCGCCGCCTGCCGGGCCTGCGACCGGCGCGAGATCGACTGGGGCGGCTGCCGCTGCCAGGCCCTGGCGCTGACCGGCGATGCCGCCGCCATGGACCCGGCCTGCGACCGTTCCGACCTGCACGGCAGCCTGTTCGCCCTGGCGCAAAAGGCGGCGGGCGGCGAGCCGGTGATCCGCGCCTATCGCCGCATCGGCGTGAAGTAACGAAAAAAGACCCCTTTCCTTGTCGGAAAGGGGTCAGTCGATAGGGCCTGCGGCATCAACGTGGGAATGAAGCCGCGGGAACCAGCCGGGTCACGACCTTGCTACGGGCAGCGGCAAGATCAGGGCACGACCACGGCACCCCATGGGGCCCGACCCACGGGGATGGATTTCACGACTTCCAGCGCCTTGACGTCGATCACCGAAACGTCGTTGGAAACGCCATTGGTCGTGTAGAGACGGCTTTCGTCGCCATTGAGGGCAAGGTGCCAGACCCGCCGCCCGACCAGGAGGTAACGCTCGACTTCCAGCGTCTTCGCGTTGATCACGGCGACATGGTTGGCGGGGCCGAGGGCGGCGAAGGCGGTGGCGCCGTCGCGGGTCAGCTTCACGCCCACGGGCTGGATCTGGTCGCCCGGAATGCCCTTGATCTCGAAGCCCAGGGTCTTCTTCACCTGGCGGGTGGCGACGTCGATCACCGTGATGGTGCCGCCGATTTCCGACGAGACCCAAAGCTCGCGGCCGTCCGCGCTGAATTCCGCATGGCGCGGGCGCTGGCCGACCGGGGTATTGTCGATCAGTTTCTGGGCGGCGGTGTCGATCCAATGGACCATGTTGGTGGTCTCGGAGGTATTGACCGCCCATTTGCCGTCGGGGCTGACGGCCATGCCTTCCGGCTCGACGCCGACCTCGATCTGGGCGACCACGCGCTTGCTCTCGACGTCGACCACGGTGGCGATATTGTCGTCCTCGTTCGAGATGTAGAGATGCCTGTCGTCCGGATGCAGGGCGAATTGCTCGGGATCGTCCCCGGACGGCAATTCGCCGATGATCTTGCCGGTGGCGAGGTCCAGGACCTGCACCGTGTCGTCGTCGCTGGCGCAGATATAGAGACGGGTGAACTTGCTGTCGGCCAGGATGCCGCGCGGGCGCTTGCCGACCTTGATCGTGCCCGTCACCGTCAGGGTGGTGCCGTCGATCACGCTGATCGTATTGTCGCGCTCGTTCGAGATATAGATGGTTTCAGCCCGTGCCGTCGCGGCGAGTGCCGCAAGGGCGAAGGCGGGCAGCAGAAGCCCGTGGCGTGCCCGCATGGCGCGCATCCCCCTGTTGTTGTTCTGGCCCGACAATAGGCAGGGGAATTCATCCCGGCCATCGCACTTTAGAACGAGGGCGGCCGGCGCCGGCGTCACGCCGCGGTTCACAATCGATCCAAAGTACAATGGTGCCTGTCCTCCTCCCGATCATAGTTTCCGCTAACTGGCTTCTGGGAGGAATGGTGCCATGGCCGACGATCGGCGTTTTGTCCGCAACCTTGTCATCTCCGGGATTCTGGCGCTCGGGGCGGCCATCGGGGTCGGTCATGCCGCCTATGGCCATGGCGATGTCGTGCCCCAGCCGGTCGATACCGCCGGCCTCGAACAACTGGGCGAGACCTGGCGCGAAGCCAACCCCTATACCGGCAACAAGCGCGCGATCGAAATCGGCGCCTCCGGTTACAACCAGAACTGCGCCCGCTGCCATGGGCTCGAGGCGAAGTCGGGCGGCATCGCGCCGGACCTGCGCCTGCTCGATCTCGGGCCGGACGGCGATGCCTGGTATCTGGAACGGGTGCGCCACGGCGCGGTGCGCGACGGCAAGGTCTATATGCCGCCCTTCGAGGGCGTGTTGAGCCAGGAAGCGCTCTGGGCCATCCGCGCCTATATCGAATCGGTGCACGAGAACTGAGATGGCGGCCCCGCGCATGTGGCCGCGGCGGGCGCTTCTCCAGGCGGCGGGCGGCCTTGCGCTCGCCGCCCTCGGCGCCGGCGCGACCCGGGCCGAGCAGCCGCCGGTCGGCACGCTGAACTATGATTCGATCCGCGCCCGGGGCATCCTGCGCATTCCCTATTACGAGGATTTCGCCCCCTATTCGGCGACCACGCCGGACGGCCCCAAGGGCATCGACATCGCGATCGGCCGCGAGGTCGCGCAACGCATCGGGTTGCAGGCCGAATTCTTCCCCCTGGTCGCGGGGGAAAAGATCGACGACGACCTGAGGAACGGGATCTGGCGCGGCAATGTGGTCGACCGCACGGTCGGCGACCTCATGTTCCATATTCCCTACGACAAGCAGATCCAGATCAACAACGATCTCACCGTCCTCTTCGGCCCCTATTTCGAGGAAGGCTTTGCGATCGCCACCGATCCCGAGCGCATGCCCGGCGGCTTCGATCCGGACCAGGACGCCGACAAAAGGATCGGCGTCGAGGTCGACACCATGCCGGACTTCTTCCTGGCCAGCGGCAACGGCGGCAAGCTGCGCGCGGCGACCGTGCATTTCCCCCGCCCGGTCGAGGCGGTGGCGGCGCTCGGCCGGGGCGAGGTGGATGCGGTGATCATCCAGGCGGCCCAGCTCGAAGCCTTCGCGCCCGCGCTGGCGCCGAAGGCGGTGGTGCGGCCGTTCCTGATGGGCGGCATGTTCCGCTCGCGCTGGACCGTCGGCTGTGCCATCCGCGAAACCTGCCGGCCCCTCGTCTACGAAGTGGGCGATGCGCTGGCCGCCATGCAGGCGGACGGCACTATGCAGCGCCTGTTCACCGAGGCCGGCGTCACCTATTGGGCACCGCAGCGATGATCACGCGGCGTCTCCTGCTCGGCGCCGGCGCCGCCCTTTCCCTTGGGCCGCGCGCCCGCGCCGCCGAGCCGGCGGATCCGCTGCAATCGATTTCCTGGGCCGAGATGCGGGAGCAATTCCTGGGCGGCGGCCCGGTCGTCTTCGACGACGGCGTCGCCCTCTCGGCGCCGTCGTCGGCGGAGGATGCGCTGCAGGTGCCCTTCCTGGCCGACGCCGGCAAGCTGGGGCCCGTAACCCGATTGGTGGCTTTCGCCGACCTCAACCCCATTCCCCTGATCCTGGACTATCGGCCGGGCGCGCTCGCCCCCCTGATCGCCGCGCGCTTCAAGATCCAGCAGGCGACGCCGCTGCGGGTCGCGGCGCTGGATGCCCGCGGCCTCTGGCATGTCGCCGGGCAATGGGTCGATGCCATGGGCGGCGGCTGCACCGCGCCGGCGCTGGCCCATGGCACCGACGATTGGACCGCGCATCTCGGCGAATCGGAAGCGCGGGTCTTCGCGCGCGACGGGCGGCGGCGGTTGCGCGTTTCCTTCCGCCACCCGATGGATACCGGCCTGGCCGCCGGCATTCCCGCCTTCTTCATCGAGCGGGTGACGGTGGAAAAGCCGGACGGCAGCCTGCTCGGCGCGCTCGAGACCTTCGAGCCGGTTTCGGAAAACCCCCTGCTCACCGTCGAACTGCCGGCAGCGCTGGCCCTGCCGGCGGTGGTGATCCGGGCGCGGGACAATAACGGCAATGTCTTCCGCCGGCCGGTGACGCTGTGATCCGGGGCATCGCCTTCGTCCTCGTCCTGCTCTGGTCCGGGCTGGCGCAGGCGTTCGACTATGGCTTGAAAGCGGTCGAGGTCGCGCCCGAGACCTATGTCGTCATCGGGGCGATGGAGCATTTCAGCCGGCAGAACGGCGGCAATATCGTCAATACCGGCTTCATCGTCACCGCGGCCGGCGTCGTCGTCATCGATACCGGCCCCTCGCTGCTCTACGGCCGGCAATTGCGCGCCCTGATCGGCGGCATCACCGATGCGCCGGTGGTCCTGGCGGTGAACACCCATGCCCATCCGGACCATTATCTCGGCAACGGCGCCTTCGACGGCGTGCCCATCGCGGCGCTGGCCGGCACGCGGCAGGCGATCGCGGAAGCGCCGCCGGCCCTGCTCGACGGTATCTACCGGCTGGTCGGCGATGCCATGGCGGGCACCCAATCGGTGCCGCCGGGCGAGACCTTGGCCCCGGGCCTCCGCGAGGTCGGCGGCCACCGGCTGGAGTTCCTGGCCCTGGGCGGCCATACCGGCGCCGACCTTGCCGTGTTCGACCGCAGCACCGGCGTGCTCTTCGCCGGCGATCTCGCCTTTCTCGATCGCACGCCGACCACGCCCCAGGCCGATCTCGACCATTGGCTGGCGGCGCTCGAGACCTTGCGCGCCCTGAAGCCGGCGCTGGTGGTCCCGGGGCATGGTCCGCCGGCGCCGCCGCCCGCCGCCTTCGACCAGACCGCGGACTATCTCCGCTGGCTGCGCCGGGTGCTGGCCGAGGCCGCCGCGCAAGGGCTGGACGCGGCCGAGGTCATGGCCCTGCCGCTGCCGCCGGCAGTGGCGGCGCTGGCGGTGGCGCCGGCCGAATTCGCGCGCAGCGTCATCCATCTCTATCCCGCCTTCGAGCGGGCAATGCTGTCGGCGAAGTAATGCCTTGCGTGTCGTACTATTGGGCAATAGTCGGGATATTTTCCCATGCCTCATGATGCAGCGGCCTACGCGGGATGGGGAGGAATTCCGCGCCTGGCCGGAAAAAGCCCCAAGGGGCACCACGATCTGAGGGAGACTGGGATGGCAACCATATTCAGGCGTTCGGTCGCCGCGGCTGCGCTCGCGGCCGCGACGCTCGGCTTTGCAGGCGCTGGCCTCGCCAAGCCTGTAACCGACAAGGACATTCTCGCCGACGCCGAAACCACCGGCGACGTGCTCACCTATGGCCTCGGCACCGAGGCGCAGCGCTTCAGCCCGCTGGAACTCGTGAACAAGGATACGGTCAAGGGGCTGGTGCCGGTCTGGGCCTTCTCCTTCGGCGGCGAGAAGCAGCGCGGCCAGGAAAGCCAGCCGCTGGTGGTCGACGGCGTCATCTACGTCACCGGTTCCTACAGCCGCATCTGGGCGGTCGACGCCAAGACCGGCAAGGAACTGTGGGAATACAACGCCCGCCTGCCGGACGGCATCATGCCGTGCTGCGACGTCATCAACCGCGGCGCCGCGGTCTATGGCGACAAGGTCTATTTCGGCACGCTGGACGCCAAGATCGTCGCCCTCAACCGTGAAACCGGCAAGGTGGTGTGGTCGAAGGCGATCGAAGACTACAAGGCCGGCTATTCGATCACCAATGCGCCGCTCATCGTCAACGGCATGCTGATCACCGGCGTCGCCGGCGGCGAATTCGGCGTCGTCGGCAAGGTCTATGCCCTCGATGCCGAAACCGGCGAGATGAAGTGGATCCGCCCGGTCATCGAAGGCAACATGGGCACCCGCGACGGCAAGCCCTCGACCATGACCGGGACCAAGAACGCCTCCTGGGAAGGCGACCAGTGGCAGACCGGCGGCGGCGGCACCTGGCTCGGCGGGACCTACGACCCGAAGACCGGCCTGCTGTTCTACGGCACCGGCAACCCGGCGCCGTGGAATTCCTGGCTGCGCCCGGGCGACAACCTCTATTCCGCGTCGCGCCTGGCGATCGACCCGAAGACCGGCGAGATCGTCTGGCACTACCAGACCACGCCGCACGACGGCTGGGACTTCGACGGTGTCAACGAAGCCATTCCCTTCGACCTGAAGGGCGCCGACGGCAAGGTGACGCCGGCCGTCGCCACCGCTGACCGCAACGGCTTCTTCTTCGTGCTCGACCGCGCGACCGGCAAGTTCATCAGCGCCAAGCCCTTCGTCTCCCGCCACGACTGGGCGACGGGCTATGACGACAAGGGCCGGCCGATCTACAATCCGGAATTCCGTCCGGGCAATCCGGCGGCCGGCGGCGGCGCCGACGGCAAGGGCAAGTCGGTGTTCACCGCGCCGTCCTTCCTCGGCGGCAAGAACTGGATGCCGATGGCCTATTCGAAGAAGACCTCGCTCTTCTACATCCCGTCGAACGAATGGGGCATGGACATCTGGAACGAGCCGATCACCTACAAGAAGGGTGCGGCCTATCTCGGTGCCGGCTTCACCATCAAGCCGCTCTACGAGGATCATATCGGCGTGCTGCGCGCGATCGACCCGGCGACCGGCAAGATCAAGTGGGAATACAAGAACCGCGCGCCGCTGTGGGGCGGGGTGCTGACCACCGCCGGTGGCCTGGTGTTCACAGGTACGCCCGAAGGTTACCTGAAGGCTTTCGACGACGAGACCGGCAAGGAACTGTGGAGCTTCAACACCGGTTCCGGCGTGGTGGCGAGCCCGATCACCTGGGACATGGACGGCGAGCAATATGTCGCCGTGGTCTCGGGCTGGGGCGGCGCGGTGCCGCTGTGGGGCGGCGATGTGGCCGAATACGTCAAGAACTTCAACCAGGGCGGCATGCTTTGGGTCTTCAAGCTGCCGAAGAAGTCCTGACGCCGGTCCGACACACTTGCAACCGGGGTGGTTCTGCCACCCCGGCTTTGCCTTTTGTCGGGTTGCCCGCCAACGGCAACATGCGACAATGACGATGGAGACGATCACCCGGCAACGACCGGGTGGCACCCTGGGGGGACCGCCTGATGCTGAAGGTACTGATTGCCGACGACCACCCCTTGTTCCGGGATGCCCTGCACGGGGCGGTGACCGCGGTGCGCGCCGATGCCCTGGTGGTCGAAGCCGCCAGCCTGGCCGGCGTTCTCGACCTCGTGCAGGACGACGACGACCTGGACCTTGCCCTGCTCGACCTGCGCATGCCGGGCATGGACGGCCTGGCCGGCCTCGTCATGCTGCGGAAGGTGAAGCCGGAACTGCCGGTCGCCATCGTCTCGGCGCTGGCCGACGAGGATACGGTCGCGCGCTGCCTCGCCTGCGGTGCGGCGGGTTACATCCCGAAATCGCTGGGACGCGAGAAGATCCGCGCCGCGATCGAGACCGTGCTGGCCGGCGGCATCTTCACCCCCGACGCCGCCCATGTCGCCGCCGCCACCCGGCCGGTGCCCAAGGGCCGCGCCCACGACGAGCCTTTCGCCAAGATCGGCAGCCTGACGCCGCAGCAGATGCGCGTCCTCGAACTGATGGGCGAGGGGCGGCTGAACAAGGAGATCAGCCATATCCTCAGCGTCTCCGAGACGACGGTGAAGGCCCATGTCTCGGCCGTGCTGCACAAGCTCGGGGTCGCCAGCCGGACCCAGGCCGTGCTGGCGCTCCGCCGCATGAAGGAATTGCAGGATGCGGGCGCCTGAGCGGCGCCCGCCCCGCCCCGTCACTTCGTGGTATAGCCGCCGTTGGCGAGGATGGTCTGGCCGGTGATCCACCAGCCGTCCGAGACCAGGAAGCGGATCAGCGGCACGATATCCTCGATATCGGTCAGGCCCTTTTTCGAGAAGGGCGAAAGGGCCGCCGCCGTGCTGTGATAGGCGACCGCCTCCGGCCCTTCCTGGCCGTAGAAGAAGGGCGTGTCCATGGGGCCCGGGCCGACCGCCGTCACCGAAATGCCGCGGGCGCCGAATTCCTTGGCCGCCGCCCGGGTGAAATGCTCGACCGGGGCCTTGGCGCCGGCATAGGAGGCATAGAAGGGCGTGAAAGCGCCGAGCAGGCTGGTGACCAGGGTCAGCAGCTTGCCGTTGTCGGCCAGATGCAGCCCGGCTTCCTTGATGAAGAAGAAGGCGGATTTGGCGTTCACGGCGAACATGTCGTCGTATTCCGCCTCGGAAATCTCCGCGATCGGCTTCTTCAGCACCTTGCCGACGGTGTTGATGGCGATGTCGATCGCGCCCATGGCCGCCTTGGCCTCGGTGAAGAGCGTGGCCACCGCGTCCGCCGTGGTCAGGTCCGCCTGGATCGTGACGGCCTTGGCCCCCGCCGCCTCGACCGCGGCGGCGGTCGCTGCCGCCTCCGCCTCGCTGGCCGGGCTGTTGTAATGGATGGCGACCGCCCGGGCGCCCTGGGCCGCCAGATCGCGTGCGATCAGACCGCCCAGGTTCTTGCCCCCGCCGGCGATCAGAATGGTTTTGCCCTTCAGGCTGTGGTCGGCCATGTCCTGCTCCCAGATTGAGGATGGGGGCAGGATCATCCTTATGAATTCCTGGATAAATCGGGGATTCCTGACATCATTGATCGGGTATCTCGACCAATGATGTCATGGACCGCATCGATCTGTTCCGCATTTTTGCCCGGGTGGTGGAGGGCGGCAGCTTCACCCGCGCCGCCGACAGCCTGCGCCTGCCCCGTTCCACCGTCTCGACCGCGGTGCAGGACCTGGAGGCGCGCCTCGGCGTCCGCCTGCTGCACCGGACGACCCGGCGGGTGACCCCGACCGCCGACGGCACCGCCTTCTACGAGCGCGCGCTCCGCCTGGTCCAGGACATGGAGGAGGCGGAGGGCCTGTTCCGCCAATCGGCGGCGCAGCCGCGCGGGTTGCTGCGGGTGAATGTGCCGGGGCGCATCGGCCGGCGGATGATCGCGCCGGCGCTGCCGGATTTTCTCGACCGCTATCCCGCCATCGACGTCGATCTCGGCGTCACCGACCGGCCGATCGATCTGGTGGGGGAGGGGGTGGATGCGGTGATCCGGGTCGGCCACCTGCCGGATTCGGGGCTGATCGCGCGCACGCTCGGGACCTTGCCCCTGATCAATTGCGCCAGCCCGGCCTATCTCGCCCGCCACGGCGTGCCGATGGCGCCGGGGGATCTCGCCGCCCATGTCGCGGTCAATTACGCTTCGCCGCTCTCGGGCCGGATCGCCGAATGGGAATGCGGGGCGGCGGGCACGGTGACATTGCCGGCGCGGGTCACGGTCAACAGTGCCGAGGCCTATATCGCCTGCTGCCTTGCCGGTCTCGGCCTGATCCAGATCCCGGCCTTCGACGTGCAGGACCATCTCGGCCTCGGCGAATTGGTCGAGGTCATGCCGGACTGGCGGGCGGCGCCCATGCCCATCGCCATTCTCTATCCCCACCGCCATCAGCTGACGCCGCGGCTGCGGGTCTTCGTCGCCTGGATCGAGGCGCTGTTCCGCGCCCGCCTTGCGGTTCAATAGCGGATGGCGACGATTTCCAGGCTTTCCGGGCCCTGGGGGGTCTGCACCGTGACCACGTCGCCCACCTCGGCCTTCAGGAGGGCGCGGGCGACCGGGGAAATCCAGCTGATCTCGCCCTGGTCGGAACGGGCTTCGTCGGTGCCGACGATGCGCACGGTCCTTTCCACGTCGTCGTCGCCGGCATAGGTGACGGTGGCGCCGAAGAAGACCCGGGTCTTCACCTTCTGCTGAGCGGGGTCGACCACCGTCGCCCCTTCCAGGCGCTTGGTCAGGAAGCGCAGGCGGCGGTCGATCTCGCGCAGGCGCTTCTTGCCGTAGAGATAGTCGCCGTTTTCCGACCGGTCGCCGTTGCCGGCGGCCCAGGACACCACCTCGACCACCTTGGGCCGCTCGACGCGGGTCAGGTGGCGCAATTCCTCGGCCAGGCGGGCATAGCCTTCCGGGGTGAGGTAATTCTTCGGGCCGTCGGCGCTCACCGGCTCACTCGGCGGCGCGGGGCCGGCCGGCGGCGGGCTGCACGGCGATCTCGCTCGCGGTCGACTTGATGCGGTTGGCGCCGTCGACATAGACCAGCCTGGCGGCGAAGCCCGGCAGTTCCGCCTCCTCGACCTCGACATAGGCGGCGATGATCAGGATGTCGTTCTTCTGCGCCATGCGCGCGGCGGCGCCGTTCAGCGAGATGACGCCCGAGCCGCGCTCCGCCCGGATGACATAGGTCGAGAAGCGCGCCCCGTTGTTGACATTGTAGATGTCGATCTTCTGCAAGGGCAGCAGGCCAGAGGCTTCGAGCAGGTCGTCGTCGATGGCGCAGGAACCCTCGTAGTCCAGCTCGCAATGGGTGACGCTGACCCGGTGCAGCTTGGCTTGCAGCATGGTGCGGCGCATATCCTCATACTCCCGGCCGTGATCCCTCGCCCCCGGTCTTGCTGCCGGGGGCGGCGGACCTCGTAACATCCATGCGGCAGGGTGACAAGCGCCTCCGTCCCGGCCGCCCTCCGGGGCTCAGTCGCCGCAGGCGGCTTTGTCGATGATCAAGGTGCCGATCGCCGTGCCGTCGGGCTTGAGGTAATGGTCGCTGATGGTGCCGCCCGCCCGGACCATGGCGCGCAGAAAGGGCTCGCTGCAGACGGTGAGGGTGCTGATCTTCTTGAATTGCGCGGTCATCTTGAAACCGCCCAGGGTGACGGTGAGGTCGCGGTCCACGCGCGGGCCCGCGATCTCGATCCTGGTGATCGACGTATAGGGGTCGATTTCATAGGGAATGGGCACTTCGGCAAAGACGGCCTCCGTCACCGCGTCCAGCCCGTGCTTCTGGATGAGGGCGTCCGCCTCGGTGGTGTCGACTTCGGCTGCCGCCGTCTCCATCGGTGCCACCAGCTGGTATTGGGCGTAGCCGGCGGCGGCGGCAAAGGCGGCGAACAGGCCGAAGCCGATCGCCACCCCCTTGTAGCCGCGGAGCAAGGCCGGCGCCGTATCCGGCCCGGGCTTGGTCATCTCGCCCGATTTCGCGAAGACCAGCCACAGGTTGGCGAGCGGGATGAAGGCATAGGGCACGAGCGTATTGTTGCCGCGGATGTCGCGGGAACGGGCGGCGGCAACCCTATAGTAGAAGATCCCGGCCGCGGCATAGGCCAGGCATTGGCCGAGGATCAGGATCCAGAAATTTCCCTGCGCGATCAGGGAGGAACTCCAGAGCCAGGTGAATTGCAGAAGGCCCAAGGGGAGGTAGATCACCCCCGACCAGGCGAAAAAGGGGGCGCGGCCGACGATATCGACGTCCTTCCGGAAAAGGACGGCGCCGATCCCCCCGCCGACGGCCATGGCGACCGTCAACAGAAAGCTCATGGCCCGTTCGCCGGAGTTGGCCAGGCCAAGGGCCCATTCTTCAAGCATCACAATCTCCCCGCAGGTTCGCGATGAAGAATACAAACATGAATTGTTTTTCGCCAGCGCCTGTAATCCCCGATGACAGGGCACCCATGCCCCACCTGAAGCGCCGCCCTGCATCCGGGGCCGCTTGACGCCGGCGGGCGGACGTCATACCTGTCAGCCATGGCTATCCGTCCCATCCTCATCGCGCCCGATCCGCGCCTCAAGCAGAAGTCGACCCCGGTCGAGGCTTTCGATGCCGACCTGCAGGGCCTGATCGACGACATGTTCGAGACCATGTACGACGCACCGGGCATCGGCCTGGCCGCGATCCAGGTCGGCGTGCCGAAACGCCTGCTGGTCATCGATCTGGCGCGCGAGGACGAGGACAAGGCGCCCCGCGTCTTCATCAATCCCGAGATCACCTGGAAGTCGGACGAAGAGATTTCGACCTACGAGGAAGGCTGTCTCTCGGTGCCGGAGCAATATGCCGAGGTGCAGCGCCCGGCCCGGGTGCGGGTGTCCTATCTCGACCGCGAGGGCAAGGCCCATGAGGACGAGATGGACGGCCTGCTCGCCACCTGCATCCAGCACGAGATGGACCATCTCGAAGGCGTGCTCTTCGTCGATCACCTGTCCTTTGCCCGGCGCGGCATGCTGATGCGCAAGCTGGCCAAGGCGCGGAAGTTCGCCAAGGCCTGAACCGCCCGGGCTTCCGCCGCGAGGAGTTTCCCGTGGCTGTTCAACCTCTCCGCCTTGCCTTCATGGGCACGCCCGGTTTCGCGGTGCCGACCCTGAAGGCCGTGCTGGCCGCCGGCCACGAGATCGCCGCCGTCTACAGCCAGCCGCCGCGCCCGGCCAACCGGGGACACAGGCTCACGCCCTCGCCGGTCCATCAGGCCGCCGAGGCGGCGGGTATTCCCGTGTTCACGCCGAAAAGCCTGCGCGACCCCGCCGAACAGCAGGCTTTCGCCGCTCTCGGCCTCGATGCCGCGGTGGTCGTCGCCTATGGCCTGATCCTGCCGGCGGCGGTGCTGTGGGCGCCCAGGCTCGGCTGTTTCAACCTTCATGCCTCGCTGCTGCCGCGCTGGCGCGGCGCCGCCCCGATCCAGCGCGCGCTCTGGGCCGGGGACGAGGAAACCGGCATCGCCGTCATGGCCATGTCGGAAGGGCTGGACGAAGGCCCGATCGTGCTCGAGGAACGGGTCGAGATCGGCCCGGACGAGACCGCGGGCACCCTGCACGACCGCCTTGCCGCCCTGGGCGGGCCCCTGATGGTCGACGGTCTGGCCCTGGTCGCCAGCGGCCGCGTCACCCCCCGGCCCCAGGCGGCGGAGGGGGTGACCTATGCCCGCAAGATCGCCAAGGATGATGCCCGCATCGATTTCGCCCAAGGGGCGGAAGCGGTGGATTGCCAGATCCGGGCCCTCTCGCCCGCCCCCGGCGCCTTCGCCGACATCGAGGGCGAGCGCTGCAAGATCCTGCGCGCCGAACCCCTGCCCGAGGTGGCCCACGGCCAGGCCCCCGGCACCGTGCTGGACGAGCGCCTGACCATCGCCTGCGGCCAGGGGGCGATCCGGCCCCTGCTGGTGCAGCGCCCCGGCCGGGGCGCGGTCGCCGTCGCCGATCTCCTGCGCGGCTTCGCCGTGCCGGCGGGCACCGTTCTCGGCTGAGGGCGGCCATGCCGCGCTATCGCCTGCTGATCGAATATGACGGCGCCGCCTTCCTCGGCTGGCAGCGCCAGGAAACCGGCCTGCCCAGCGTGCAGGGCGCGATCGAGACCGCGGCCGCGGTCCTGAACGACGGCATCGCCCCCCTGGTCCATGGCGCCGGGCGCACGGATTCCGGCGTCCATGCCAGCGGCCAGGTGGGCCATCTCGATCTCGACCGGGTGATCGGCGGGCAGAACCTGCGGGATGCGCTGAATTTCCACCTGAAGGACATGCCGGTGGTCATCCTGGAGGCCAGCCCGGTACGCGAGACATTCCACGCCCGGTTCTCGGCCACCGCCCGGCATTATCGCTACCGCATTCTCAACCGCCGGGCGCCGCCGGCGCTCGACCTCGGCCGGGTCTGGCACGTGCCCCATCTGCTCGATGCCGGGGCGATGCAGGCGGCGGCGGACGTCCTGGCCGGCACCCATGATTTTTCCAGTTTCCGCGCCACCGAATGCCAGGCCAAATCGCCGGTCAAGACCCTGGACCGCCTGAAGGTCGAACGCGCCGGCGACGAGATCCATGTCTATGCCGATGCCCGCTCGTTCCTGCACAATCAGGTGCGGATCATGGTCGGGACCCTGCGCCTCGCCGGCGACGGCCGCTGGTCGCCGGCGGATGTGGCCGCGGCCCTGGCCGCCCGCGACCGGGTCGCCGCCGGCCCGACCGCGCCGGCCCAGGGCCTGGTGCTGACCGGCGTCGACTATGACGATTGGGGCGACTGACGGGCAGGGGCGCAGGAGCCCGGCCCCCGCCGTCGTTCAAGGCTTTGACGCAATGAGGGGAGACCCGCGCATGAAGGGCTTGTCGCGCCGTGCCCTGGTGCTGTTCCTGGCCGTGCTCGGGCCGGGGGCGGCTTTGGCGGCCCAGCCGTCCGCCGAACCGGCATCGCCCCGGCGCGATCCGCCGCGGCGGGACACCGGGCGCGCCGCCCCCGGCCGGCCGAGCGCGCCGCGCCCCGCCGCCGGCCACGATCCCATCCGTCTCGACGACCGCCAGCGCGACGCGCTGCGCCATTGGCAGGACAGGCACCCCGGCTGGCAGCGGCCCGTCCCGGGCGAGGTGGCGCGCGGGGTCGCGGTCCATGCCGGGCTGCCGCCCGGCCACTACCGTCCGCCGCCGTCCGGCCTCGTCGACCTGCTGCCGCGCCCGCCGGCCGGGCATGCCTATTTCGCCGTCGGCGGCGACGTGGTGCTGGCGGTGATCGCCACCGGCATCATCGTCCAGATCGTCCTGGCCGGGTCCTGACGGCGGAATCGGGCGGCGAAATGACGAAGCGGCGCAGGGATCGGGAACCCCGGCGCCCCGGCCGCGTTGTGGATGGCATGATGACATGCGATTCGGTCACGGCGGCACGGGGAAGGGACAGGGGCATGCGCCGCCTGGCCGCGGCGCTTTGCGTCGGCCTGGCGCTGTCGCTGGCGCCCATGGCTGCCGGCGGCACCTCGGCCGAGACGGTGGCCGCCCGGGTGCCGGCGCCCGGTTTTTCCACGACCGAGCGCCAGCTCATCGCCAATTATTTCCTGCGCCATGACGGCCACCTGATCGACCTCTCCCCCGGCCAGCGCCGGCAGCTGGTGAACAAGGGGCGCGTGCCGCCGGGGATCGCCCGCAAGGCCCTGCCCGGCGACCTGCTGGCGCTTCTGTCGCCCGCCCCGGCCGGCCTCGACCGCGTCATGGTCGGGCCCGACGTCCTGCTGGTCGAGGCCGCGAGCGGCCTGATCGTCGATATCCTGCGCGACGTCGTCCGCTGAGGTTGCCGCGCCGCTTCGATCGCCCGGACGGCAGCTTGATGCATGCCGAGGTCGGCATCGACGACAGCGTGATCATGATCGGCGGCGGCGCGACCGGGGCCCGCTCCGCGGGCGCCCTGTCCATGTCCATGTCGCGGATGTCGAGGCGGTCTACCGGCGCGCCCTGGCCCATGGCGCCGTCCCGGCGCGGGCCCCGGCGCGACGGCGCGCCGGCCATGCCTGGTGGCTCGCGTCGGTCTGAGATCGGCGCGGAACCGCCGGCCCGGCGCCGGGTTTATTCATCAGTTGGCAACGGATGGACGACGCCCATGTCTATCGGTAAATCACTTCTCGTCGCGGGTCTGGTGACGGCGCTGCTGGCGCCGGCGGCGACCGCCTTCGCCCGCGATCGCGATCGCGATCATGACGATTACGGCCGCCGCGGCGGCTATTACGACGACGACCGCCGCGGGCCGCCGCCGCGCCATCCGGGTTATGCCCGCGGTTACGACCGCGGCTATGACCGGGGTTACGATCGCGGTTACGACCGCGGCTATGACGACGGTGCGCGCTTCTCCGACCGCGACCGGCCGCGCTTCCGCCGCTGGCACGACCGCTATCCGACCTATTACCAGCCGGTGCCGCCGCGCTACTATGTGGCGCCGGTCCGCGGCGGCTACCTGCCGCGCGGCTATTACCGGCCGCTGCCGCCGCCCATGATCGCCGAGCTGCGGCCGCTGCCCCGGGGCTACGGCTATTATTCGATCGGCGCCGATGTCGTGGTCGCGGCGGTCGCCACCGGTCTCATCCTGGATGTGATCCTCGGCGGGCGCTAAAAATCAGCCGCGCGGCGTCCGGAAGAAGCGCCGCAGCATGCCGTGATAGATCCGGGTCAGGCGCTCCAGGTCCTCGACCCGGACCTTCTCGTCGGCCTTGTGCATGGTCTCGCCCACCAGGCCGAATTCCATCACCGGGCAATAGCGCGCGATGAAGCGCGCGTCCGAGGTGCCGCCGCTGGTCGACAGTTCCGGCACTTTTCCGGTTACCTCCTCGACCGCCTCGGCGACGACGGCGCTCAATTCGCCCGGCTCGGTCAGGAAGGCTTCGCCCGAGGTCCGGGTCTCGAGTTCGTAGGGCACGCCGGTGGCGTCCAGCGCGCGGCGCACCAGGGCGTCCAGCGAGGCGCCGGTATGGCGGTCGTTGAAGCGGATGTTGAAGCGCGCCGTCGCCACCCGGGGGATCACATTGGTCGCGGGATTACCGACGTCGACGGTGGTGATCTCGAGGTTCGAGGGCTGGAAATGCCCGGTGCCGTCGTCGAGATGCAGGGCATCGAGGGCGGCGAGCAGGCGCACCAGCTTCGGCACCGGATTGTCGGCGAGATGGGGATAGGCGACATGGCCCTCCACCCCGGTCACCGTGATCGTGCCGTTGATCGAGCCGCGCCGGCCGATCTTCGCCATGTCGCCGAGGGCGCGGGGGTTGGTCGGCTCCCCGACCACGCAGGCGTGCCAGACCTCGCCCCGGGCGGACAGGGTTTCCAGCATCTTCACCGTGCCGTTGACGGCCGGGCCTTCCTCGTCGCCGGTGATCAGCAGCGAGATGGCGCCGCCGCGCGGCACCCGTCCGTTGTGATCGGCGAGGAAGTGGCTGGCGGCGGCGGTGAAGCAGGCGATCGCCGCCTTCATGTCGGCGGCGCCGCGGCCGATCAGCCAGCCCTGGTCGAGGGTGGCGGCGAAGGGATCGACGGTCCAGCGGTTGCGCTCGCCGACCGGGACCACATCCGTATGGCCGGCAAAGCAGAAATGCGGCCCGGCGCCCGAACCGTCGCCGATCCGGGCATAGAGATTGTCGATATCGGGGGTGCCGGCCTCGGCGAAGGGCAGGTGTTCGACGGTGAAGCCCAGGCCCTTCAGCACCCCGCCGAGGGTGTCGAGCGCGCCGGCATCGGCCGGGGTAACACTCGGGCAGCGGATCAGTTCGATCGCCAGCGGCAGGGCGTCGAGGACCGGGGGCTTCACCATGATCGGGCCGTCAGTCGCGCAGCAGTTCGTTGATCGAGGTCTTGGAGCGGGTCTGCGCATCGACACGCTTCACGATCACGGCGGCATAGAGGCCGGGCTCGCCCGGGGCCTTGCCGGGGATGGTGCCGGGCACCACCACCGAATAGGCGGGCACGCGGCCGCGGAACACTTCGCCCGTGGCGCGGTCGACGATCTTGGTCGAGGCGCCGATATAGACCCCCATGGAGAGCACGGAACCGGTCTCGACCACCACGCCCTCGGCCACTTCGGCGCGGGCGCCGATGAAGCAATTGTCCTCGATCACCACCGGGCCGGCCTGCAGGGGTTCCAGCACGCCGCCGATGCCGGCGCCGCCCGAAATGTGGCAATTGGCGCCGATCTGGGCGCAGGAACCGACGGTCGCCCAGGTGTCGATCATCGTGCCCTTGGCGACATGGGCGCCGACATTGACGAAGCTCGGCATCAGGACGACGCCGGGCGCGATATAGGCGGACCGGCGGACGAAGCAGCCGGGCACGGCGCGGAAACCGGCGGCCTTGAACTGGTTGTCGCCCCAGCCCTCGAACTTGCCGGGCACCTTGTCGAACCAGGTGCCGTGGCCGGGGCCGCCGGGGACGGCGACCGAATCGTTCAGGCGGAAGGACAGCAGTACCGCCTTCTTCAGCCATTGGTTCACCACCCAGCCGTCGGCCGTCGGCTCGGCGACGCGGACGGTGCCACCGTCGAGCAGGTCCAGGGCCTGTTCCACCGCCGTGCGCACGGGGCCCGTGGTCGCGGCGCTGATGCCGTCGCGGGCGTCCCAGGCGGCTTCGATCGCGGTTTCCAGTTCCTTCAAGGCCATGTCGCTACTCCCAGCATGAATTTCCGGGACATTAGGGGGCCTTGCCCCGATGTCAACCGATCGCGCCAAGGAAGGCGGCCAGGTCGTCGGCGACATGGTGGATATGGTCGCCCTGGCCCTCGGCGCCCCAGTCGGTGCCGTTCGGGATCCAGACCGTGGCCATGCCGAGATCGGCCGCCGGCCGCAGGTTGCGGGCCATGTCCTCGACCATGGTGGCGCGGGCGGGATCGATGCCGAGGTCCGCCAGCATGGTGCGATAGGGGCCGATCTCGGGCTTGGGCGTGAAGCCGGCGGCGACGATGTCGAAGACCCCGTCGAAATGCCCGGCGATGCCGAGGCGGGCCAGCACATTGCCGGCATGGGCGGCGGAACCGTTGGTGAAGATCACCTTCCGCCCCGGCAGGGCGGCAAGCACGCCGTCGAGCGCCGGGGCGCCGTCGAGGGGGGCGAGGTCGATATCGTGAACGAAGGCGAGGAAATCATGGGGATCGACGCCGTGATCGACCATCAGCCCCTTCATGGTCGTACCGTGGGCGTGGAACAGCCGGGTCTTGAGGGCGCGGGCGGCCTCGTCGTCCAACCCCAGGTGGCGGCGGATATAGGAGCGCATCTTCGCCTCGATCTGGTCGAACAGACGGCAGGAGGCGGGATATAGCGTGTTGTCGAGATCGAAGACCCAGGTCTCGGTCCGGGCAAGGCGTCGGTCGGGCATGGCCGGAGAGTGGCGGCAAGCCCCCGCCCTGGCAAGGGCGATTGAGCGAATTCCCCTGGCAAGGGTGATCGAACGAATTCCCTGGCGGCGCCGTCAACCAAATCTTGAGAAAACCGCATTAGGCTGGGATTGGAAGCCCTTCGAGGTGTGACGTGTTGGCGGTGATGGCGAAGGATATGGCGGACGACAGGCAGAGGGGGCAGGGCGCGGGCGGCGGCGCCGTGCTCGACCGGCTGGTCGATACCTATCCCGGCCCGGCCCTCATCGTCGGCCAGGGCATCCGCGTGGTCGAGGCGAACGAGGATGCGCGGGTGCTTGTCGTCGCTCTCCGCGCCGGCCACCCGGGCCTGATCGACCTGATCGAGCGCGCCCGCCACGGCAATGCCGGGCGCAAGGCGGAGATCCTGCTCGAACAGCGCTATCTGTTCGAGGTCAGCGCCATGCCGATCGGCGCTGCCGTGCTGCTGATGGGCCGCGACGTGACCGAGGAACGCCTCGTCCTGCTGCGCCAGACCGAAGCGGTGGAGCGTTTCGCCGACATCATCGCCTGTTCCCCCGATTTCTGCTTCGAAACCGACCGTGACGGCCGCTTCCTGTTCTGCGCGCCGGACCTGATGTTCGGCTATCGGACCGCGCGCCTGGTCGGCCGCCAGGCGCTCGACCTGCTCGATCCGGAATGGCTGGCGGGGCGGCCCGATCCCTTCGTCGCCGACCAGCCGGTGCAGGATGCGGAAATCTGGCTGGTCGGCGATGACGGCACCCGGATCTCGGCGCAATTGTCCGCCCGCCCGGTGGTGGACGAGGCCGGCCATGTCGTCGGCTTGCGCGGTGTGGTCCGCGATGCCTCCGCCGCCAGGGCGCGGGAAACGGCCCTGACCCTGGCCCTCGACCGGGAACGGCTGCGCGGCGCCGTGGTCGCGGCCATGCGCGGCGAGGGCGGGCCGGAACGGGCCATCCGCGTCGCCGCCGAAGCCTCGCTCGCCACGCTGCACGGCGCCGGCGTCATCGTGCTGGCGCGCGACGAGGCGGGCGCCATGCTGCCCATCCTGCACCTCGGTGCCGTGCCGGCGGCGGCGATCGCCGCGGTCACGGCGGATGTCGCCGCCATCTGCGCCCAGGGTCAGGTCGTCGGCCGGGTCGAGACGCGGCCGGTGGGCGATCACTCGGCCCTGATCGCCATCGCCGCGGAAAGCGGCCTGCCGATCGGCGCCCTCGTCCTGCTGCGCCAGGGGCAATCGCCCTGGCAGGGCGTGCAGGCCGGGATTCTCGGCACCGTCGCCGACCAGCTCGGCTTCGCGCTGGGGATTCGGGACCGGGTGGCGCAATTGCAGCGCCAGTCGCGGATCGACGTGCTGACCGGCCTGATGAATCGCCGTGCCTTCGAGGCCGACATGCCGGGCCTGCTGCGCCGGGCCGGCCGGGACGGGGCGGGCGGCGCCCTGCTGCTGATCGATCTCGATGAATTCAAGCCACTGAACGACCGTTACGGCCATGCCGTGGGCGACCAGGTGCTGCAAGGCCTCGGCCGCTATTTCACCGAGGGCTTGCGCCCCGGCGACAGCGCCGCGCGGCTGGGCGGCGATGAATTCGCCATCTGGCTGCCCGGGCTCGGCGGGGCCGCCGCCTTCGAGCGGGCCGCGCTCCTGCATGACCTCCCCGACCGGCTGGAACGGGAATTCCGCCTGCCGGACTTCGGCCTCGGCATGTCGATCGGCATCGGCATTCTGGCCGCCGGCAGCGACGAAACCCTGGACCGGCTGATGGCGCGGACCGATGCCGCGCTCTATCGCGCCAAGGCCGGCGGCCGCAACCGCGCCGAACTGGCGGCGCCCGAGGAGCGGCGCCCATGATCAGACGCATTTTCGGCCGCCGCGCCGGCAAGGCCGATCCGCTGCCCTATGAGGAACAGAAGTCCCGCCTGGAAAGCGGCGCCGCCGACCGCCGGGCGCTGGCCGGGCGCGAGGATACGCGGCCGGAAATCCTCTACTACCTTGCCGACGACACGGATGCGCGGGTGCGCAAGGCGGTGGCGGCCAACCCGGCGACGCCCCATCAGGCCGACCGCCGCCTGACCGCCGATGTCGACGACGAGGTGCGCTGCGAACTGGCGCGCAAGGTCGCCCGCCTGCTGCCCGACCTGCCCCCGGGCGAACAGGACCGCCTGCGCGACCGGGTGATCGAACTGATCGAGGTCCTGGCCCGCGACCAATTGCCCGCGGTGCGCCGCATCCTGGCGGACGAGCTGAAATCCAGCCGCCATGTCCCGAAGCCGATCGTCCAGCGCCTGGCCCGCGATCTCGATCTCATCGTCGCGGCGCCGATCCTCGAATATTCCCCGCTGCTCGGCGACGAGGACCTGTTGGAAATCATCGCCACCTGCCGGGTCGAGGGGGCTTTGGCCGCCATCTCGCGCCGGCGCGACCTGCCGGCCAATATATCCGAGGCGATCGTCGCCACCCTCGACATTCCGGCGGTGGCGTCCCTGCTGGCCAATCCCAACGCGGCGCTGCGCGAAGAAGTGCTCGATCAGGTGATCGACGCCGCCGCCTCGGTCGAAGCCTGGCACCAGCCCCTGGTGCTCAGGACCGAATTGTCCATGCGGGCGATCCGGCGCATCGCCGGCTTCGTCGCCTCGTCCCTGGTCGACCAGCTGATGGCGCGCAGCGACCTGGACGAGGAAACCGCGGTCACCCTGGCCCGTCGTGTGCGCGAGAGGGTCGCCCAGGGCCAGCACGAGGATACGCAGGACAGTTTCGACGACCTGCTGCGCCATCTCGCCGATCTGCACCGGCGCAGCATTCTCGACGAGACCATGATCGACGAGGCGATCGACGCCGGCCGGCGCGATTTCGTCATCGCCGCCCTTTGCGTCTGTTCCCGGCTGGCCCCGGCGGCGGTGCGCCAGGTGCTCGGCTCGCGCATGGCGAAGCCGGTGGTGGCCCTGGTCTGGCAGGCGGGCTTGTCCATGCGCCTCGCGGTCAAGGTGCAGCGCCAGCTCGCCCTGATCCCGCAAAGCGCGATCCTGCATGCCCGGGGCGGCACGGCCTATCCGCTCAGCCCCGACGAAATGACCTGGCACCTGGAATTCTTCGCCCTGGAGCCGCGCGGTCCAGGGCGATAGCGTCAGGGCCGGTTCAGCCGGCCTTGGCGCCTTCGATCAGGGTGCCGGCGCCATGGGCGGTGAAGGTTTCGAGCAGCAGGCCGTGGGGCGTGCGGCCGTCCAGGATCACCGCCGCCTCGACGCCGTTGTCGACCGCATCGAGGCAGGTCTCGACCTTGGGGATCATGCCGCCGTGGATGGTGCCGTCGGCGATCAGGGCGCGGGCCTGTTCCGCGCTCATGCGGTCGATCAGCTTGCCGTCCTTGTCGAGCACGCCCGGCACGTCGGTCAGCAGCAGGAAGCGCGATGCCCGCATGGCCGAGGCGATGGCGCCCGCCGCGGTATCCGCATTGATGTTGAAGGTATGGCCGTCGGCGCTGATGCCGATCGGGGCCACCACCGGGATGAAGTCCGACCGCTCGAAGAGATAGAGCACGCGGGGGTCGACCGATTCCGGCTCGCCCACGAAGCCGTAGTCGAGCACTTTCTCGATGTTCGAATCCGGGTCGCGCTTGGTCTTGGTCAGCTTGCGGGCGCGGATCAGCGGGCCGTCCTTGCCGGAAATGCCGATGGCATTGCCGCCCGCGGCATTGATGGCGCCGACGATCTGCTTGTTGATCGAGCCGGCCAGCACCATTTCGACCACTTCGACCGCCGGCTGGTCGGTCACGCGCAGGCCGTCGATGAAGGTCGACTTGATCGACAGGCGTTCCAGCATCTTGCCGATCTGCGGCCCGCCGCCGTGAACCACGATCGGGTTGATGCCGACCTGCTTCAGCAGGACGATGTCCTTGGCGAAGGCCTGGCCCGCCGCATCGTCGCCCATGGCATGGCCGCCGTATTTGACGACGAAGGTACTGTCGGCATAGCGCCGCATGAAGGGCAGCGCTTCCGTGATCGTGGCCGCCGTGTGCAGCCAGCGGGTGCGCAGCTTCAGGTCGGGGCGGTCGGAGGCACTGGCGGTCTCGGGCTTGTCGCTCATCACGGTCCTCGTTCGGTGGGCGGCCTCGCTTAACCCGAAACGCGCGCTTTGCCAAGGGCCGCAAGGGCCGCCCGCACTTCGGGAATGCCCTCGCCGCTCTCGCTCGAGGTCGGCAGGATCACCGGATGGGCGGCGACATGGGGGCGGATCGCCTCCGCCACCTGGGCGATCACGGTCTCCAGTTCGCCGGCCTTCAGCTTGTCGGTCTTGGTCAGCACGACCTGATAGGAGACGGCGGATTTGTCCAGCAGCTTCATCGCCGCATGGTCCGGCGCCTTGGGGCCGTGGCGGCTGTCGATCAGGACCATGACCCGCTTCAAGGTCGGGCGCCCGGCCAGGAAAGTGTCGGTCAGGTCGACCCATTGGGCGACCTTGTCCTTCGAGACCTTGGCGAAACCATAGCCTGGCAGGTCGACGAGGCCGAGGCGGTCGCCGAGGTTGAAGAAATTCAGCTGCTGGGTCCGCCCCGGCGTGTTGGAGACCCGGGCGAGCGTGGTGCGCCCGGTCAGGGCATTGACCAGGGACGATTTGCCGACGTTGGAACGCCCGGCGAAGGCGATTTCCGGCAGCCCCGGGGGCGGCAGTTCGGCGAGCTTGCTCGCCCCCCAGGTGAAGGCGCAGGGGCCGGCGAACAGCAGCCGCCCCGCCTCGATCATCTCGGGCGTGGCGGCGCCGTCCTCGGCGCGGAAGGGGTCGCTCACCGCTTGCCCGGCGGGCGCCCGCCGGTCGGGTTGCTCGGCTTCGCCGGCGTGGCCTTGGCGGTGCCGGCGGCGGCGGCGGCGACCGCGGGCTTCGGCGGTTCCTGGCGGCGGATCAGCCATTGCTGGGCGATCGACAGCACGTTGTTCCAGGTCCAGTAGATCACCAGGCCGGCCGGGAAACTGGCCAGGAAGAAGGTGAAGATGATCGGCATGAACATGAACACGCGCTGCTGGATCGGGTCCGGCGGGGCGGGGTTCATCTTCTGCTGCAGCCACATGGAAATGCCCATGAGCACCGGCCAGACGCCCAGCGCCAGGAAGCTCGGCGGATCCCAGGGAATCAGGCCGAAGAGGTTCAGGACATGGGTCGGATCGGGCGCGGAGAGATCCTGGATCCAGCCGAAGAAGGGCGCATGCCGCATCTCGATAGTGACGTAAAGCACCTTGTAGAGCGAGAAGAACACCGGGATCTGCACCAGGATCGGCAGGCAGCCGGCCAGCGGATTGATCTTCTCCCGCTTGTAGAGCGCCATCAGTTCCTGCTGCTGGCGGGCCTTGTCGTCGGCGAAGCGCTCGCGCAGCGCCATCATCTCGGGCTGCACGTCCTTCATCTTGTTCATCGCCCGGTACGACTTGTTGGCGAGCGGGTAGAACAACCCCTTGATGAACAGGGTCAGGATCAGGATGGCGACGCCGAAGTTGCCGACCTGCCGATAGAGGAAGTCCAGCACCAGGAAGATCGGCTTGGTCAGGAAGAAGAACCAGCCGAAGTCGACCGCATACTCGAACATGTTGATGCCGAGATTGTCGCGATAGGCCTGGAGCAGGTCGACGATCTTGGCGCCGGCGAACAGGCGGTGCGACACCGTGCCCGCGGCGCCCGGCGCCACGGTGGTCGCCTCGCCGAGGTAGGAGGTCTCGTAGCGGTCGCGGTTGCCGATCTTCGCATGGTCGAAGCGGCCGGTGACATTGGCCGCCTGGTCGGGGATCACCGCCGCCAGCCAGTATTTGTCGGTGATGCCGATCCAGCCGCCCTTGGACTTGGTCTCGGGCACCGTCTCCTCGCGGAGATGCTGGTAGTCGTGCTCCTGAAGCTGGCCGGCGAGGACGCCGATCGGGCCTTCATGCAGGATGAACAGGCCTTCGGTCTGCGGCGTCTCGACCCGGGCGACCAGGGCCCGGGTGAACAGGGCGACCGGGGCGCCGCTATTGTTCTGCACCCGGTCCTCGATCGAGAACATGTAGTTCGCGTCGACGGCGATGGTGCGGGTGAAGACCAGGCCTTCGCCGTTGTCGAAGGTCAGGGTCACCGGGGTGGCTTC
Organism: Zavarzinia compransoris; assembly: GCF_003173055.1. Classification (NCBI taxonomy): domain Bacteria; kingdom Pseudomonadati; phylum Pseudomonadota; class Alphaproteobacteria; order Rhodospirillales; family Zavarziniaceae; genus Zavarzinia; species Zavarzinia compransoris. The sequence goes on from NZ_QGLF01000005.1 coordinate 64,924, forward strand.
GGTCAGCTTGCCGGCGCCGGTCCAGACACTGTCTGCACCCGGCAGCTTCACCGCGCTGCCCTGGACCGCGGTCCAGCCGAATTCGGCGTAATAGGGTGTGCGCGAGGCGAGCGGGGAGAACAGCTTGATCTCCGGGCTGGCGGGATCGACCGTCTCGCGATAGGCGCGCAGGGTGACGTCGTCGATCCGGCCGCCGGTCAGGGCGATCGAGCCGTGCAGCTTGGCCGTCTCGATCGGAATCCGCTGCGACTGGCCGAGGGCGCTGTCGCGGTCCAGCAATTGGGCCGGGCCGACCAGGGCGGCATCGCCGGGGGGGACCGCGGCGGGGGTGGCGGCGCCGGTCGCGGCCGGGGCCGTGGCGGCCGCGATGGCCGCCTCTTCCTGGCGCTGGCGCTGGCGGGGGCCGTCCACGAAGAACTGGAAGCCGAGGAGGATCAGGATCGAGGCGGCGATCGCCATGATCAGATTGCGGTTTTCGAGCATCACCAGCACCTGTGGGCGTGACGAGGGGGGGAGCCTGGCGGCGGCACGGGATCATAGCCATGGCCGCCCCAGGGATGGCAGCGGCACAGGCGGCGGACGGTCAGCGCGCTGCCGCGCACCGGCCCATGGACCCTCAAGGCTTCGAGGGCATATTCCGAACAGCTGGGCAGATAGCGGCAGGCGGGCGGCATGGCCGGCGAGATCAGGTAGCGCCAGGCGAGCACCGGCAGGCTGAGCAGGCGGACGGCGCCCGCGCGCAGCAGGGCGATCACGGCCGCACCCCTTTGAGGAGCTTCAGCCGCGCCAGCGCCTGTTCGAGGTCGCGGCGCAGGTCGCCATAGGGGCGGACGGCGGTTTCCTGCCGGCAGACCAGGACGTAGTCGGTGGCGCCGAAGGCGCGGTTGCCGATCACCTCGGCGGCGAGCGCCCGCAGGCGCCGCTTGGCGCGGTTGCGGGTGACCGCATTGCCGACTTTCCGGGAGGCGGTGAAGCCGACGCGGGCGGCAGCGGCATCCGAATCGGGGCGGGCCATGGCCTGCAACATCAGGCCGGGGGTCGTGAACTTGCGTCTTGCCCCTGCCACTGCCAGAAACTCCTGCCTCGTCTTCAAGCGAACAAGCCGCAGCCGCACGTCTGCCCCCTCGTTGGGGCCGGCGTGCGGCTGCGGCTGATCGGTCAGGGCCGGCCCCGTCATGGCCGGCGCAACGTCAGGCCGAGAGACGCTTGCGCCCCTTGGCGCGGCGGCGCGCGATGACGACACGGCCACCGACGGTCGACATGCGCGAACGGAAGCCGTGACGGCGCTTGCGCACCAGGGCGCTCGGTTGATAGGTCCGCTTCACCGGATTACTCCATAGCTTCTTTGCGGCGGGAAGGCCGCCGCCAAAAAATGAGCCCCGGTCTATAAGGTCAGCCGCGGGCGAAGTCAACCGGAGTCCCCCGGTTTCGCTTCAATCTCGCGCCGGGGCGGCCTATCCTGCGGTGCGGCAAGCGGGTAGCGGCAGAATCGGGGGGCAGTCCACATGGCAAAAGTGGTGACGGTCGCACAGCAGAAAGGCGGGGCCGGCAAGACCACGGTCGCCGCCCATCTGGCGGTGGCACTGGCGGAAAAGGGCCATCGGGTCATCGTCGTCGATACCGACCCGCAGCAGAGCCTGGCCGCCTGGGTGCGCGTGCGTGCCGCCTTCGGCGCCGGCGACGTGCCGATCGCGGTCAAGGCCGCCCCCGGCTGGAAGGCGGGACCCGAGATCGACCGTGCAAGGCGCGAGGCCGATGTCGTCGTGGTCGACAGCCCGCCCCATACCGAAAGCACGGCGAAGACCGCGATCCGCGCCGCCGACCTGATGCTGGTGCCCATGCAATTGTCGCCCATGGACATGTGGGCGACCAAGCCGACCCTCGACCTGGCCGGCAGCAGCAAGGTGCCCTTCCTGCTCGTCCTCAACCGGGTGGCGCCGCGCGGCAACCTGAACGAACAGGTGATGCGCGAAATCGCCAAGGCCGGCTATCCGGTGGCGCTCGCCCGGCTCGGCAACCGCACCGCCTTCGCCGCCAGCCTGCTCGACGGTGTCGGCGTCACCGAAGCCCAGGGCAAGAGCCCGGCGGCCGAGGAAGTCCGGGCCCTGGCCGCCGAGGTGGCGGAACGGCTCGGCCTGGCGTGAGCGGCGGCTCCCGGCCCGTCCCCGGGCCGCGTAATCTGATTACCCCGCGGCCCGTCCCCGGGCCGCGTAATCTGATTACCGATGTCGCCGGCCTCAAGGTCGGCCAGGCCGAGGATGCGGGCGTGCGCAGCGGCTGCACGGTCGTGCTGCCCGACGAGCCGGCGGTGATGGCGGTCGACCAGCGCGGCGGCGCCCCCGGCACGCGCGAGACCGACAGCATGGACCCGGCCAATTTCCTTGCCAGTTTCCACGCCCTGGTGCTGTCGGGCGGCTCCGTCTTCGGCCTTGCCGCGGCGGACGGGGTGACGGCGGCGCTGTCCGCCGCCGGCCGCGGCATCCGCATCGGCAATGCGCCCATGGCGGTGCCGGTGGTCCCCGCCGCCATCCTGTTCGATCTCGGCAACGGCGGCGCCAAGGACTGGGGGGCGGAACCGCCCTATCGCCGCCTCGGGATCGAGGCGCTGGGCAAGGCCGGGCTCGACTTTACCCTCGGCAATGCCGGGGCGGGCTATGGCGCGGTCTGCGGCCGGCTGAAGGGGGGACTCGGTTCCGCCTCGGTCACGGTCGACGGGATCGAGGTCGGGGCCCTGGTCGCGGTCAATGCGGTGGGCAGCGCGCTGATGCCCGGCAGCCCGGTGTTCTGGGCCCATGCCCTCGAATGGCAGGGCGAATTCGGCGGCCGCAAGCCCGGCCCGGCCGAGGCGGCGGTGACCATGCCGGATTACGACCTGCCGGCGGACGGCAAGGTGGTGATGGGCGGCCATACCACCATCGCCGTCGTCGCCACCAATGTCGCCCTGGACAAGGCCCAGGCGAAACGCCTCGCCATCATGGCGCAGGACGGGCTGGCGCGGGCGATCCGCCCGGCCCACACACCCTTCGACGGCGACACGGTGTTCGCCCTCTCGACGGCGCGGCGCCCGCTGGACGGGGCGCCGGCGCTCGCCCTGTCCAGGCTCGGCCATCTGGCGGCGGATTGCCTGGCGCGGGCGGTGGCGCGCGGCGTCCATGCCGCCGAAAGCCTGGGGCCCCACCCCTCCTACCGGGAGCGGTGGGGGGAATAGGCTGGCTCAGCCGACCTGGGCGCGGTGGCGCAGCAGGTGATCGGCCAGCACGCAGGCCATCATGGCCTCGCCCACCGGCACGGCGCGGATGCCGACGCAGGGGTCGTGCCGGCCCTTGGTCAGGACTTCCGCGTCCTCGCCGCCGACGGTGACGGTCTCGCGCGGGATCAGGATCGAGGAGGTGGGTTTCACGGCGAAGCGCGCGACCACGTCCTGGCCGGTCGAAATGCCGCCCAGGATGCCGCCCGCCTTGTTCGAGCGGAAGCTGACCTTGCCGTTGTCCATGCGCATCTCGTCGGCGTTTTCCTCGCCCCGGAGCGCCGCGGCGCCGAAGCCGGCGCCGATCTCGACCCCCTTCACCGCGTTGATCGACATGAAGGCGGCGGCGAGATCGCCGTCCAGCTTGCCGTAGAGGGGGGCGCCAAGGCCCGCCGGCACGCCCGAGGCGACGACTTCGATCACCGCGCCGACCGAGGAGCCGGCCTTGCGCACCGCATCGAGATCCGCTTCCCAAAGGGCGGCGGTTTCCGCATCGGGGCAGAAGAAGGGATTCTGCTCGACCTGGGCCCAGTCCCAGCGCTCGCGCTCGATGATCCGGGCGCCGACCTGGATCAACGCGCCCCGGATGGTGACATCGGGGCCGAGGATTTTCCGCGCGACGGCGCCGGCGGCGACCCGGGCCGCGGTTTCCCGCGCCGAGGACCGGCCGCCGCCCCGGGGGTCGCGGATGCCGTATTTCACCTGATAGGTGAAATCGGCATGGCCGGGGCGGAATTTCTGCGCGATCTCGGAATAATCCTTGGAACGCTGGTCGGTATTCTCGATCAAAAGGCTGATCGGGGTGCCGGTGGTCAGGCCCTCATAGGTGCCGGACAGGATCTTCACCTCGTCCGGCTCGCGCCGCTGGGTGGTGAAGCGGTTCTGGCCCGGCTTCCGCTTGTCCAGGAAGCCCTGGATGTCGGCTTCGGTCAGGGGGAGGCGCGGCGGCACGCCGTCCACCACGCAGCCGAGCGCCGGCCCGTGGCTTTCGCCCCAGGTGGTGACGCGGAACAGATGGCCGAAGCTGTTGTGGGACATCAGACGACCGAAAGATCCGGCGCGTCCGCCGCCTTCATGCCGACGACGTGATAGCCCGAATCGACGTGATGGACCTCGCCAGAGACGCCGCGCGACAGGTCGGAGACGAGATAGAGCCCGGCGCCGCCCACTTCGTCGATCGAGACGTTGCGCTTCAGCGGCGAGTTGTATTCGTTCCACTTCAGGATCAGGCGGAAATCGCCGATCGCCGAGGCGGCCAGGGTTTTGATCGGGCCGGCGGAAATGGCATTGACCCGGATTCCGCCCTTGCCGAGGTCGACCGCCAGATAGCGGACCGAGGCTTCGAGCGCGGCCTTGGCGACGCCCATCACATTATAATGCGGCATCACCTTTTCCGCCCCGTAGTAGGACAGGGTGATCAGCGAGCCGCCGTCCGGCATCAGCGCTTCCGCCCGCTTGGCGACCGCGGTGAAGGAGAAGCAGGAGATGAACAGGCTCTGCTGGAAGTTTTCCGGCGAAGTATCGACGTAGCGGCCCTTCAGCTCTTCCTTGTCGGAATAGGCGATGGCGTGGACGACGAAGTCGATCGTGCCCCAGATCTCCTTCAGCTTGTCGAAAGTGGCGTCGATCGACGCCATTTCGGCCACGTCGCAGGGCAGAATCAGGTCGTCCGGCGTGCCCAGGTCCTTGGCCAGCGGGCGCACCCGCTTTTCGAGCGCCTCGCCCAGATAGGTGAAGGCCAGTTGGCCGCCCTGCGCGTGAATCGCCTTGGCGATGCCCCAGGCGATCGAACGGTCGTTGGCGACCCCCATGATAAGTCCGCGTTTTCCAGCCATAAGGCCGGCGCCGTGCGTCATAGGCTGATCTCCCTCAAGGCGGCGTGCAAAGCGCGCGGATTATAGACGTCTCGCATCGCCCCTCAAGCGCTGCATGACAGCATGCGCTTATCAAGGGGGGGCGATGCGCCGCAGCATCCGCCCGCTTGCGTCGGCACGGGGGCTGTGGTCCGTTGTCGTGCCGACGAAAGGTGCCCACCCATGACCGACCTTCTGGCGTCGCTGGACGATGCGACGCTTGCCGCCCGCGGCCCCTTCGAGCTCTTCGCCCGCTGGTTCGAGGAGGCGGAGGCCGCCGAGCCGAACGACCCCAACGCCATGGCTCTGGCGACCGCCGATGCGGCGGGCCAGCCCTCGGTGCGCGTCGTCCTGATGAAGGATTACGACGTCCGCGGCTTCGTCTTCTACACCAATTTCGAGAGCGACAAGGGCCGCGCCCTGCTGGCCAACCCGCGCGCCGGCCTCGATTTCCATTGGAAGAGCCTGCGCCGCCAGGTCCGGGTCGAGGGCCCGGTGTCCGCCGTCGCTGCTGCCGAGGCGGACGACTATTTCGCCAGCCGCCCGCGCGATTCCCAGCTCGGCGCCTGGGCGAGTGCCCAGTCGCGGCCCTTGCGCGCCCGCGCCGGGTTCGAGGCGGAGATCGCGGCGACCGCGGCCCGTTTCGAGGGCGGGCCGGTGCCGCGGCCGCCGCATTGGTCGGGTTTCCGGATCGCCCCGGCGCGGTTAGAATTCTGGCAGGACCGGCCGTTCCGCCTGCACGACCGGGTGATCTTCACGCCCGCGGACGGCGGCTGGCGGGTCCATCGTCTCTATCCCTGACGGGCAAGGCCCCGATGGGGGGAAAGGTCGTCATGACCGGTGATCATGCCCTGGCCGCGCCGGCGCCGGCGTTCGACATGGCCGATGCCGCGCGGCTGATGCGGCGCGCGACCATCGCCTCGGTCTCGGTGGCGGCCACCCTGGTCGTGGTCAAGCTCGTCGCCTATGTCCTGTCGGGCTCGGTCGCCATGCTGTCCAGCCTGGTCGATTCGGCGCTCGACGGGGCCGCCTCCCTCGCCACCCTCTATGCCGTCCATCAGGCGACGGTGCCGGCGGATGCGGAACACCGCTTCGGCCACGGCAAGGCGGAGGCGCTGGCCGGCCTGCTCCAGGCCGCCATCGTCACCGGCTCGGGCGTCTTCCTGCTGTTCGAGGCGGTGCAGCGCATCGTCAGCCCGCGCGCGGTCGACAACGGCCTGATCGCCATCGGCGTGATGGTGGCGTCCATCGCCCTGACCCTGGCCCTGGTCGTCTACCAGCAGCGGGTGCTGGTCAAGACCGGCTCGGTCGCGGTCGCCGGCGACCGGCTGCATTATCTCTCCGACCTGCTGTCGAATGCGGGCGTCATCGTCGCCCTGGTGCTGGCCGGCCAGTTCGGCCTGGTGCTGGCGGACGGCATCATCGCCTTCATCATCGCGGGCATCCTGCTGTACGGCGCCTATGGCATCGCGCGCGGCGCCCTCGACATGCTGATGGACCGGGAACTGCCGGACGAGGAGCGCGAGCGGATCGCCGCCATCGTCCGGGCGGAAGCCCGGATTCTCGCCCTGCACGACCTGCGCACCCGCCGTTCCGGCCTTTCGACCTTCATTCAGCTGCACGTCGTGCTGGACGGCGACCTGCCGCTGCGCGAGGCTCATGCCATCGTCGAGACCGTCGAACGCGCGCTGGTCGAAGCCTTTCCCGGCGCCGAAGTCATCATCCACGAAGACCCCGACGGGGTCGAGGATGCCGACGGCCACGCCCTTGACCCGGCTCCCTGAGCCTTTAGTTTCGAGCCATGCCCGTGATCGAGAACGAACGCCGCCGCACCCTGATCCTGACCGGCGCCAGCCGGGGGATCGGCCATGCCACCGTGAAGCGCTTTTCCTCGGCGGGCTGGCGGGTCATCACCCTGTCGCGCCAGCCCTTTCCCGAGAACTGCCCCTGGGCGGCCGGGCCCGAGGACCATGTGCAGATCGACCTTGCCGATGTCGAGGCCATGCCCCGCGTGCTCGACGAGATGCGCAGCCGCCTGACCGACGGCAGGCTGGACGCCCTGGTGAACAATGCCGGCATCTCGCCCAAGGGCGCGGGCGGCAGCCGGCTCGGCACCATCGCCACCGAATATGAGACCTGGGACCGGGTGTTCCGGGTGAATTTCTTCGCCCCCGTGCTGCTCGCCCGCGGGCTGATGGAGGAATTGCGCGCGGCCCAGGGCTCGATCGTCAATGTCACCTCGATCGCCGGCTCGCGCGTGCATCCCTTCGCCGGTTCCGCCTATGCCACCTCGAAGGCGGCGCTGGCCGCGCTGACCCGCGAGATGGCCGCCGATTTCGGCCCCCTGGGCGTCCGCGTCAATGCCATCTCGCCGGGCGAGATCGAGACCGCGATCCTCTCCCCCGGGACCGAGAAACTGATCGACCAGATCCCGCTCCGCCGCCTCGGCTCCACCGCGGAAGTGGCCAAGGCGATCTATTTCCTCTGCACCGAGCAATCGTCCTATGTGACCGGCGCCGAGCTTCACATCAACGGCGGCCAGCACGTATAGGCCGGTCAGCCGGGGTCCTTCCCGTCCACCCCGGCCTCGCCGAAGCTCGCCATTTCATTGTGGGTGCGGGCGGCGGCGCGGATGATGCCGGCGGCGACCGCCGCCCCCGAGGCTTCGCCGAGGCGCATGCCGAGGTCGAGCAGGGGCGGGAGGTCCAGGGCATCCAGCAGGCGGCGGTGGGCCGGTTCGGCGGAACAATGGCCGGCGACCGCATGCGCCAGGCCGTCCGGCCGGATCAGGCCAAGCGCGGCGACGGCGGCGGTGGCGACATAGCCGTCGAGCACGACCGGCACCCGGGCAAGGCGGGCGGCGATGCAGGCGCCCAGCATGGCGGCCAGTTCCCGGCCGCCCAGGCGCCGGGCGAGATCCAGCGGATCGGCGGTTTCGGCACGGTGGAAGCGGGCGGCCTCGGCCACCGCCGCGATCTTGGCCGCCAGCACCGGGCCGGCGGCGCCGGTGCCGGGGCCGACCCAGTCGATCGCCGCGCCGCCGAACAGGCCGGCGGCGGTGGCGGCGGCGGCGCTGGTATTGCCGATGCCCATCTCGCCGAGGCAGAGCAGGTCGAGCCCGGGGGTAACCACCTTGAAGCCCTCGGCGGCGGCGGCGATGAATTCGGCCTCGCTCAGGGCGGGCTGGCGGCGGAAATCCGCGCTCGGCCGTTCGAGGTCGAGGGGGACGACGGTCAGTTCGGCGCCGATCGCCCGCGACAGGGCATTGATGGCGGCGCCCCCGGCGGCGAAATTGGCCACCATCTGGGCGGTCACGCTGGCCGGATAGGGCGAGACGCCGGCCGCCGCGATGCCGTGATTGCCGGCGAAGACCGCGATCCGGATCGATTCGGCCGCCGGCCGGGCCCGGCCCTGCCAGCGCGCCAGCCAGACCGCCAGCGATTCGAGCCGGCCCAGGGCGCCCGGCGGCTTGGTCAGCACCGCATCGCGGGCCCGGGCGGCTTCGGCGGCGGCATCGTCACCGGCGGGAAAGCTGGCGATCAGGGCGCGCAGCGCCGCAAGATCGACGGGTGGTTTGATCGGCATCGTCAAAGCTGGCAGGGTCGGGACAGTTAAGGGCCCCAAGCTGTAGCCGTTCGCGGCCGCGACAAGAAGCGACAAATGCAGGATCAGCTCCCCCCGAAGACCGGCCGCGGCGACAATTTCCGCCTCGTGCTCGGCCTGTTCACCCGCCTGCCGGTCGGCGACCTGCCGGTCCTGCCGCCGGGCAGCCTGGGCCGCGCCGCCTGGGCCTTTCCCCTGGCGGGGGCGGCGGCCGGCCTGTTCGCCGGCCTCTGCGTCCTGGTCGGGGCCGAAGTCGGCCTCGGGCCCTGGCTGCTGGCGCTGGTCGCCATCGCCGCCGAACTGATCGTCACCGGCGCCTTTCACGAGGACGGTTTCGCCGATATCGCCGACGGCCTCGGCGGGCGCGACGCCGAGGCGCGGCTGCGCATCATGCGCGACAGCCGGATCGGCGTCTTCGGCAGCGCCGCCCTGTGGCTGAACCTGACCGCGCGCCTCGTCCTCCTGGCGGGGATCGCCGGGGGCGGGGTCTGGGCCCTGGTCTTCGCCCTGGTCGCGGCCAATGCCGGGGCGCGGCTCGCCTTGCTGCTGCCGCTCCTGCTGCTCGATCCGGCGCGGCCGGACGGGCTCGGCGCCTCGGTCGGGCGGGTCCCGGGCGAGGCGGGGTGGACGGCGGTGGTCTATGCTGCCGGCATCGGCCTCGTCTGCCTCGGCTGGGGCGTGGTGCCGGCCGGTCTGGCGGTGCTGGCGGCCGGGGTCGTCGCCACCCTGTTCGGGCTGCATCGCCTGGGCGGCTATACCGGCGACCTGCTGGGCGCGACGGCGGGCCTGGCCATGATCCTGATCCTGCTGGTCGCCGCCGGCCATGGCTGAGGTCGTCGCCCTTCACCCCTATGTCGGCGCCGTGCTCGGCCTTCTTGCCGGCGGCATCGCCTGGCGGGTGAACGGCGTGCTGGCCGCCCATCGCGACCTGGCGGTGCCCCGTCTCGGCCTGCTGTGGCTGGTGCTGGCGGGGGTCTATGGCGGTTTCGCCCTGGCCCAGGCGGGGATCCAGCCCCATGGCGCGGCGCTGGTCGTGCTGGGGGCCGTGGCGCTGGCGGTGATCGGCTTCGATTTCCACCACCGGCGCATCCCCAACGAATGGTCGCTGGCGATCGCCGCCCTCGGCCTTGCCGATGCCCTGGCCCGCGACCGCCTGGTCGAGGCGGCGGCGACCGGCCTCGGCGGCGCCCTGCTGCTGTTCGGCCTGGCCGCCCTCTACCGCCTGATCCGGGGCCGTTCGGGGCTCGGGCTCGGCGACGTCAAGCTCGTGGTCGGCATCGGCATCTGGCTGGGGCCGCTGGGGCTGGTCTGGTGCTACCTGACCGCCAGCGTCGCCACCGTGGTCTTCGCCCTGGGCGCGCTGGCCTTGCGCCGGCTGGCGGACGATCCGCCGTTCGGGCCCGGGCTGCTCGGCGCCATGCTGGTCCTGTTGCTGACCGGGGCGCCCCCTTTATAACTCGTGTTAAGGTGCTGCTGCGAGGAAACGACGGAATGGCCGTGGACATCCCCTATCGCCGCGAGATGGCGTTCGATTACGGCCGGCTGGAGCCGGTGGCGCCGGGCTTGCGCCGGATCGTGGCGCGCAATCCCTCGTCCTTCACCTTCCACGGCACCGGGACCTATGTCGTCGGCGAGGGCCGGGTGGCGGTGATCGACCCGGGCCCGGACGATGCCGACCATATCGCCGCCCTGCTCCAGGGCCTTGGCGACGAGGTGGTCAGCCATATCCTGGTCACCCATACCCATATCGACCATTCCCCCGGCGCCGCCCCCCTGAAGGCGGCGACCGGGGCGCCGACCTATGGCTTCGGGCCCCATGGTTCCGGCCGTCTGGAAGCGGCGGGGCAGGCGGCGGTGCAGGGCGGCGACATGGCTTTCGCCCCCGACCGGGTGCTGCGCGACGGCGACGTCGTGGCCGGCCCGGGCTGGACCATCGAGGCGGTGCATACCCCCGGCCATACCTCGAACCACCTGTGCTTCGGCTGGCGCGAGCCGAAGGTGCTGTTCTCGGGCGATCACGTCATGGGCTGGTCGACCAGCGTCATCACCCCGCCCGACGGCGACATGAACGATTACATGGAAAGCCTCGCCCGCCTGCTCGAGCGCGACGACGAGACCTATTGGCCGACCCACGGCCCCGCCATCACCGATCCGAAAGCCCATGTCGCCGCCTTCATCGCCCACCGCAACGAGCGCGAGGCGCAGATCGTCCGCCTGCTGGCGGAACGGGGGCCGTCGCTGATCATGGATCTCGTCCCCGTCATCTATGCCGCGGTCGATCCCGCGCTCTATCCGGCGGCGGCGCGCTCGACCTTCGCCCATCTGCTGCGCCTTTACGACCAGGGAAGCGCCGCGGCCGAGCCGGGCGCCACCCTGGACGGGCGCTGGCGCCTGCGCTGATCCCGCGATGACGCCGCCCGAGGCCGATCCCACCCTGCTGGACGGCGTCGCCCTGTTCGCCGGGCTGGAACCGGCGGCGCGCCAGGCCGTGATCGACCATGCCGACTGGTTCAGCCTGCCGGGCGGCAATGTCCTTTTCGCCCAGGGCGAGGCGGGGGATGCGCTCTATATCGTCCTGCGCGGCAGCCTCGCGGTGCTGCGCGTCGCCGGCGACGGCGTGCGCCGGCGCATCGCCCGCATCGCCGCCGGCGAGGTGGTGGGCGAGATGGCCCTGGTCTCGGGCCGGGCCCGGTCCGCCAGCGTGATCGCCGAGCGGGACTGCGAAGTCCTGCGTCTCGACCATGCCGGGTTCGAGGCGCTGGTCGCCCGCCACCCCCAGGCCATGCTGGGGGTTACGCGCCAGATCGTCTCCCGTCTCGAAGTGATGCAGGACAATCCGCTGGGTCAGCCGCCGCCCCGGCCGCGCTCCATCGCCCTGCTGCCGGCGGGCAGCGGGCGCGACTGCGCGGCCATGCGGCGCGACCTTGCCCGTTGCATGCGCCAGTTCGGCACCGTCGCCGAGATCGGCGAAGGCGAGGGCGGCGGCCGCCAGACCCAATGGTTCCACGATATCGAAAGCCGCCACGACTTCATCCTCTACCAGGCCGACGAGACGGCCGGCGCCTGGAGCCGCCTGTGCCTGCGCCAGGCCGATGTCTGCCTCGTCGTCGTCTCCGCCGACGATGCCGAGACCAGGCGCCGCCACCCGCTCGAAGCCGCGGCCAGCCAGCGCGGCCAGGCCATGGAACTCGTGATGTTGCATCCGGCCGACCGCATCTCGCCGGACAATTCCAAGGCCTTCCTCGCCGGCCGCCGGGTCGCGCTGCATCACCATGTCCGGGTCGGGGTCTTCGCCGATGCGGCGCGCCTGGCCCGCCAGGTGACGGGGCGGGCGGTCGGGCTCGTGCTGTCGGGCGGCGGCGCCCGGGGCTTTGCCCATCTGGGGGTCCTGCGCGCCTTCGCCGATGCCGGGGTCGCCATCGACATGGTGGGCGGCTGTTCCATGGGCGCGATCGCCGCCGCCGGCGCCGCCATGCATTGGGATGCCCATGAGGCCGAGCCGCGCTTTCGCCGCGCCTTCGTCGACACCAACCCGGTCAACGATTTCACCCTGCCCCTGGTGGCGCTGACCGCCGGTCGGCGGGTCACCCGGCGGCTACGCGACGCCTTCGGCGAGCGGCGGATCGAAGACCTGTGGCTGCCCTATTTCTGCGTCTCGACCAATCTCACCCGGGGCACGCTGGCGGTGCACCGCCGGGGCCTGCTGTGGCAATGGCTGCGCGCCAGCGTCGCCATTCCCGGCATCATGCCGCCCTGGGTGAACCCGAAGGGCGAGGTCTTCGCCGACGGCGGCGTCCTCGACAACCTGCCGGTCACGCCCATGCGCGCCTTTGGCCGGGGCCCGGTGATCGCGGTCGACGTGGGCGAGGCGCCGGCCTTTTCCGCCCCCGGCGCCCTGCCCGAGGAAACCTGGTTCGAGCGCCTGTTCCTGCGCCGGCGCCCGCGCATGCCCTCGATCCTGCAGATCCTGCTGCGCGCCGGCACGGTGAAGACTCCGGCCGACAGGCTGGGCCGGTCCGCCGCCGATTTCTTCCTGAAGCCGCCGGTGGAAAGCATCGATTTCCTCGACTGGAAAGCCTTCGACCGGGCGGTCGAACTGGGCCGGCGCCATGCCCAGGCGGAACTGGCGCGGGCGCCGGCAAGCGTTTTCGGGCGATGACGGGAATGCCGCGCCCGCACTTGACAGCGGGCCGCCGGCCCCAAACTCTCTGGATATGATCGAAACTGCAAAACCCCTCGCCACCCGTCTGCCGGGCCGTGCCTTGCTGGCCCTCGGCGGCGCCGACACCATTCCCTTCCTGCAGGGACTGATCACCAACGACGCGACCCGGCTGTCGCCGTCGCAGGGCCTGTTCGCCGCCCTGCTCACGCCCCAGGGCAAGTTCCTGCACGAATTGATCATCGCGCCCGCGCCAGCTCCGCCTGGGCATGGCGACGGCCTGCTGGTCGATACCGAGGCGGAACGCTGCGCCGACCTGCAACGCCGCCTGACCCTGTACCGCCTGCGCGCCAAGGTGACCATCGCCGCGCCCGCGGACGGCACGGTGGTCGCGGTCTTCGGCCCGGGCAGCGCCGCCGCCTTCGGCCTCGATGCGGTCGCGGGCGCGGCGCGGGAACTGGCGGGCGGCGCCGTCGCCCTGGTCGATCCGCGCCTGGCCGATCTCGGCGTCCGCCTGCTGGGCCCCGCGGCGGCGGTCGATGCCGCGCTGGCGGCGGCCGGCCTGTCGCTGTCGGCGGCGGCGGAAGCCTATGACCGCCATCGCCTCGATCTCGCGGTACCCGACGGCTCGCGCGATATCGCGGTCGACCGCGGCTTCCTGCTCGAAAACAATTACGAGGAATTGAACGGCGTCTCCTTCACCAAGGGCTGCTATGTCGGCCAGGAACTGACCGCGCGCACCAAGCATCGGGCGACGATCAAGAAGCGCCTGTACAAGGTCGAATTCGATCCCGCGGCCGAACCGCCCGAACCGGATACCCCCATCCTGCTCGGCGGGCACGAGGCCGGCGCCATGCGCAGCAGCCGGGCCGGGGTCGGCCTCGCCCTCATGCGCCTCGAATACCTGAAGGAGAACGAGGCGGATGACCATGTCTTCACCGCCGGCAGCCTGGTGGTGCGGCCCTGCCGCCCCGCCTTCCTCGGAGATCTGTGATGGCCGGCACCCTGATCCGCCACGCGGACGGGCGCGACCGCTGCCCCTGGTGCGGCACGGCGCCCGACTATGTCGCCTATCACGACGAGGAATGGGGCGTGCCGGAACACGACAGCCGCGCCCTGTTCGAAAAGCTGATCCTGGACGGTTTCCAGGCCGGCCTCGCCTGGATCACCATTCTTCGGAAGCGCGACGGCTTCCGCGCCCGCTTCGAGGGTTTCGTGCCGGAACGGCTGGCCGCCTGGGGCGAGGCGGAGGTCGCCGCGGCGCTTCAGGATGCCGGCATCGTGCGCCACCGGGGCAAGATCGAGGCGACGGTCGGCAATGCCCGCGCCTATCTCGCGATCGAGCGGAACGAGGGCGATTTCGCCCGCTTCCTGTGGTCCTTCGTCGGGGGCGCACCCGTCGTCAACCGCTGGACCGCGCTCGGCGAGGCGCCGACCTCGAGCCCGCAAGCGGAGGCGCTGTCGAAGGCGCTGCGACAAAAGGGCTTCCGTTTCGTCGGCCCGACCATCGTGTATGCTTTCATGCAGGCAGTCGGCATGGTCGACGACCATCTGGCCGGCTGCCACGCCAAGCGGCATTGAGATAAGGCCGAGGAACCACCCGGGGGGGGCAAGGGGATGGGTACGACGATGACGGAGGGCGACAGGCTTCGCATCCGGTCTGCCGGCAGCGGCGATTTCTCGACCTGTGCCGGGATCTTCCTGGCGGCGCGGCGCCGCGCCAAGCCCCATGTCCCGCCCGACCGCTTCACGGCGGAGGATTTCAGCTTCGCCATCGCCGATCTCGACCTGAAGGTCGCCGAACGCGCCGGCCGGGTCGTCGGCTTCGCCGGTTTCGACCCGATCACCCGCGAGATCGACCTGCTCTTCGTCTCGCCCGAGGAACAGGGCAGGGGCGCCGGCGCCCTGCTGCTGGCCGAGGTCGGCCGGTTGCTCGGGCCCGGGGCCTACCTGCGCTGCGAGGCCCATAATACGGCCGTGCGCGCCTTCTATCGCGCCCAGGGCTGGGTCGAGGCGCGCGAATCATGGGGCGAGGTGCAGTTCGTCCGCCCCGCGGCGGCGCGCATGCCCTTTCCCGGTTTGCTGGGCGTGCCGCTGTTCGCCCTTTGACGCCGCGTCGCCGGGCCGGCCGGGGCGGGGCTTGACAGGATGGCGCAGGGCCGCGCCGAATAGGCCATGGCCGATCCCGTCCCCGACCATGCCGTTGAAGACGACGAGCGCGACATTCCCGAGGGTTTCCGCCGCCTGCCCTGGCGCAGCGGCTACGGCCTGACCGTCGGCCCCCTCTACGAGCGCGACGAGGCGGCGGGCGGTTTCACCCGCGCCTTCCGGGTCGGGCCGCACCACACCAACATGCTGAACAATTGCCACGGCGGCATGCTGATGGGCTTTGCCGACGTCACCTTCGGCCACATCATCTCGCACCGGACCGCGCTCAACTGGATCACCGTCCGCCTGATGGTCGATTTCATCGCCGGGGCGCCGCTCGGCGCCTGGGTGCAGGGCACGGCCCGCCTCGTCGCCGCCGACGGCGACTTCCGCACGGCGGAAGGCCGGATCTGGACCGGCGATACCCTGGTCGCCACGGGCACGGGCATTTTCAAGGTCATCGGCAAGCGGTTCTGATCGGGCCCGGCCCCGGGAAGGCGTGCCGTCCGGCGGATCGGCAGGTTGCGGCACGCAAAACAATTCATGGTTTTATTTGCCATTTTGGATATTTCTTTAATTGATAATATGCACGCATGAAACACACTCATGATTGCCTTTCATGGCAATGATGAGGTGGGGGGATGGCGATATACTTCGAGGTATTGCGTGACGGGGGGAAGTGCTCGGCACGCGCGAACGGGGCCGATCCGCTGGCCGTCGGATCTCGCGTCCGCTTTGGCGGGACGAAATACGGCCTGTCCAACGACAGCGGGCATTTCGGCCATAGCCTGGCCGCGCAGCACCTGTTCCGGGCGGCCGACTACGGCGCCGTCTTCGGCTTCTGGAGCGATTTCATCGAGCCGACCGCGGTTTGCGAGGGGCAAAGTTTCCTGTCCCTCAATACCTACGACCGGGCCCGCTTCACCTTCGGCTTCGGCCAGTTCGCGGTCCATGTCGCCGATCACGACTTCATCCGCTGGTTCCGCGACATGCTGGGCCGTCCCGAGGCGGACGATTATTTCCCCAACCTCGAAGTGCGCAACGGCCGCATCTGCAAGATCGAGACCGGCAAGGCGATCCCGTTGGAGAGCGCGGACAGCACCGGGCCCCTGCAACTCTATCTCAACCCGACCCTCGAAGCCGTCGAGGACGACGAGATCGTCGCCGCGGCCAAGCTGCTTCATTGGACCATTCACCACCCCGAGGTGAAACTGCTCCAGGTGCAGCACATGGTAAACACGGCCCGCGCCCTGGTCCGGGAGGCGGACAAGCGCCTTGGCCTGGACGGCAAGACGGCCGACATCTGCGCCGTGATCTTCGATATCCGCCATCAGGGCCGCGGCACCTATGCGGAAATGCAGGCCGCGCTGTTGAAGTCGAAGCCCTTCGACGCCCTCCTCCAGGTGGGGGCGGACGATCAGGCCGGCCGGGTGGCCAACCTGAAGTCGGCGATGAAGTCCCGCCAAGCGGCGCTGGCCGCCCGCCGCTGGTCCCGCCAGCGCGGCGATTTCGTTTAAGGGAGGCGTCGGATGACCACGGTCGAAAAACTGGTGCAGGCGGCGCGTGCGGAATGGACGCGGTGGGGCGGGCCCGTCCTCACGCGCGAGGGCAAGCGGCTCGGCTTCTCGTACAAGATCATGGAGGGCGAGCATCCCTACTGGACCTATGTCGGCGCCTATTGGAAAGAGATCGGCAGCGATCTCGACGGCCGGGACCGCAGCAAGGCCTGGTCCGGCGCCTTCATCTCCTATTGCTTCGCGAAGGCGGGGGCCGGCAAGAAATTCCCCGAATCGGGCAATCACTCCGAATATGTCGCATCGATCGCCACCGGCAAGTTTGCCGGCCTCCAGTTGGTGGATGCCAAGTCGGTGCCGCTGGCCGTGGGCGATCTGCTGTGGGCGACCCGGCGGGGCGATGGCTGCCGCAAGCCGCCGGCGACATTCGAGGCGGCGCTGGTCGAACTGGACGGGATCGCCAAGGGCAAGGCGGACACATTCTGCAGTCACGTCGATATCGTCGTGGCCCTGCGCCCGGGCGAGGTCGACGTCATCGGCGGCAACGTCGATGATGCCGTCACCCGGACCACCTATATCCTGGACCAGCAGGGCTTGATCGCGGATGCGCGCCGGTCGTTCATCGGCGTGGTCAAGAACACGATGGCCTGAGCCGGCGCGGCATCGAATTGCTGCGCAAGATCGGGGCAGCCCGTGGCAGGTTGGTACGGCATGGTGGCCGGCGCCGCAACCCGCCACGGGATTGTTCCGATGACGACTGATTCTCTGCCTGATGCCGATGCCTGCTGGTCCCGCCTGATCGATGGCGGGGCGGGGCCCGACTTCATCTACGGCGTCACCACCACCGGGGTCGCCTGCCGGCCGGGCTGCCCGTCGCGCCGGCCGCGGCGGGAGAATGTGCGTTTCTTCGCCGATCTGGCGGCGGCTGCGGCGGCCGGCTTCCGGCCGTGCAAGCGCTGCCGGCCGGACCAGGCCCTGGGCGCGGCGGCGGCGCGGGCGACGGTGGCGGTCGAGAAAGCCTGCCGCCTGATCCGCGAGGCGCTGGCGGCGGGGGAGGCGGCGCCGACCCTGCATGCGCTGGCCGAGGCGGTGAACCTCTCGCCCTTCCATTTCCAGCGCCTGTTCAAGCGGGTGGCCGGGGTTTCGCCCCGCGACTATGCCGCCGGCTGCAAGCAGGGCCGGCTGGTCGAACTGCTGGGCCAGGGCGACGATGTCGCCGGCGCGCTCTACGAGGCCGGCTTTGGCGCGGTGTCCGACGCCTATCGCGCGGTCAAGGCGGCGACGGGCACGACGCCGGCGAAACTGAAGGCGGGGGGCTTCGATCTCTGGTGGGGCGCGGTCGAGACCCTGCTCGGCCTGACCCTGGTGGCGGCGACCGGCCAGGGCATCGCCGCCCTCTTCATGGGCGAGGACGAGGAATTGCTGATCGCCGACCTCGTCCGCCGCTTCCCCCATGCCCGCATCATGCCCGACGACGGCCGCCTCGAACCGCTGCTGGCGGCGGTCGCCACGCGGGCGGCGGCGCCGGAGGCCGGGGGCGACCTGCCCCTCGACCTGCGCGGCACCGCCTTCGAGATCCAGGTCTGGCAGGCGCTGCGCGACATTCCGGTGGGCGAGACCCGGACCTATGGCGCGCTGGCGGCGGCGATCGGCAAGCCCGGCGCGGCGCGGGCGGTGGGGCGCGCCTGCGGCGCCAATCCGGTCTCGATCCTGGTGCCCTGCCACCGCGCGGTCGGTTCCGACGGCTCGCTCACCGGCTATCGCTGGGGCACCGCCCGCAAGCGGAAACTGCTGGAACTGGAGCGGGATGCGGCATCCTGACCCGGTTCCCCGCCCGAATGGTTCCTTTTGGCAATAGGCCGGGGCCCGCCGCTTCTGCTACGCAGCAAGAGAAGCCTTGTTTGCTCTTGCCCCTTTTGTAATAGTGCGCGCCGAATAAGGGGTCTGGCGGGATTGGCGAGCGGTTTTTCGACGGTCGTGCCGGGCAAATAAGAAATCTTGAACTTTAGGATCTGCACTCGGCGCCGATAACGGGTTGCGCCTCTATCGGATCGTCGGGGAGCCTCGGGAACAGACGTCATGACGATGGACATCACCGAACAGCGGAAGACTTATGCTCTGTTCATGAGCCTGACCAAATGGGGGATCATCGCCTGCATCGGCCTGCTGGTGCTGATGGCGATCTTCCTGGTTTGACCGCGCTGCTTTGACCGCTTCGGGGGGCGGGGACCGGCGTTTCGGCCGGGCCCGCGTCCTTCCGCTTTCTTCCGCCAATAATACCGCTCAAGTCTGGGGGCCAGATGAGGATTGCTATCCCTAAGGAGCGGCGGCCGAACGAGAATCGTGTCGCTGCCTCTCCTGAATCCGTGAAGAAGCTGATCGCGCTCGGCGCCGAGATCGTGATCGAGACCGGGGCCGGTATCGCCTCGGCCGTGCCCGATGCCGCCTTCGAAGCCGCCGGCGCCAGGATCGCGCCCGACGCCGCCTCGACCATCGCGGGCGCCGACGTCGTCTTCCACGTGCAGCGTCCGCTGCCGGAAGAGCTTCAGCACTTCAAGCGCGGGGCCGTGCTCATCGCCGGCCTCAATCCCTATGCCGACCGCGACAGCGTGAAGGCCTATGCCGAGGCCGGCATCGACGCCTTCGCGATGGAATTCGTGCCGCGCATCACCCGTGCGCAGTCGATGGACATCCTGTCGTCCCAGGCCAATCTCGCCGGCTATCGCGCCGTCATCGAAGCCGCGGCCGAATACGCCCGCGCCTTCCCGATGATGATGACCGCCGCCGGCACCGTGGCCCCGGCCCGCACCCTGATCATGGGCGTCGGCGTCGCCGGCCTCCAGGCCATCGCGACGGCGAAGCGTCTCGGCGCCATCGTCTCGGCGACCGACGTGCGCCCGGCCACCAAGGAACAGGTGGAATCGCTGGGCGGCACTTTCGTCGCGGTCATGGACGAGGAATTCAAGAACGCCCAGACCGCCGGCGGCTATGCCAAGGAAATGTCCAAGGACTATCAGGCGAAGCAGAACGCCCTGATCGCGGACACGATCAAGAAGCAGGACATCGTGGTCACCACCGCGCTGATCCCGGGCCGCCCTGCGCCGGTCCTGGTGACGCCGGAGATGGTCGCCACCATGAAGCCGGGCGCGGTCATCGTCGATCTCGCGGTCGAACAGGGCGGCAACTGCCCCCTGTCGCGGCCGGGCGAGGTGGTGGTCACCGAGAACGGCGTGAAGATCGTCGGCATCATCAACCTGCCCAGCCGGATTTCGGTCGATGCCTCGCAGCTCTTCGCCAAGAACCTGCTGAACTTCATCACGCCGCTGGTCTCGAAGGAGACCAAGCAACTCGCGATCGACTGGGAAGACGAGATCATCAAGGCCTCCATCCTGACCAAGGGTGGCGCCGTGGTGCATCCGGCCTTCGCCGCCGCCTGATCGAAGAGGTGACGCCATGGATCATTTCATTTCCCTGCTCTCCATCTTCGTGCTGGCCGTCTTCGTCGGCTATTACGTCGTCTGGAGCGTGACGCCCGCCCTGCACACGCCGCTGATGGCGGTGACCAACGCGATTTCGAGCGTGATCATCGTCGGCGCCATCATCGCCGTCGCCGTGCCGGCCATTTCTTCGGCCTCCTGGGCCTCGAAGATCTTCGGCTTCGTCGCGGTGATCTTCGCCTCGGTGAATATCTTCGGCGGGTTCATGGTCACGAGCCGAATGCTCGCCATGTACAAGAAAAAAGAAAAGAAGTGAGGAGTAGACGTCGATGAACGCCAATCTCGCTTCTGTCCTGTACCTCGTCTCCGGGGTGCTGTTCATTCTCGCGCTGCGGGGCCTGTCGTCGCCCGCCACCTCGCGCACGGGCAACCGCTACGGCATGATCGGCATGACCATCGCGGTCGTGACCACCCTGCTGTCGCACCAGGTGCTGCCGAATATCGACGCGCTGACGATCGCCATGATCGTGGTCGCGCTCGCCATCGGCGGCGGCATCGGCGCGGTGATCGCCAAGCGCGTCGCCATGACCTCGATGCCGCAGCTCGTCGCCGCGTTCCACAGCCTCGTCGGCATGGCCGCGGTGCTGGTCGCGGCGGCCGCCTACTATGTGCCGGATTCCTATGGCATCACCCTGCCCGAGCCCGAAGGCGGCATCAAGACCGGCTCGCTGATCGAAATGGGCCTTGGCGTCGCCATCGGCGCCATCACCTTCTCGGGCTCGATCATCGCCTTCGCCAAGCTGAACGGCAATATGTCGGGCGCGCCGATCATCCTGCCGGCCCGGCACCTGCTGAACATCGCGATCGCGACGGCGATCGTCGTGCTGCTGGTCATCCTGATCGTGACCAAGGGCGAGGCGACCTGGGCCTTCTGGGCTCTGACCGCGCTCTCCTTCGTCATCGGCATCACCCTGATCGTCCCGATCGGCGGCGCCGACATGCCGGTGGTCGTGTCCATGCTCAACTCCTATTCGGGTTGGGCGGCGGCCGGCATCGGCTTCACGCTGCAGAACACCGCGTTGATCATCACCGGTTCGCTGGTGGGGTCGTCGGGCGCCATCCTGTCCTACATCATGTGCAAGGGCATGAACCGCTCGTTCATCAGCGTCATCCTCGGCGGCTTCGGTGCCGACGCGGGTGCGGCGGCGGCGGCCGGGGGCAAGAAGGAAACCCGCCCGGTCAAGCAGGGCTCGGCCGACGACGCGTCCTTCATCATGAAGAACGCCGGCTCGGTGATCATCGTCCCCGGCTACGGCATGGCGGTGTCCCAGGCCCAGCATGCGCTGCGCGAAATGGCCGACCTGCTGAAGGCCGAGGGCGTGAAAGTGTCCTACGCCATCCACCCGGTGGCGGGCCGCATGCCCGGCCACATGAACGTGCTGCTGGCCGAAGCCAATGTGCCCTACGACGAAGTGTTCGAGCTTGAGGACATCAACTCGGCCTTCTCGCAGGCGGACGTCGCCTTCGTCATCGGCGCCAACGACGTGACCAACCCGGCGGCGAAGACCGACAAGGCCTCGCCGATCTACGGCATGCCCATCCTTGAAGTCGACAAGGCGAAGACGGTGCTGTTCGTGAAGCGCGGCATGTCGTCGGGCTATGCCGGCGTCGAGAACGAACTGTTCTTCCGCGACAACACCATGATGCTCTTCGGCGACGCCAAGAAGGTGGTCGAGGAAATCGTCAAGGGTCTTGGCCACTAAGCCGGACGCCTGAAAGATCGGGGCCGCGCCAGCGATGGCGCGGCCCTTTTCGTTCTATTTGAGATGTTTCTTAATCAACTCTAGGATGGTAAATTCTGGATTTCCTCCCCTCTGGATAATAGGCGGAAGCGCGAATGGTTTGGGCAACCTTGGAGTATTCGCCGGAGCAGGTAAACAGTGCCGGCAAAAAATTAGCTGGCTTGATTTTTCCAGTTATCACTAGCGAGGGGGTTAATGTTCTCTCGATTATCAATAATTGGCGTTCGGCACATGCTTTTCCATTAAATACATTCCAAATGACATTGAGAAACAAGGCAAAAAAAATTGAAAGAGAAATTATCGTGGCCCAAAGAATTAAAAGGCTTGAGTCTATTCATAGAAAATTGACGCAGAAAAATTCCATGAGAATGACTCAAATGCAAGATATTGCGGGGTGCCGGGTGGTTTTTAAGGAAAAAGGAAGCGTATATTCTCTTGTTGAAGAATATAAAAACACTGGATTCTCTCATGCATTTAAGGGTGAGAAGGATTACATTTTAAATCCCAAAGCGGATGGATATAGATCGTACCATTTGATATTTCAATACAAAGGAAGAGGGGTGAATATGAAATATGATAACTTAAAAATAGAAATACAAATTAGAACTCAGCCACAGCATGCCTGGGCGACAGCTGTGGAAGCGGTTGGTTTGTTTACGCGTCAGGCTCTGAAATCAAATCAGGGAAACCAGGATTGGCTTCGATTTTTTGCTCTTATGGGCACTGCTATTTCGATTATAGAAAACTGCAATCCAGTGCCAGGAACTCCCGATAATCGGCGTGAATTGGTTAGGGAAATTGAAAGCTTATCTAAAAGATTAAATGTATCAAATGTATTACAAATGTATAACTCTACGATAGAGTTCATTGGGGGCGCTAAAGATTCTAAATATTTTCTTCTTGATCTTGATCCTAATGCTGGAACTATTAAAATAAGAAGATTCAAGGCAAAAGAATCTGCTGAAGCAAATAGATTTTACACGGATCTGGAGGGGTCTATATCTGATAATTCTCCGAACCAAATAGTATTGGTGTCTGTTGAGAACATTAATTCCTTAAAAAGAGCATATCCAAATTACTTCATGGATACGGATATATTTTCAAAAATTGTTGCGAACATTCGGCGTGGGGACTTTTCTATGCCTACCCCTCAATAATTTCATTCAACACTACGGTGGAGTCATCGTTGTTTCCCCGCCACCGGCTTTGCCCTATGGTCGCGGCCCCGAAACGTGACGAGCCCGACTCATGACCGCAGCCAGCCCCCGCATCGCCCGCCTTATCGCCGCCGAGATCCAGGCGAAGCCGGAACAGGTGAATGCGGCGGTCGAATTGCTGGACGGCGGCGCCACGGTGCCCTTCATCGCCCGCTACCGCAAGGAAGCGACCGGCGGCCTGGACGATACTCAACTCCGCACCCTGGAAGAGCGCCTGACCTATCTCCGCGACCTCGCGGCCCGGCGCGAGACGGTGCTGGAGTCGATCCGTTCGCAAGGCAAGCTGACCGATGAGCTGGCGGCGAAGATCGATGCCGCTGCCACCAAGGCCGAGCTTGAAGACATCTACCTGCCCTATAAGCCGAAGCGCCGGACCAAGGCGGAAATCGCCCGGGAAAAGGGCCTTGGCCCGCTGGCAGAGGCCCTGCTGGCCAATCGCCGGCTGGTGCCGCAGGAGGCGGCTGCGGCCTATCTCACCGAAGATGTGGCGGATGTGAAGGCGGCCCTCGACGGTGCGCGCGACATCATCGTCGAACAGATGGCGGAAAATGCCGATCTCGTCGGCAGCCTCCGCAACTACATGAAGGAAAACGCCCAGGTCCATGCCCGCCTGGTCGAGGGCAAGGCCGAGGCCGGCGCCAAGTTCAGCGATTATTTCGATCACGCGGAACGCTGGGCCGCGGTCCCCAGCCACCGGGCCCTGGCCATGCTGCGCGGCCGGAACGAGGAAATCCTCACCGTCGACATCGAGATTGATGCCGACAGCGACGCCCCGGTGAAGCCGGTCGAGGCCCGCATCATGGGCGCCTATCAGATCGACCCGAAGGCGGCGGCGCCGGCCGACAAATGGCTGGGCGAGGTAGCGCGCTGGTGCTGGCGGGTGAAACTGTCGCTGCATCTCTCGATCGACCTGATGAACGAGATGCGCGAACGGGCGGAGGAAGAGGCGATCCACGTCTTCGCCCGGAACCTGAAGGATATATTGCTCGCCGCCCCCGCCGGCTCCCGCGCGACACTCGGCCTCGATCCGGGCATCCGCACCGGGGTCAAGGTCGCGGTGGTCGACGGCACGGGCAAGGTGCTCGATACCGCCACCGTCTATCCGTTCCAGCCGCGGAACGACCTGCGCGGCGCCCAGGCGGCGCTCGGCCACCTGATCCTGAAGCATGGGGTCGAACTGGTCGCCATCGGCAATGGCACCGCCAGCCGCGAGACCGACAAGCTGGCCGCCGACCTGATCGCCGACCTGCCGGCGGAGCGCCGCCCGATCAAGGTGGTGGTGTCGGAGGCCGGCGCCTCGGTCTATTCGGCCTCCGCGCTGGCGGCCGCCGAATTCCCGGATCTCGATGTCTCGCTGCGCGGCGCCGTCTCCATCGCCCGGCGCCTGCAGGATCCGCTGGCCGAACTGGTGAAGATCGAGCCCAAGTCGATCGGTGTCGGCCAATACCAGCATGACGTCGACCAGCACCGCCTGGCCCGGGCCCTGGACGCGGTGGTCGAGGATGCGGTGAACGCGGTCGGCGTCGATCTCAACACGGCCTCCGCCTCGCTGCTCGCGCGGGTGTCCGGTCTCGGCGCCTCGCTGGCCGAGGCGATCGTGGCCCATCGCAACGCCAACGGTCCCTTCGGCAGCCGCAAGGATCTCCTCGCCGTCTCGCGCCTGGGGCCGAAGACCTTCGAGCAATGCGCCGGTTTCCTGCGCATCCCCAGCGGGGCGGAGCCGCTGGACGCCTCCTCGGTCCACCCGGAAGCCTATGGCGTGGCGAAGAAGATCGTCGCCGCCTGTGGCCGCGACCTGCGCAGCCTGATGGGCGATGCGAAACGCCTGAAGTCCCTCGATCCGGCCGATTTCGTCGACGGGAAATTCGGCGTGCCCACGGTGCGCGACATCCTGGCCGAGTTGGAAAAGCCGGGCCGCGACCCCCGGCCCGAATTCAAGACCGCGAGCTTTGCCGACGGCATCGAGGCGATCACCGACCTGAAGCCGGGCATGATCCTGGAAGGCACGGTGACCAATGTCGCGGCCTTCGGCGCCTTCGTCGATATCGGCGTGCACCAGGACGGCCTCGTCCACATCAGCCAGATCGCCGACCGCTTCGTCAAGGACCCGTCGGAAGTGGTGAAGGCGGGCGACGTGGTCAAGGTCAAGGTGCTGGAAGTCGACGTGAAGCGGAAGCGCATCTCCCTGACCATGCGGAAGGGCGAGCCGGTGCCGCGCGATGCCGGGCGCCCGCCGCAGAACCAGCCCGCCCGCCCGCAGGATGCCCGCCGCGGCGCCGCCCCGCAAAAGCGCGACGAGCGCGGCAGCCAGCAGGGCAGCCTGGGCGCGGCGCTTCTCGATGCCATGCGCCGGAAGTGATCAAAGCATCGTCAGGCGAAGTGGGAACCGGTTCGCCGTCCGGCGATGCGTAAAATCGAAGCGATAGAGCATGTTCGGCATGACGGTCATTCCAAACATGCTAACCGTCGAAGTTCTCGATCACTTCGATGAAACGGTCGGCGTAACGCTCCAGCTTGGCCTGGCCGACGCCGGGGACCTGGGCGAAACTGAGGTGATCGAGCGGGCGGCGTTCCGCCAGCTCGATCAGCGTCGTATCGTGGAAGATCACATAGGGCGGCACGCCCTGTTCCCGGGCGAGTTCCAGGCGGAGCGCCCTGAGCGCGCCGAACAGGGTGCCGGCGGCGGTGCCTTCGGCCGGGCGGTCCGGGGTGCTGCGGCGGCGTTTCTCGCCCCGCGCCGCCGTCACTTTCGGCGGATCGATGCGCAGTTCCACCCGCTGCTCGCCGCGCAGCACCGGGCGGCACTCGTCGGTGAGCACGAGGGCGCCGTGACGCTCCAGGTCCACTTCGATGAAGCCGAGGGCGGCCAATTGGCGTAAGACCCCGCGCCAGAAATCCTTGGGCTGGTCTTTGCCGATGCCGAAGGTCTTGATCGTGTGGTGGCCGAACTGGCGCACCTTCTCGGTCTCGTTGCCGGTCAGGACATCGATGACATGGACGGCGCCGAAGCGTTCCCCGGTGCGGTAGACGGCGGACAGCGCCTTCTGCGCCTCGACCGTGCCGTCGCGGGTTTCGACCGGGTGCAGGCAGGTGTCGCAATTGCCGCAAGGGCGCGTGTCCGTCTCGCCGAAATAGGACAGCAGGACTTGGCGGCGGCAGCGCGCGGTCTCGCAGAAGCCGAGCAGGGCTTCGAGCTTGCTGCGCTCCACCCGCTTGAAGGCTTCCGCCGCCTCGGAGCCGGCCATCAGCTGGCGCAGGCGGGCGACATCCTCGATCCCGTAGAACAGCAGGGCTTCGGACGGCAGGCCGTCGCGTCCGGCGCGGCCGGTTTCCTGGTAATAGGCTTCGATCGTCTTCGGCAGGTCGAGGTGGACGACGAAGCGCACGTCCGGCTTGTCGATGCCCATGCCGAACGCGATGGTCGCGACCATGATCACGCCTTCGTCCTTCAGGAAGCGGTCGTGGTTCCGGGCGCGCAGGTCGCGGTCGAGGCCGGCGTGATAGGGCAGGGCATTGAACCCTTGCGCCACGCACCATTCGGCCATGGTCTCGACCTTGGCCCGGCTCATGCAGTAAATGACTCCGGCCTGGCCGCGCCGCCCGTCGAGGAAGCGCTTCAGCCCGGCCCGGGGCTCGATCTTGGGCACCACCGTGTAGCGGATGTTCGGCCGGTCGAAACCGGCCATGAACAGGGGCGCCTCCTCCAGCCCGAGGCGGGTGGCGATGTCGCGCCGTGTCGGGCCGTCGGCGGTGGCGGTCAAGCCGATGCGCGGCACCTGGGGGAAGCGCCGATGCAGCACGTCGAGCTGGAGATATTCCGGCCGGAAGTCGTGGCCCCATTGCGAGACGCAATGCGCCTCGTCGATGGCGAAGAGGGCGATGGGGGCCTCGTCCAGCAGGTCGAGGAAGCGCTCGGTCATCAGCCGCTCGGGGGCGACATAGAGCAGATCGAGGTCGCCGTTGCGCAAGGCCCGCTCGACCGCCCGCGCCGCGCCGGCATCGAGTGCCGAATTCAGTGCCGCGGCGCGCACGCCCAACTGGCGCAGCGCCTCGACCTGATCCTGCATCAGGGCGATCAGGGGCGAGACGACGATGCCCACCCCCGCCCGGCACAGCGCCGGCACCTGATAGCACAGCGACTTGCCGCCGCCGGTGGGCATGACCACCAGGCAATCGCCGCCCGCGACCACATGATCGATGATCTCGGCCTGACGGCCCCGGAAGGCGTCATAGCCGAAGATGTCGCGAAGGACATCCAGGGGGCGGCGCGGCATATTGCTCATGGTCCTGCTTATAGGGCCTATGGCCCGGCCTTGCCACGATTTGGTGCGATACGGGGCGGTATCCGCTATATCTGGCCGGCGCACGGCGGGGAGGGACAGGTGGCGGACAGGATCGAGTTGAACGCGGGCGACTGGACGGCCGAAATCAACAGCTTCGGCGCGGAATTGAGCCGCCTGCACCACCAAAGCCACGGCGACCTGCTGTGGCCGGCGGCCGAGCCCTGGCGGCGCCATGCCCCCAACCTGTTTCCGATCGTCGGCAAGCTGGCTGGCGGCCGCCTGCGCCACCAGGGCCGGGACTACGACCTGGGGCAGCACGGCTTCGCCCGCGACCGCGAGTTCGGGATCGCCGCCCGGGCCTGGGACGCGGCGGTGTTCCGCCTCTCCGACGACGAGGATACCCGGCGGCACTATCCCTTTCCCTTCATCCTCGACATCGGCTATCGCCTGACGGCGGCGGGCCTCGACATCACCTATGACGTGATCAACCCGACGCCCGGCCCCTTGCCCTTCAGCATCGGCGCCCATCCGGCCTTTCGCTGGCCGCTCGACCGGGCGGCGGCGAAAACCGCCCATTGGCTTGAATTCGATGCGCCCGAGCCGGCGCCGATCCGCCGCCTTGCCGAGGGCCTGCTGGCGCCCGAGCCGCAGCCGAGCCCGGTGCGGGGGCGCCGGCTCGACCTCGACGACAGCCTGTTCGCCGCGGATGCGGTGATCATGGACCGGCTGGCGAGCCGGGGCCTCGTCTTCGCCGGGCCCGGCCTTGGCCTCCGCATCGCCTGGACCGGCTTCAGCGAACTCGGCCTCTGGATGAAGCCGGGGGCGGACTATCTCTGCATCGAGCCCTGGGCGGGCTTTGCCGATCCCCTCGGCTTTGCCGGCGAATTCAGCGAAAAACCCGGGCTTCGCCATGCCGACGACGAGGGGCGCTGCCGCTTCACCCTGTCGGTCGCGCTGGCCTGAGAGGCCCCGGACGGGTCGATCCGGCGGCGTGCATGGCGGCATGAGGGAACAGGCCCTTGCGGAAGCGATCGGACCGGCGGATAAAGGCGCCGATACCGTTTCCCCGAGAAAACCCATGTCGTCATCCGCCGCTGCGCAGAAGCCCAGCCCGAAAGTCGGTCTCGTCTCCCTGGGCTGCCCCAAGGCCCTGGTCGATTCCGAGCGCATCATCACCCAGCTGAAGGCCGAGGGCTATGAGATCAGCCCCGACTATGCCGGCGCCGATGTGGTGGTGGTCAATACCTGCGGCTTCCTCGACAGCGCCCGTGCGGAATCGCTGGAGGCGATCGGCGAGGCCCTGAACGAGAACGGCAAGGTCATCGTCACCGGCTGCCTGGGCGCGACGCCGGACCTGATCCTCGGCCAATATCCGAGCGTGCTGGCCGTCACCGGCCCGCATCGATACGAGCAGGTGATGAAGGCGGTGCACGAGGTGGTGCCGCCGCAGCACGATCCCTTCGTCGATCTGGTGCCGGCGGCGGGGGTCAAGCTGACCCCGCGCCACTATGCCTATCTGAAGATTTCGGAAGGCTGCAATCACCGCTGTTCCTTCTGCATCATCCCGCATTTGCGCGGCGACCTGGTCTCGCGCCCTATCGACGAGGTCCTGCGCGAGGCGGAGAACCTGGTGAACGGCGGCGTGCGCGAATTGCTGGTGATCAGCCAGGATACTTCGGCCTATGGCGTCGACCTGCGCCACCGTGGCGCCGAATGGCGCGGCCGGGAACGCCGGGCCCATATGACCGATCTGGCCGCGGCACTTGGCGAATTGGGTGCCTGGGTGCGGCTGCACTATGTCTATCCCTATCCGCATGTCGACGACGTCATCCCGCTGATGGCGGCGGGCAAGGTGCTGCCCTATCTCGACATTCCGTTCCAGCACGCCTCGCCCCGGGTGCTGAAGGCGATGCGCCGCCCGGGCAACCAGGAAAAAGTGCTGAGCCGGCTGGCGGCGTGGCGCCGGGACGTGCCCGATATCGCCATCCGCTCCACCTTCATCGTCGGCTTCCCCGGCGAGACGGAGGCGGATTTCGAGGAACTCCTGGCCTTCCTGAAGGAAGCAAGGCTCGACCGGGTCGGCTGCTTCCGCTACGAGGCGGTCGACGGTGCCCCGGCGAACGATCTGCCCGATGCCGTGCCGGAAGCGGTGAAGGAAGAACGCTGGAACCGCTTCATGGCCGTCCAGCAGCAGATCTCGATGGAAAAGCTGGACGCGAAGGTCGGCCGCACCTTCGACGTCCTGGTCGACGAGATCGACGAGGAGGACGGCGTGATCTGCCGCTCCTACGCCGATGCGCCGGAGATCGACGGCAATGTCATCATCGAGGAACCGGCGCGGAAACTCCGCCCCGGCGAGATGGTGAAGGTGAAGATCACCGATGCGGGCGAATATGATCTCTGGGGCGAGATGGTCTGACCCCCCGGCCAGGGGCTTGCATCCCCGGGGCGACCGGCGCGAGGCTGGGGCATCGCCATCGCTTCCCGGGGGGATGAAGCCTTGATATCGCGCCACGCCGGCAAATGCCTTTGCCTCGCCGCCCTGCTGATCGCAATCGCCGCGCCCGCCCGGGCGGAACCGGCCGTCGACTGGCTGCACCATCTGGCGCCGAACCTGCCGCCGCCGGTCCCCTTGCCCGACAGCACCGAGATTTCGGGCGCCTGGACCGCCAAGGCGACGGCCGAGGACGGCAAGACCGTCGACTTCATCCTGGAGGTCACCCGCGACCGCCGGACCGACGGCCCCTCCGCCGGCTGGGGCTATGTCGCGGCCCTGGCGCCGATCGTCGGCCATGGGCCGCTGGACGGGCAATGCCTGCTGGACCGCTGCATGCTGAGCACCACCTTTCAGGACGGCAGCCTGCTCGTCCTCAGCCTCGACATGGCGGGGCCGGCGCCGGCGGGCAGTTTCACCCTGGCCCTCGACGGCTATCACCAGCCGGCGGTGACCGGCCGGGTGGCGGTGGCGGGGCCGGCGCCCGCCCTGGTGACGGCGACGCTGGAGGCGCAGGAGAAGCCGCTCGCCCTGGCCGGCTATCCGCTCGCCGTGCACAACGATTATCTGGCCGAGGCGATCGCCGCCTGGCAGGCCGGCGCCGGCCTGCATCCGACCGGCCTGCTGACCCCGGACCAGGCCGCCCGGCTCGAGGCGGACGCAACCGCCGCCGCCGCCGCGGCCGGCTGGACCGACAAGGCCGACGGCAAGCACGGCTTCGTCTTCACCTATCCGGCCAAGCGCCTCTCGGCGGAAAGCGCGATCCCCGGCGGACAGCGCTTCGCCACCGCCGACGGCACGGTGACCGCCGAACTGACGATCGGGAAGAGCCTCGATCCCGACGGGCTCAGCGCCCTCTACGAGAAGCTGAGCGAGGCCGACGCCACGGTCGTCACCAGTTCCGTCGCCATGAGCGGCGGCGCCATCTCCCTCGACGAAGTGTTCGAGAACGGCCGCCGGCGTACCACCGTGCTGAACCTGCCCCAGGGGCTGGTGACCCTGGTGGTCCGGGTCGCCGATGCCGGGGATGCATGGCTGCTATCGGTCATCAGGATCGCCGAGCCCTGAAAACCGCCTTGCCAGGTCCGATCTAAATGATAATAATTCGCAATATCGTTGGTTCGGACGATGCGAGGATATCATGGCGTGGGATCTGGCAAAGACGGCGACTTTCGCGATGCTGCACTTCGGTGTCGGTTTCGGCGTCACCTATGCCTTCACCGGCTCGGTGGAGATCGCGACCGGCGTCGCCCTGGTGGAACCGGCGGTGAACACGGTGGTGTTCTTCTTCCACGAACGGGTGTGGAAGCGCCTGGGCCGGGGCAGCGCCGCCGGCCGGCCGGCGGAAGCCGCCGTCATGGGCTGCGGCCACGCCCTCTGAGCGCGGTCAGATCCGCCGGCGCGGGGCCCGCAGCAGCAGCCACAGCGAGCGCAGCGCCAGCAGGCCGAACAGGCCGAGGCCGCCGGCCACCGCGGTCATGACGTTGAGGGCGCCGGCCTGGGCGTCGGTATCCACCCGCTCGACCTCGTCGAAGACGTCGTTCACCACCAGGATCTCGCCGGCGACCGAACTCAGGGCCGCGGCATTTTCCGCCAGCCGGCGGGCGTCTTCCGGAACCTCGCCGGTGCCCGACTGGAACAGGCTGATCTCCACCGCCACCCCGCCGATGATGGTCAGGGCGCCCGCCTGCAAGACCCGGCCGGCGGGCGAGTCGAGGCTGGTGCCGGTGACGAGGTAATTGCCGCCCTCGACCAGCAGGACTTTCAGGCCCGGCGTCGCCGCCGCATCGCGGGCGCTGGCGGCGGTCAGGCTCTTCCGGGCGTCGCCCATGAAGCGGGCCGGGGTCTGTACCGTGACCGGCTCGCCCCCGCGAAGCGTGGCGCCGATCTGGCCGAGGCGGTCGATCCTGGCCAGCCGGCCCTGGCGCCAGGCTTCCAATTCGTCGCAATCGGCAAAGGCCAGGGCCTGGCGCAATTGTTCCGCCTCGCGCCGGGCAAGCTCGGCGGCGACGGCCGCCTCCCGCTCCACCTCGGGCGAGAGGCGGCAGAAGCCGAAGGGCGGCGCCAGTTCCAGCGGCCGGCCCGCAACCACCAGGGTTTCCGCCGGTGCCGCCGCCGGCAGCAGCGCCCCGGCCAGCGCCACGGCCGCGGCAAGCCCCCGGATCAGGCGGCAAACAGGCATGAATTTCCGGGGCTTATCGGTCAAGGCAGTCTCAGCGGCAGGAATTGCGCCTATAGCTGCACAATTGACCGGAGACTGCTTCCCGGATTGCCACCAAAATGGTTGTACATCGACTGCCGCCGGGTGATCGTCGCAGGCTTGCAACAGAATGCCGCCCCGATCATCCTGAGCGGCGGGAGGAATGCGCATGGCCTTGACGATGCCGGTACCCGACAGCGCGGTGATCGACGGGCGGGCGGATCTCCTGGCCCGCCTGGCGCGGCTGGTGCCGGCCGATGCCCTGATCGCGGCCGATTCGGCGCTCGGCGCCTATGAATGCGATGCCCTCACCGCCTATGCCCAGCGCCCGCTGGCCGTCGTCCTGCCGCGCACCACCGCCGAGGTGGCGGCGGTGCTGGCCGCCTGCCGGGCGGCGGGGGCCAAGGTGGTGCCGCGCGGGGCGGGAACCTCGCTGTCCGGCGGGGCGCTGCCGCTGGCGGACGGCATCGTGCTGTCGCTGGCGCGCTTCAACCGCATCCTCGACATCGATCTCGCCAACCGCTGCATCACCGCCCAGCCGGGGGTGACCAATCTCGCCCTCACCCGGGCGGTCGAGGCGGACGGCTTCTTCTATGCCCCCGATCCGTCGAGCCAGATCGCCTGCACCATCGGCGGCAATGTCGCCGAGAATTCGGGCGGCGTGCATTGCCTGAAATACGGCCTGACCACCCATAACCTGCTTGGTCTCGAGATGGTGCTGATCGACGGCACCGTGGTCCGTCTCGGCGGCGGCAAGGCGCTGGACGGGCCGGGTTACGACCTGCTCGGCATCGTCACCGGGTCCGAGGGCCTGCTCGGCGTCGTCACCGAAGTCACCGTCCGCATCACGCCCAAGCCCCAGGGGGTGGGGGCCCTGCTGGCCGGCTTCCCCACGGTCGAGGCCGCGGGGGCGGCGGTCGCCGCCGTCATCGGCGCCGGCATCGTCCCCGGCGGGATCGAGATGATGGACAATCTCGCCATCAATGCCGCCGAGGATTTCTGCCATGCCGGCTATCCCCGCGACGTCGCCGCCCTGCTTATCGTCGAACTCGACGGCCCGGCCGGCGAGGTCGAGGCGCGGATGGACGAGGTCGCCGCCCTGCTTGCCGCTGGCGGCGCCTGCACCCTGCGGCGCACCCGCGACGATGCGGAACGCCTGGCGTTCTGGGCCGGGCGGAAAGCGGCCTTCCCGGCGGTCGGCCGCATCTCGCCCGATTACCTGTGCATGGACGGCACCATCCCGCGCGGCCGCCTGCCCGAGATCCTGGCGGCGATCGAGCGGCTGTCGGCGCACTATGACTTACGCTGCGCCAATGTCTTTCATGCCGGCGACGGCAACCTGCATCCCCTGATCCTCTATGATGCCAACCGGCCCGGCGAATTGCAGCGGGCGGAAGAGTTCGGCGCCGACATCCTGCGCGCCTGCGTCGCCGCCGGCGGCGTCCTGACCGGGGAACACGGCGTCGGCATCGAGAAGCGCGACCTGATGGGCGCCATGTTCGACGAGACCGACCTCGCGGTGCAGCAGCGCCTGAAATGCGCCTTCGACGGCGCCGGCCTGCTCAACCCGGGCAAGGTCTTTCCCGTGCTTCACGCCTGCGCCGAACTCGGGCGGCTGCAGGTTTCGGGCGGCAAGCTGCGCTTTCCCGATCTGCCGCGCTTCTGATGGGGAGGTTCTGATGGAACGCCTGCATCCCCGTAACGACCAGGATCTCGCCGCGCTGATCGCCGACGCGCGGGCGCGGGCGCGCGGCCTGCATGTCGTCGGCGGCGGCACCCGCGCCGGCCTCGGCCATCCGGTGGCGGCCGGGGCGGTGCTCGATCTTTCCGCCTTCGCCGGGATCGAAGTCTACGAGCCGGCGGAACAGGTCATCACCCTCGGCCCCGCCACCCGCCTCTCCGACGTGGCGGCGGTCCTGGCCGAAAAGGGCCAGCGCCTCAGCTTCGATCCGCCCGATACCGGGCCTCTGTTCGGCGAGGGCGCCGGCCTCGGCACGATCGGCGGGGCCATCGCCGCCAATCTGTCGGGCCCGGCGCGGCCGCGGGCGGGGGCGGCGCGCGATCACCTGCTCGGCGTCGACGCGGTGACCGGCCGGGGCGAGATCTTCAAGGCCGGCGGCAGGGTGGTGAAGAATGTCACGGGTTACGACCTGCCCAAGCTGATCGCCGGCTCCTTCGGCACCCTGGCGGCGATGACCCGGGTAACCCTGCGCGTGGCCGGGCTGCCGGCCGCCTCGGTCACCGCGGTGCTGCTCGATCTCGAGGCGGCGGCGGCGGGCCGCGTCATGCAGGCGATCGCCGGTTCGGCGCTGGAGCCGGTGGCGCTCGCCTACCTGCCTGCCGCTACCGCTGTCCGCTGCCGGCATCATCCGCTGGCGGCGGCGGCCGTGCTGGCGCGCTTCGAAGGGCCGGCGGCGGCCCTGCCGGAACGCCTGTCCGATCTTCAGGCGCTGGCCGGCCCCGCCGCCCCGATCGAGGTGATCGAAGACGAGGACTCGGACGAGACCTGGAGCGCCATCCGCGACGTCGCCGGCCTGCTGCCCGAGGGCGAACGGGCGCTGTGGCGGATCGCGGTGCCGCCAGCGGCGGGCTGTACTCTCGCCCACGGCCTCGCGGCGGATCTGCCGGGGGCCCATTGGTTCGCCGATTGGGGCGGCGGACGGGTCTGGCTGTCGGTGCCTGCAGGGGCGGAGGCGGGGGCCGCCCTGATCCGGCCCCGGGTGAGGGCGGCGGGCGGCCATGCCCAATTGTTCCGGGCGCCCCTTGCGGTCAAGGCCGCGGTACCGGTGTTCGAGCCGCTGGAGCCGGGGCGGGCGCTGGTTGAAAGCCGGGTCCGCGACGCCTTCGATCCCGCCCGCATTCTCAATCCCGGCAAGCTCGGCTGAAATCCGTCATGCGCACCTCCTTCACGCCCGAACGCCTGGCCGATCCCGCCATCGCCGAGATCGATTCGATCCTGCGCAAATGTGTCCATTGCGGCTTCTGCACCGCGACCTGCCCGACCTATCTCGAAACCGGCGACGAATTGGACGGCCCGCGCGGGCGCATCTACCTGATGAAGGAAATGTTCGAGGCCGGGCGCCCGGCGGATGCGGTGGTGCGCGACCATCTCGACCGCTGCCTCGGCTGTTTCAGCTGCATGTCGACCTGTCCCTCGGGGGTCGACTACGCCCATCTGGTCGAACACGGCAAGGCCCATGTCGAGGCGACGGCGCCGCGCCCCCTGCTGGATCGGGGGCTGCGCGCCGTCCTTGCCCTGATGCTGCCGGGGCGCCGGCGCTTCCGCCTCAGCCTGCTTGCCGGGGTCCTGGCGGCGCCCGTGCTGCGCCGCCTGCCCGGGCGGCTGGGCGCGCTCGGTGCCCTGGTCCCGGCGCGCCTGCCGGGGCGGATCGCGATCCGGCCGGGCACGCTGCATCCGGCGGCGGCGGGGAGGCGGGGCCGGGTCGCGCTCGTCATTGGCTGCATCCAGCCGGTGCTGCGGCCGGGGGTCGATGCGGCGGCGGTGCGCCTGCTCAATCGCCACGGCATCGAGGTGGTGGTGCCGCCCGCCGCCGGCTGCTGCGGCGCCCTGCCCCTGCACATGGGCAAGGAAGCCCGGGGCCGGGCCGCCGCCGCCGCCCTGGTCGATGCCCTGGGCCCGGTGCTCGACGGGCTGGACGCGGTGATCGTCACGGCGTCCGGCTGCGGCACCACGGTCAAGGATTACGGCCACCTGCTGCACGACGATCCCTTGCGGGCGGACAAGGCCCGGCGCATCGCCGCCCTGGCCCGCGACGTCACCGAAGTGCTGGACCCCCTGGATCTCCGCCCGACCGGTGCCGCCGGGGGCCGCGAGATCGCCTATCACGACGCCTGCTCGCTCCGCCACGGCCAGCGGGTGACGGCGCCCAAGCGCCTGCTGGCCAGGGCCGGCTTCGTGGTGCGCGAACCGCGCGATCCCCACCTCTGCTGCGGCTCGGCCGGCACCTACAACATGCTGCAACCGGCCCTTTCCGCCCCCCTCGGCGACAATAAGGCCAAGGCCCTGGCGGCGACCGGCGCCCCCTTGATCGCCGCCGGCAATATCGGCTGCATGACCCAGATCGCCCAGCACGGCACCCTGCCGGTGGTCCACACCGTCGAACTGCTGGACTGGGCGACCGGCGGCCCCCGCCCGGACGGGGTCGAGGGGATGGCCTGACGATTATCAAAATACCAATAAAATGATGGACAAGCCCGCTTGATCCTCAGTATGAGAGTCAATGAAGGTTGATTATCGGATTCCTCGTTTTCCGATAATCGAAAACCGGTGCGGCTCACAAGGGGGCGTGGATGGAGCGTGGGGCGGGCGACTATGATTTCAGCGCGGCGACCGACTACCATTATGGCCGCTTTCCGCCGACGGCCCTGGACTATCGGCGCCTGGCGAAACCCTTGACCGCGGCGATGGCCGCCCTGGCCCGCTATGACCAGATGCTCAAGGGCATGCACAACAGCGAGATCCTGCTCGCCCCCCTGCGCCGCCAGGAGGCGGTGATTTCGTCGCGCATGGAAGGCACGATCAGTACGCTCGACGAATTGTTGCGCTACGAAGCCGACCACGAAACCTCGGATATTCCTGACGAGGCCAACTATCGCAGCGATGTCATCGAAGTCGCGCTCTATGCCCGGGCCATGAAGCTGGCGCAGTCGAGCATGGCCGAAGGGCAGCCCCTGTCGACCTGGCTGATCCGGTCGGCCCATCGGACATTGCTCGGTTTCGGGCGCGGCGCGCAGAATGCCCCTGGTGAATTGAGGCAGGAACAGAATTATCTCGCCGATCCGCTGAAGCGGAAAATTCTGTTCATTCCCGTCCGCGCCGAACAATTGGGCCCTGCGCTCGACGGGTTGTTCGCCTTCATGGCGGATGAGGAGTGGGAAATATTGCTGCGGGCGGCGATTTCCCACCTCGAATTCGAAGCCATTCACCCCTTCAAAGATGGCAACGGCCGTATCGGCCGCATGTTGATACCGCTGCTGCTCTGGCAGGGGCGGGTCCTGTCCCAACCCCATTTCTACGTCAGCGCCTATTTCGAGCGGCGCCGCGACGAATATATCGACCGTTTGCGCCAGGTCTCCGCACATGACGACTGGATGGGGTGGATTCTATTTTTCCTCGCCGCGATCGAGGAACAGGCGCACGAAAATCTGCGGACAGCCGAGAGCATCCGAAACCTGTACGAAGACATGAAGGGGCGGTTCAGGGAAATATTGTCCTCGAAATGGACGGTCGCAGCCCTTGACTTCGTCTTCACCCGGCCGGTGTTCCGGAACAATGTCTTTACCGGAAAGTCAGGAATTCCGCCGGCGACCGTCTATCGTTTCGTCCGCGCCCTGGCGGATCAGGGGCTTTTGACCACGATCATGCCGGCGGCCGGGCGTAGCCCGGCGATGTATAGTTTCGAACCCCTGTTGCAACTGGTGCGGGCCTAACCCAAGTCCCCATCGACGATGATCGCCCGGAAGTCGTTCACATTGGTCCGGGTCGGGCCGGTGACGACGAGGTCGCCCAGGGCTTCGAAAAAGGTGCGGCTGCGGTTGGCGGCCAGCAGGGCGGCGGCGTCGAGGCCGAGGGCGCGGGCCCGGGCCAGGGTGGTCGGGTCGATGCGGGCGCCGGCGTCCGGGCTGGTGCCGTCGATGCCGTCGGTATCGACGGCCAGCGCCCGGATCCCCGGCGCGCCGCCGAGGCCGAGGGCGAGGCCCAGGAGATATTCCTTGTTGGGGCCGCCGGCACCGCCGTCGCCGGCGATGGTGACGGTCAATTCCCCGCCCGACAGGATCGCAAGCGGGCCCCGGTCCCGGTTCGCCAGGGCGAGGCGGGCGTGCTCGGCGCCGATCCGGCGTGCCTCGCCCTCGACCCGGTCGCCGAGGTTGAGCACGGTGCGATCAGCGGCCCTGGCCGCAGCCTCGGCGGCGGCGAGGACATCGGCGGGGCGGAGGATCACCGTGGCGCCCTGGCGGGCAAGGCGGGGGTCGCCCGGTTTCGGGGTCTCGGCCGCGGGTGCCCGCAGATGGGCCGCGACGGCGGCCGGGACATCGAGCCGCCAGCGTTCGACGATCGCGCGGGCCTCGGCCAGGGTCGAGGGATCGGGCACGGTCGGGCCCGAGGCGATGGTGGCGGGATCGTCCCCCGGCACGTCCGAGACGAGCAGGGCGGCGAGCGGCGCCGGTGCCGCCGCCAGGGCAAGACGCCCGCCCTTGATCGCCGAGAGGTGCTTGCGCACCACGTTGATCTCGCCGATCGGCGTGCCGGCACGCAGCAGGGCGCGGGTCACGGCCTGCTTGTCGGCCAGGGTGAGGCCCGGCGCCGGCAGCGCCATCAAGGCCGAGCCACCGCCCGAGACCAGGGCGATCACCAGATCGTCCGGCCCGAGGCCACGGACGAGATCGAGAATGCGGGCGGCGGCCCTCGGCCCCTGATCGTCGGGCAGGGGATGGCCGGCCTCGACCACCTCGATCCGGCCGGCGGGCAGGCCATGGCCGTGGCGGGTGATGACGAGGCCGGACAGGGGCCCGGTCCAGGCCCGGTCCAGCGCCGCCGCCATGGCCGCCGCCGCCTTGCCCGCGCCCACGGCGACGGTGCGTCCCTTCGGGACCGGCGGCAGGTGGCGCAGGGTCGCGGCGCCGACATCCGCGGCGGCCAGCACCGTGGCGAGCAGGCGGTCGCAGAGGTCGGCCATGGCCGGCTCAGGTGCCGCGCCGGGCGATCATGATCCCGGCCAGGATCAGGGCGCCGCCCAGCAGCTCGACCGGGCCGAGCGCCTCGCCCAGCAGCACCCAGCCGATGATGGCGGCCGCCAGCGGCTCGACCAGGATGACCAGGGACGACAGGCCGGCCGGCAGATGGCCCACCGCCTCGGCGATCAGGCCCTGGCCGGCGGCCTGGCTGATCCAGGCGAGCGCGATCAGCACCAGCCAGCCGGCCGCGCTCTCGGGGAAGATCCGGCCTTCGGTCGCCAGGGCCAGGGGCAGCAGGGCGATAGCGGTGACGAGGCTGGACCACAGCATCAGGCGCGGCGCGTCGATCCGGCTGCGCAGGTCCTTCACCACGAGGATATAGGAGCCGAAGAAGACCGCGGTGACGATGCCGAGCCCGTCGCCCAGCGCATGCTCCATGCCGATCGACAGGGAATTGGCGATCAGGCAGCCGGCGCCCAGGAAGGTGAAGGCGAGCCCGGCCAGGAACACCGCCTTCGGCCGCTCGCCGAAGAACGCCCAGGCGCCGAAGACGACGAAGATCGGCGCGAAATTGGCGAACAGGGTGGAATTGGCGACCGTGGTCAGATGGATCGACCAATGCCAGCTGAACAGGTCGCCGGTGAACAGCAGGCCGGCAATCAGCAGCCTGATCTTTGCCGCCCGGCCGAGGGGGGCCGGGGGGGCTGCCCGATTGCGCGCCGCGACCACGGTCCAGCCGTAGAACAGGGGCAGGGCCAGGGCCAGGCGCCAGAAGGCGGTGGCGGTCGGCCCCAGTTCCGACAGGCGGACGAAGAGGGGCGAGAAGCCGATGGCGATGGCCCCGAGGATCAGGGCGGGCAAGGCCCAGCGCGGGGCGGCGGCAGATGGGGAGGACGGCACGGCAGGGGCGGACATGGCGCCTTATACCGCGGCGGCGCCAGCCTTGCCTCAGCCGATTGAGAAATGCGGGCTTGTGCCGGGCGCCGGGCTCGCTACCTTTGCCCCCCTGTAAGACGGAGTGGGACGTGGCGACGGTCTGGTGTCTCAGCGAGGGGCATGCCGGCATGGAGACCCAGGTGGTGGGTCTTGCCGAGGCGCTGGGCCTCGACCATGAGGTGAAGCGCGTGCGCGTGCGCCTGCCCTGGGACTGGCTGCCCGGCCGCCTGTGGCCCTGGCCGCTGAAGGCGCCGACCGCGGACAGCGATCCCCTGGCCCCGCCCTGGCCGGACCTGGTGATTTCGACCGGCAATGTCGCCGCCCCCCTTGCGGTCGCGATCCGCAAGGCCAGCGGCGGCCGTACCCGCCTCGTCCACCTGCAGAACCCGAAACTCGCCCTGTCGCATTTCGACGTCGTGATCGCGCCGCGCCACGACCGGCTGGCGGGCGCCCATGTGATCGAGACCCGGGCCGGCCTGCACCGGGTGACGCCGGCGCGCATCGCCGCCGGCGCCGACCTCTGGCGCGACCGCCTGGGCCATATGCCGCACCCCCTGGTCGGGGTTCTTCTCGGCGGCTCGAACCGGCGCTATCGCCTGGACGGCCGCGCGGGCGAGGACCTGGGCCGGCGGCTGGCGGCGGCGGCGGGCGCGATCGGTGCCGGCCTCGCGATCACGCCGTCGCGGCGGACGGCGCCCGCCGCCCTCGACGGCCTGCGCCGGGGCCTGGGCGACCGGCCGCGCTTCATCTGGGACGGCAAGGGCGACAATCCCTATTTCGGCCTGCTCGGCCTCTCCGACCATCTGGTGATCACGGCCGATTCGGTCTCGATGATCTCGGAAGCGCTGCTGACCGGCCGGCCGGTGCATGTGGCGCGCCTGCCCGGGCGCTCGAACCGGCTGGGGCGCTTCGTCGACGACCTGGTGGCGGACGGCTATGTCCGCTGGTTCGACGGCAGTTTCCCCACCTGGCGCTATGAACCCCTCGATGAAATGCCCAGGGTCGCCGCGCTGGTCAGGCAGCGTCTCGGCCTGTGACGCGGTCGAGGGCGGCCAGGGTTTCCGCCACCACCCGGTCGTAGAGGTCGAGCCTGGCGGTCAGCGTGGCCGGGTTCAGGGCCGCGGCGCCGTCGAGGCGGAGACTGCGGGTCACCGCCGCGATCCCCTCCGCCCCCAATTGCGCGGTCATGCCCTGGATCGTGTGGGCGGCCTCGCGCAATTGCGCGGCGTCGCCTTCAAGCGCCGCGCGGTGCAGGCGGGCGCCTTCCTTGGCCAGGGTCTGGCGGAACGAGGCGACGAGGTCGCGGATCTGGTCCGCCCCCATGATCTCGCGCAGTTCCTCGAGCGGGCGGGGATCGAAGCCGGGATCGATCGCGGCCGTGCTCGCGGTCTCGGCGGCGCCCGGGGACTGGGCCGGGCTTTGCAGCAGCAGGCGGCGCAGGTCCCGGTCCAGGGCGGCCCAGTCGATCGGCTTGGTGTGCAGGGCGTCGATGCCGATGCGCCGGTAGCCATCGAGATCCTCGGCCAGGGCATCGGCGGTCAGGGCGATCACCGGCGGCAGGGGGCGGACCGCATCCTCGCGCATCTGGGCCAGGGCGCGGGGCCCGTCCATCACCGGCATGCGCATGTCGAGCAGGAGGGCGTCGAAGCCCTTCTTGCGCCAGGCCTCGACCGCTTCCCAGCCGTTGGCGGCGAAAGTGATGTCGTAGCCGCGGCGCGCCAATTGCTCGCGGATCAGGAAACGGTTGATCTCATTGTCCTCGGCGACCAGCAGGCGCGGGCGGAAGCCGCCGGGGGCGACCGGCTCCGGCGCGGCCGGGGGCGGCGGGACCGGCAGCGGCGCCACGGCCGCGGCCTCGCCGGCGGGCAGGGGCACCGTGAACCAGAAGCGGGTGCCGTTGCCGAGCGCGCTGGTCAGGCCGATGTCGCCGCCCATGGCCTTGACCAGCCGGCGGCAGATGGCGAGGCCGAGCCCGGTGCCGCCGAAGCGCCGGCTGGTCGAGGCGTCGGCCTGCATGAAGGGCTCGAACAGGGCCGCCCTGGTCGCGCTCGACATGCCGACCCCGCTGTCCTGGACGGAAAAGCGCAGCGTCCCGCCCTCGGCGCGATGGCGCGAGACGGTGACCGCGATCGAGCCGCAGTCGGTGAATTTCACCGCATTGCC
The DNA here is from genome assembly GCF_003173055.1 of Zavarzinia compransoris. NCBI lineage: Bacteria > Pseudomonadati > Pseudomonadota > Alphaproteobacteria > Rhodospirillales > Zavarziniaceae > Zavarzinia > Zavarzinia compransoris. The sequence continues at coordinate 106,676 of NZ_QGLF01000005.1, forward strand.
GATCAGATTGGCCAGGATCTGGCGCAGGCGCCCGGGATCGCCGTGGACCACGGCGGGCACGTCCGTATCGATCGTCAGGCTGAGCGCCAGGCCCTTCTGGGCGCAGCGGGCCCGGAACAGGTCGACCGCCGCCGCCACCGTCTCGGCCAGGCGGAAGTCGGCGGCCTCAAGCTCGATCGCCCCCGCCTCCAGCTTGGAGAAATCGAGGATGTCGTTGAGAACGTCGAGCAGGGCATGGGCCGACGTGTCGAGCAGGGCGACATATTGGCTCTGGTCGCGGTTCAGGGCGCCCTGGCGCAGCAGGTCGATGGTGCCCAGCATGCCCGACATCGGGGTGCGCAGTTCATGGCTCATGACCGCGAGGAAGCGGGACTTGGCCCGGTTGGCCGCCTGGGCCTGGTCCCGGGCCTCGGCGAGCGCGGTGCGTTCGGCCTCGGCGGTGCGGAACTGGCGATGGACGGCCATGATCCGGTACAGAAGGGCCACGGCCAGCCCCAGGAAAATGGCGATCAGGGCCGCCTTGTCCCACCACCATTCCGCCACATGGGCGGCGCGGGAGGCGCGCAGCACCAGGGTGAAGCCGGTGTGGTCCAGCGGTTTCGCGATCCCGATCAGGCCGTCGCCGGCGGTCGTCGGACTGGTCGCGATCAGCACCTGCCGGTCGGGCCCGGTCAGGGCGACCACCGATTCGGGCCGGCGCAGGCTGGCGGCATAGAAGCCGGCGATGCGCCCGGTATCGAGCGCGCCGACGAGCAGGCGGCCGTCGCCGAGGGCAAGGGTGCGGACGAGCAGCGGCGTGCCGTCGGCCCCGTGCAGCAGGGTGTCGTCGGCGGGCGGGGTGTCCAGGCGGGCCGGCAGCCGGTTCCGCGCGGCCGCCAGCCGGCGGCCGTCCGGGCCGTAAAGGGCGAGGTCGGCGACCATCGGCCCGGTCTCGGCCAGGACCGCCAGAAGCTCCGGGTCGGCCGCGCGCCCTTTGGCGTCGGGGGCGTCGGCGTCGAGGGCGGCGGCGGCGGCCAGCAGGCCGTGCAGGGACAGCAGCGTATCCCCGGTCCAGGTGGCGAGGACCTCGGCGCTGATCCTGACGTTCAGGCGGGCCCGGTCCAGGCGTTCGGCGAAATCGACGGCAAGCTGGATCGCGAACAGGCTGCTGATCACCAGGGCAAGCAGCAGCAGGCGCCGCACCCGGTGAAAGGGCGGAGGAGAGGGGGGGGACGGCCCCTCGGGGCCGGCCGCGGGCGCGGTCTCGTCGGCGACGGGTTGCATCGGAAGAGTTTCGCGGCGAAAAGTTAACCAACCCTCAGCGCCCGGAGCATGATCATGGACGATGCCACCCGTATCCGCCTCGAAGCCGCCGCCTTCCGCCGCCTGGTCAGCCATTTGCGCGGGCGGACCGAGGTGCAGAACATCGACCTGATGAACCTTGCCGGCTTCTGCCGCAACTGCCTGTCCAACTGGCTGAAGGACGCGGCCGACGGCGAGGGCGTGGCCCTGACCAAGGACGAAGCCCGGGAAGCGGTCTACGGCATGCCCTATGACGATTGGAAACGGCTCTACCAGCGCGAGGCGACGCCGGAACAGCAGGCCGCCTTCGCCGCGAAGGCCGAGGCATAATCTCCTGGGATTTGAGAAAGATCAGGGCGTTCGCCGCCCGGTCGCGCCATAGGGACGGGGTTTCGCCTTTTCCAAACCCGCTCTAGTCTCGGCCCATGACCGCCTTCGATCCCGACCTCCATGATTCGGAGGAGCGCGACAACCCCGGTGCCTCGCTGACCAAGGCGGCGACGGGCGCCCCCTTGCGCCTGCGCACCCTGATCCTGCTGCGCTGGCTGGCGGTGGGCGGGCAGGCCGGGGCGCTTTTCGTCGTTTCCGTCGTGCTCGGCTTTCCGATGCCGACACTGGCGATCGCCATCCCGATCGCGGCTTCGGTCCTGCTCAACCTGATCCTGCAGGTGGCCTATCCGGCGACCAAGCGCCTGTCGGACCGGGAGGCGGGGCTCTATCTCGCCTATGACGTGCTGCAACTGGCGGCCCTGCTCTATCTGACCGGCGGATTGCAGAACCCCTTCGCCTTCCTGATCCTGGTGCCGGTGACGATCTCGGCGACGATCCTCGATCTCGGCCTGACCATCGGCCTGGGCGCGCTGGCGCTCGCCTGCATCACCCTGCTGTCCTTCCTGCACCTGCCCCTGCCCTGGCGGGGCGAGCCCTTCGACCTCGACCCCATCTATGTCGTCGGGATCTGGACCAGCCTCGCCCTCGGCATGGGCTTCATCATCACCTATGCCTGGCGGGTGGCGGCGGAGGCGCGGCGCCTGTCGAGCGCGGTGGCGGCAACGCGCGACGCGCTGGCCAAGGAACAGCAATTGTCGGCCCTCGGCGCGCTTGCCGCCGCGGCCGCGCACGAACTGGGCACGCCGCTGGCCACCATCGCCGTCGTCGCCCGCGAACTGGCGGACGAGATCGGCGACGGCCCCCATGGCGACGACATCGGCATCCTGCTGGCCCAGAGCAAGCGCTGCCGGGAAATCCTGTCCCAATTGTCGCGCCGGCCGGAAGACATGCGCGACACCACCTTCTCGGTCCTGCCGCTGACCACCCTGGTCGAGGCGGCGGCGGCGCCCCATCTCCGCCGCGCGCTGCGCTTCGAGATCGCGGCGACGGGCGACGGCCCGGAACCCCTGCTGCGCCGCGCCCCCGAAATCATCCACGGCCTCGGCAATCTGGTCGAGAATGCCATGCGCTTCGCCCGCGAACAGGTGACCATGATCATCGACTGGGACGCGGACGAAGTGGTGGTCGCGGTCAGCGACGACGGCCCGGGCTTTCCCGCCGAAGTGCTGGAATCCCTGGGCGAGCCCTATGTCACCACGCGGAAGGGCGAGGGGCTGGGCCTCGGGGTCTTCATCGCCAAGACCCTGATCGAGCATTCCGGCGGCCAGATCAGCTTCTTCAACCGTGTCGGCCGCGGGGCCGAGGTTGCCATTCGCTGGCCCCGGGGCATATTGGACATCGGTGACAAGATGAATGTACCGGCGGCCGGGGCCGCCGAAAGATGATGGCACAAGCGGCGGCCGGGGCCGCCGATGCAGGTCGGGAGAAAAAATGAACATGGAAACGACGCCGGCCCCTTCGACCGTGGACCCCAGCCGGACCCTGCTGCTGGTCGACGACGACGATACCCTGCGCGAGCGTCTGGCACGGGCCCTGGCCAAGCGCGGCTATGCCGTGACCTCGGCCGGTTCCGTCGCCGAGGGCATCGCCGTGGCGCGCAGCCAGCCGCCGCGCTTCGCCGTCTGCGACCTGCGGCTGGCCGACGGCAACGGGCTCGACGTCGTCGCCGCGATCCGGGAAACCAACCCGGAGGCGCGCATCATCATGCTGACCGGCTATGGCAATATCGCCACCGCCGTCGCCGCGGTGAAGGCCGGCGCCCTGGATTACCTGGCAAAGCCCGCCGATGCGGACGATATCCATGCCGCGCTTCAGGCCAGCGGGGACGAGCGGCCGGAACCGCCGGAACGGCCGATGTCGGCCGACCGGGTGCGCTGGGAACACATCAACCGGGTCTATGAACTGTGCGAGCGCAATGTCTCGGAAACCGCGCGGCGCCTGAACATGCATCGCCGCACGCTTCAGCGCATCCTGGCGAAACATTCGCCGCGCTGAACGGAAAAGGGCCCCGGCGTACCGGGGCCCCCCTTGGTCAATTCACTGCGTGGTCAGTTCACCGCGCGCTCAGGCGAGCTTGCCGGCGCGCTTCCTGTTCTTGTTGATGTCCTTCAGGTATTCGATGCCTTCCTCGGCGATGGCATCGCCCACCATATAGTCGCCCTCCGCCTTCAGCTGGATCATGTCGACATATTGCTCGTAGAACCAGCGGGTGCGGTCGGTGATGATGCCGGCGTTCAGCAGGGTCTTGATCAGCACGCGGAAGATGTCGGTGCCGTCCTTCATGCGGTCGCGGCGCATGTCGTCGGTCGCGGCTTCGAGCACGGCGGCCTGCACCCAGGCGGGATCGAGGCCCAGGCGCTCGTAGATCCAGCCCTTCTGGTCCGGCGAGACGAGGTTGAAGAACAGCGACTGGAAGCAGGACAGCGCCCAGTCCTCGACCTTGTTGTGCTCCTCCTCCGACAGTTTGGGCATGGTCCGGTCGGCCCAGATCTTGCCGAACTTGTGGTGGAAGGCTTCGTCGGTCATGACCAGCTGGGTGGTGCGCTTCAGCAGCGGATCGAAGGTCTTGGCGTGCAGCATGGCGAAGGCGCCCATGGCCAGCCCTTCGACCAGCATCTGCATGCCGACCAGCTTCTTGTAGACTTCCTCGGCCAGCACCAGTTCCGAAAGCAGGTTGCCGAGGATCGGGCCGACCGGCGCCGGCTTGCCCCAGCGCGCCTGGATGTAGCGGGTGAAGGCGGTAACGTGGCGCGCCTCTTCCCGGGCCTGGTTGGCGGCATATTCCTGCGCGCCCGGATCGACCAGGATGTGGCACAGGCTGGCGGACAGGCCCAGCGCGCCCTGTTCGCCGTGCAGGATCGACGACAGCGACCAATGGGTATTCATGTTGATCAGCTGGATCTTCTGCTTCTCGTCCAGCTTGTCGGCGACCGCCGACTGCAGTTCCACCATGATGTCGGCGGGCAGCAGCGGCTGGTTCTCCATGTCGAAAGGCTGGCTGAAATCGATATAGGCGGGGTCCAGCGGGTCCCAGAAATGGTCGTGGGTGGCGGTGATGATCTTGTCGAAGGCGGTGGAGCGGGCGCCGTAGCGCTCGACCTGGATCATCGCGCCGAAGTCGCTCGGACGGACGGTGTTATAGGCCGGGTCCTTGGTGATCTGGGTGACCACTGCGTTCATCTGTCTTCCCTCCCTTTATGCACGCCCGTCGCTGCGGGGTGATCTGATTTTCTGTCAGTGTAGGGGCGGGTCCCGGGCTTGGCAACAGGAAAGCGAACCAAACTCATGTTTTGGACGCTTGTCCCGGGCCTCAATGGTCGGCAGCGGCGGCGTTGAAGGCGCCGCGGCGCATGAAGGGGATCAGGACCAGGATGGCGAAGAAGGTGATCGACATGATCAGCAGGACATCGGTGAAGGCGAGGACATAGGCTTCGCGCTGGGCGATCTGGCGGATCAGGGCGATGGCCGCGCTGTCGCCGTCGATGGTACCGCCGGCAAGGTCGGAGAGATGGCTGGACAGGCCCTCGATCATGCCGGTGGCGACCGGGCGGGCGGCATTCACCGCTTCCGAGAGGCGCGACAGGTGATGCGCCAGCCTATCGGTCAGCAGGGTGTTGATGATGGCGAGGCCGAAGGCGCCGCCGGTATTGCGCATCAGATTGTAGAGGCCCGAGGCATTCTTCATCTGGTCCGGCCGGACCGAGCCGAGCGCCAGCATATTGGCCGGGATCATGCACATCATGATGCCGAGGCCGCGCACCGCCTGGGGCAGGACGAAGGCGTCGAAATCGGATTCGGAGGTCAGGAAACTGTTCAGGTAGACCCCGAGGGCGAAGAAGAACAGGCCGATGCCGAGGATCGCCCGGGCGTCGAACTTGCGGCACAGGATGCCGGCGATGGGCGTCGCCAGGAACTGGCACAGGCCGGTCACCGCCAGCACGGTGCCGATGTGATAGCTGTCGTAGCCGGAGACCCGGCCGAGGAACAGCGGCAGGACATAGACCGAGCCGTACATGCCGAAGCCGATCGCGAAGGCGACGACGCAGCCGATGGCGAAATTGCGGTTGGTGAAGACCCGGAGGTCGATCACCGGCCGGGCGAAGGTGAAGGCGCGCCAGAAGAACCAGACCGCGCCGACCACGCCGAGCACGGTGAAAAGCAGGATCTCGTCCGACTGGAACCAGTCGTTCTTGTTGCCTTCCTCGAGCACGAATTGCAGGGAGCCGAGGAAGAGTGCCACGGCGAAGATCCCCGCGAGGTCGAAGCCGCGCAGCAGCTTCAGGTTCGGCCGGTCGATATCCATCAGGGTGGCGGTGCCGATGGTGACCAGGATGCCCGGCGCGATGTTCAGCAGGAACAGCCAGTGCCACGACAGGGCGGAGGTGATCCAGCCGCCCAGCGTCGGCCCCAGGGTCGGGCCCATGGTGGCGATCAGGCCCATGAGGATCGAAGCCTTCGGGTTGTTCCGCCCGAGCACGAAATAGGAGGTGGCGAAGACTGTCGGGATCATCGCTCCGCCCAGGAAGCCCTGAAGCACCCGGAAGGCGATCATGGATTCGATCGACCAGGCGAAGGCGCAGGCGAAGCTCGCCAGGGTGAAGCCGCCGCAGGAAATGACGAACAGCCAGCGCGTGGACATCACCTGGCTGAGCCAGCCCGACAGCGGGATGATGATGACCTCGGCGATCAGGTAGGACGACTGCACCCAGCCGATCTCGTCCGGCGCGGCGCCGAGGCCGGCCTGGATCTCGGACAGGGACGAGGCGACGATCTGGATGTCCAGGATCGCCATGAACATCCCGACCACCATGATGAAGAAGCCGACCAGATGGCGCCTCTCCGGCTTCGGGTCGGCCAGGGCGTCGGCAGTCGCGGCGACGGACATGAGCGGAAGCCCCCGTGCTTACCTGTTCTCGGCCAGCGCCGCCGGCGCCGGCAGATAGGCGACGTCCGCCGGCGCGACCGAGGTGTCGACCGTGGCGACCACCGACAGGCCGGGCACGAGGCGGCCCAGGCTCTGGCCGGCATCGAGGCGGATCTTCACCGGCACGCGCTGGACCACCTTGGTGAAATTGCCGCTGGCGTTTTCCGGCGGCAGCAGGCTGAACAGCGCGCCGGACGCCGGGCTCAGGCTTTCGACGGTGCCGCGCAGGCGGACGCCGGGCAGGGCGTCGACGGTGATTTCCACCGGCTGGCCCGGGCCCATGCCGGCCAATTGGGTTTCCTTGAAATTGGCCTCCACCCAGAGATCGTTCACCGGCACGACCGACAGCAGCACGGCCCCCGGCCGGGCATATTGGCCGGCGACCACGCCGCGATTGCCGACGACGCCGTCGACCGGCGCGCGGACGAAAGTATCCGCCAGGTTCTGGTCGGCCAGGGCGGCCTGGGCGCGGGCCTGGTCGAGGGCGGCCTGGGCCTCGGTCAGCTTGCCCTTGAGGATCGCAAGCTCGGCCTGCTCGACCGCGACATTGGCGCGGGCGCGGGCCAGGGCCGCCTGGGCCTTGGCATTGTCGGCGGTGGCGGTGTCCAGGTTCTGGCGGGTGGCGAAATCGCTGGTCGCCAGTTTCGACAGGCGGGCAAGGTCGCGGGCGGCGCGTTCCGCCTCGGCGCTGGCGCTGGCCTCGTCCGCCTCGGCGACGGTGATGCGCAGGGCCTGCTGGTCGGCCTGGCGCGCCAGGGTGTCGAGGTCGGCCGCGGCGGCCGCGGCGGCGGCCCGCGCGGCTTCGGCCTGGGCGCGATAGGTGGAATCGTCGATCCGCAGCAGGACGTCGCCGGCGCGGACCATCTGGTTGTCGCCGACCATCACCGCCGCGACCGCGCCCTGCACCTTGGCGCTGATCGGCGCGATATCGGCATGGACATAGGCGTCGTCGGTGCTGATCAGGTGGCGGGTGAGGAACAGCCAGCCGGCAAAGGCGAGCGCACCGATCACGAAAACCCCGATCAGGCCGAGCTTCACTTGCGGCTTCATTGCATCTCGTCCCATGATGGCGGAAGGTGAACTGAACGGTTTAGTTCAGGCGGAATATAACACCCGGACCGCGGATTTACAGCCGGCTTCTCCATGCAGCATTCGCATGGCAGATCCGGTACGCTGTGGGCGGGCGACGATCAGCAGAGGACGGGATGCAGCCGGCGGGGAACGAGGACGGCGCGGCGACGGCCGCGCCATCGGCGAAATACGAGCAGGTGATGGCGGCGGCGTCCGAACTGTTCCTCGACCATGGCTTCGCCGGCACGTCGATGGATGCGGTGGCCCGGGCGGCGGGCGTGTCCAAAGCGACGGTCTATGCCTATTTCGCCTCGAAGGAGGATCTGTTCGAGGCGATGGTGGCGCGCGGCTCGGCCCAGCGCTTCGCCAGCCTGATGCATCCCGATCTCGATTCCCTGGATCTCCGGGACGCGCTGTCCCGCGTCGCCCATGAATTCCTGGCCGTGCTGACCAGCGCCCAGTCCCTGAAGACCATGCGCGCGGTGATGGCCGAGGCGGGGCGCCGTCCCGATCTCGCCGCCCGCTTCTATCGCGCCGGGCCCGGCCGGGTGGTGGCGGCGCTGACCGCCTATCTCGCCCGGGCGCAGAGCCGGGGCCTGCTGGCGACCGACGATCCGCGGACCGCGGCCGAATTGTTCTTCGGCATGATCCGCGGCGACCTGCACCTGCGCCGCCTGCTCGGCCTTGCCGATACGCCGGACACGGCCGAGGTCGCCCGCCTGGCCGATGCCGCCGTCGATCTCTTTCTCCGCGCACACCGGCAGGCGAAACCCGCTTAACGTCGGAATGGCCCGGCTGATAGACTGCCGCCGCCGGCGGGGGGAGACGGCAGCGAGATGAACACCATCGTCACCACGGTCTTTGCCATTGCCGGCCTTCTGGCGGTGATCAGCCTGCTGCCCACGGTCGCGCGGCGTTTCGGCATTCCCTACAGCGTCGTCCTGGCTCTGGTCGGGCTCGGCGTCGGGGCGCTGTCGTCGGCGGCGGGGGCGACGGCGATCACCGGGCCGGTGGGCGACATGCTGCTGGCGTGGCGCGACTTCACCTCCAGTTCCGTCGTCTTCATGGTGGTGTTCCTGCCGATCCTGCTGTTCGAGGCGTCGCTCGGCATCGATGTCCGGGAATTGTTCGACGATCTGGTGCCGGTCCTGCTGCTGGCCGTCGTCGCCGTGCTGGTGGCGACGGCGGTGGTCGGCTTCGCCCTGTCGCAGGCCGGGCCCTTCGGCCTGATCCCGTGCCTGCTGCTGGCCTCGATCATCTCGACCACCGATCCGGCGGCGGTGGTCGCCATCTTCCGCGACCTCGGCGCGCCCAAGCGCCTGTCCCTGCTGGTCGAGGGCGAGGCGGTGTTCAACGATGCGGCGGCGATCACCATCTTCACCATGCTGATCGCCGCGCTCACCCGCGGGCAGGCGCTGGACGGCCTGTCCGGCCTGTGGCTGTTCCTCGACCATTTCGCCGTCGGCTCGCTGTTCGGCCTGGCCCTCGGCCTGCTGGCGACATGGCTGGTGCCCTATTTCAACGACAACCGGCTGTCGGAGCTGACGATCACCGTGGGCGGGGCCTATCTCTGCTACATCGTGCCGGAAAGCTATTTCCATGCCTCGGGCGTCGTTTCCGTGGTCATCTTCGCGCTCACCTTCGGCGCTCTCGGCCGGATGCGCATCGCGCCCGAGAATTGGCGCCACCTGCATCATTCGTGGCAGACGCTGGGCTTCTGGGCCAATTCCCTGATCTTCATGCTGGCGGCCATGCTGGCGCCGAAGACGCTGGCGACCATGACCTTCGGGGATTTCACCCTGCTGCTGGTGCTGGTCGGGGCGGCGCTTGCCGCGCGCGGCCTCGTCATCTTCGGGCTGATGCCGGTGGTCACCGCCATCGGCCTCGCCCATCGGGTGACGCCGGCCTATCGGGCGGTGATCGTCTGGGGTGGCCTGCGCGGCGCCGTCACCCTGGCGCTGGCCCTGGCCGCGACCGAGAATCCGCTGCTCAACCCGGAACTGAAGCGCTTCATCGGCGTGCTCGCCACCACCTTCGTGCTCTGGACCTTGCTGGTCAACGGCCTGACCCTGAAGCCGCTGATCAAGCTGCTCGGCCTGGACCGGCTGTCGCCCAGCGATCTCGCCACCCGCGACCGGGTGATGACCCTCAGCCTGAACACGGTGAAGGCCACGACCGAAGAAGTGGCGCGCACCCACCGCATCGGCGAGGAGGCGGTGAAGCAGGTCACCACCTATTACGAGCGCCGGCTGGCCGAACTCGAGGTCGCCTCCGCCCTCGACCAGGTCCACCCGGGGCGCGAGGATGTGGAAAGCGCCGGCCTCGTCACCCTGGCCCGGCGCGAACAGGCGATCTATCTCGACATGTTCGAGCACCGGGTGATCGGCCGCGACATGGTGGCGCCGCTGGTCACCATCGCCGATCGGCTGGCGGATGCGGCGCGCACCGGCGGGCAGGCGGAATACCTGCGCGAATGCCATTGCGTGACCGATTTTCGCCCCAGCTTCCGCCTCGCCCTGTTCCTTCAGCGCCGCTTCGGCTGGAACCGGCCCCTGGCCCTGACCCTGGAGTCGCGGCTGGAACGCCTGCTGATCATGCAGGCGGCGCTGCGCGAACTGGTCGGCTATGTCCGGCGCACCCTGGCCCCCGTCTTCGGCACGACCGCGGCGGCCCTGCTCGACCAGGCGCTGGATGCCCGTGCCGCCAGCCTGGCCAGCACGATCGACGCCTTGAAGCTGCAATATCCCGATTACGCCGCCGACCTCGAAGCCCGCTACCTTGCCCGCGCCGCGCTCGGGCAGGAGGTGGTGGCTTACCGCGAAATGCAGGACGAGGGCGTGATCTCGACCGAGATCCGCGACGCTTTGCTGCGCGATCTCGAACACCGCCGCACCCTGATCAGCCGGCCGCCGCGCCTGGACCTGCGCCTGAAGCGGGCCGATCTGGTCGGCCTGGTGCCGATCTTCGCCAACCTCGGTCCCGAGCGGCGCGAAGCCCTGGCCGCCCTGATGAAGCCCCATCTGGCGGTCCCGGGCGAGCGCATCATGTCGAAGGGCGAGCGCGGCGAGACGATGTATTTCATCTCGTCCGGCGCGGTCGAGGTGGCGGTCGGGGCATCGCCGGTGCGTCTCGGCTCCGGCGCCTTCTTCGGCGAGATGGCGCTGCTCTACGACCGGCCGCGCAATGCGGATATCACCGCCCTCGGCTATTGCCAGCTGCTCGAACTGTCGCGCCGGGATTTCGAGCGCCTGATGGACAGCGACGAAAGCGTGCGCCGGGCGATTCGCGGCGCCGCGGAAGCCCGCGCCCAGGCCCAGGCCCGGGGCGGCGTCTCGGAAGGCTGATGTTCAGCGAAGCTCGAGGCCGAGCACGGCCTCGAGTTCGGCCAGGGCCTGCTCGGCGCCGGTCACCTTGATCGTGCGCATGCCCATGGCCGCCGCCGGCTTCAGGTTGATGCCGAGATCGTCGAGATAGACGGCGCGGGCGGGGTCGATGGCCAGGATCTCGCAGGCCAGCCGGTAGAATTGGGGATCGGGCTTGCGCACGCCGACCTTGCGGCTTTCGATCACGGCGCCGAATTCGGCCATGACCGCGCCCACCGCCGCCGCATAGGCGGGGCCGGCGCCGAGGTCGTTCACATTGTTGGTCAGGCAGGCGGTCTTGTAGTGCCGCTTCACCCGGCGCAGCGCCTCCACCATCTCGGGCCGGATGCGGCCGTGGATGACGGCGACGACGTCGCGCCCGCGGAGTTCCAGGCCCTGCGCCGCCGCTTCCGCGGCGAAGGCGGCGTCGAAACCATCGAGATCGATTTCCGAGCGCTCGAAACGGGCCCAGGCATTGCCGTCCGGGTTCCGGGCATTGATGCGCCGGATCGAATCGCGGGGCAGGCCGCGCGCGGCTTCGAGCTCGTTGAACGCCTCGAAGGGCGAGGTCAGGATGACGCCGCCGAAATCCCACAGGACGGCGTCATAGGCGCTGCTCGGCATGGTTTCCCTATTCGTCTTCGTTGAAGCGGTTGGCGATCAATTCGCCAAGGGCGTCCAGGGCCTGGGCGGCCTCGCGCCCGCTTGCCGTCACCTCGATGGTGGTGCCGATCGCGGCAGCCAGCATCATCAGCCCCATGATCGAGGTGCCGGTAACCGTGGTGCCGTCCTTGGTCACCTTCACCTCGGCATCGAAGCGGCTGGCGGTCGAGACGAATTTGGCCGCCGCCCGCGCATGCAGGCCGCGCCGGTTGCAGATCTTCAGGTGGCGGACCGGGCCCGCCCCGCCCTCCGCAGCGGCCACGTCAGCCCTGCTCGCTGGCGAGAAGGGCCGAGGCGACGGAGATGTATTTCCGCCCCGCCTCCTGCGCCGCATTGATCGCCTCGGCCAGGCTGACCTTGCCGCGCACGCTGGCCAGCTTGATCAGCATGGGCAGGTTGACGCCGGCGACGACCTCGATCCCCGGCCGCTCCATGGCGGAAATGGCCAGGTTGGAGGGGGTGCCGCCGAACATGTCGGTCAGGATGATCACCCCCTTGCCGCGATCGACGGCGGCGACCGCATCGACGATGTCGCTGCGGCGCTGCTCCATATCGTCGTCGGCGCCGATGCAGATCGCGCGCATCGCCTGTTGCGGACCGACGACGTGTTCCGTCGCCGCTATGAACTCTTCGGCCAGGCGACCGTGGGTCACCAAGACAAGGCCGATCATGGCTCCATTCGACAAGTCACCCTCAAGCGAACACTGTATCGCGGTGTATGACGGTGACGCGATGGCCGCCTTCGCGCAAGACCCCGCCGACACGTTCCGCCATAAAGACCGACCGATGGCGCCCGCCGGTGCAGCCGAAGGCGATGGTCAGGTAGGATTTGCCCTCGCGCCGGTAGAGCGGGACGAGAAAGGTCAGCATGCCTGTCACATGCGCGTCGAACTCGGGGAAGGCCGGGTCGGCGGCGACATGGGCGGCCACTTCCGGGTCGCGGCCGGTACCCGGGCGCAGGTCCGGCACCCAGTGCGGATTGGCCAGGAAGCGGACGTCGAAGACGAGATCGGCCTCGCGCGGCAGGCCTTTCTTGAACGAGAAGGACATGACGGTGACCGTCAGCCCGGCGAATTCGTCGAGCGGGAACAGGCCGGCGATCAGGCGCTTCAGGTCGTTGGTCGACAGCAGGGTGGTGTCGATCACCTCGTCCGCCTCGTCGCGCACGGGGAACATCAGGCGCTGTTCGAGGGCGATGCCGTCGGTGACCGGGCGGTCCTCCGCCATCGGGTGGCGGCGGCGGGTCTCGGTATAGCGCTGGGCGAGCACGCCCTCGGCGCAGTCGACGAACAGCAATTGCAGGTCGAGATCCGGGCGCCCGCGCAGCGAATCGACCCGGCGCAGGAATTGCTCGGTGTTGAAGCCGCGGCTGCGGATGTCGACATTGATGGCGACGCCCCGGGCCGGGTGGTCCGATTCGGGCGACAGCAGGGCGCCGAGGAAGGCCAGGGGCAGATTGTCGATGGTCTCGTAGCCGAGGTCTTCGAGCGCCTTCATGGACGTCGACTTGCCGGCGCCGGAAAGACCGGTGAGCAGCACCACGGGCAGGCGGTCGGCGGAAGCGGTCATCGTGTCACCTTAAGGTCCCCGGTCGCGGCGCGCAGGGCCAGTTCGACCTTCAGGGGGGCGGAAGCCTCGAAAGGGGTAAGCGCGATCCGTGACAGGATCATGTCGGCGATCGTCGCCGTCGCCGCTTCGGGCAGGCGGGCGATCGCCGCAGGCGGCGCCAGATCGACCACGAGGCGGAGCGGGACGGACGGGCAGCCCTGCCCCAGGGCGACGATGCCGAGCCCCCGCACCTCGATCAGGCCGCGCAGATTGTCGGGGGCCGTGGCGATCAGGGTCCCGGCCTCCGCCCTGAGGCGGACCTGATCGTCGGCGACGAGGCGGGCGCCCCGGTCGATCAGGCGCAGCGCCAGATCGGATTTCCCCGCCCCCGAAGGGCCGCGCAGCAGCACGCCGTGGGGACCGAGGGCAACGCAGGTGCCATGCAACAGGAAGGGGTGGGGGGGCGACATGGCGCCAAGGTGCGCCGGCCGCCCCCGGCCGTCAATCGACGACCGGGGCTACAGGTCGGCCCGGGCGCCGCCGGCCGGCCGATCCGCCGGCGACGGGCAGGCGCACGGTGAAACAGGCGCCCAGCACCCCATTGCCCTGGTCCGGGTCGCGGCGGTTGCTGGCCTCGATCGTGCCGTCGTGGCCTTCGACGATCTGGCGCACGATGGCAAGGCCGAGGCCGGAATGGCTGCCCACCTGCTCGTTCGGCCGTTCGGTATAGAAACGCTCGAAGATCCGGCCCAGGGCTTCCTCGGGAATGCCGGGGCCCTCGTCCTCGACCCGGGCGACCAGCTGGCTGCCGTCGCGCTCCAGGGCCAGGGCGACGCAGGTCCCCGGCGGCGAGAAGGAAATGGCATTGTCGATCAGGTTGCGGAACACCCGGCCCAGATTCTCGCCGAGACCGGCGACGGTCAGGCCCTTCGCCTCCGGCGCCACCGTCAGGGCGAAGCGGGGCCAGCCGTCGCGCTCCAGCCCGGCATAGGCGGCGACCAGCCCGGCCAGAAGCCCGTCGAGGGGGATCGGCCGGCGCTCGTCCCGGGCCATTTCCGCATCGAGGCGCGAGGCGTCGGAAATTTCCGAGATCAGCTTGTCCAGGCGCCGGACGTCGATCTCGATGATTTCGGCCAGGCGGCGGCGGGCATCGGGATTGTTGGTCCGGCTCCAGGTCTCGATCGCGCTGCGCAGCGAGGACAGGGGATTCTTCAATTCGTGGGCGACGTCGGCGGCGAAGGATTCGATCGCGTCGAGCCGGGCATAGAGCGCATCGGTCATCGCCTGAAGCGCGACGGACAGGTCGCCGATCTCGTCGCGGCGGCGGCTGAAGTCGGGAATGGCGATGCGCCGGCCGCGCCCGGCCTTCACCAGTTCCGCCGCCTCGGCCAAGCGGTGCACCGGCCGGGCGATGGTGCTGGCGAGAAAGATCGACATCAGCACGGTGACGAAAAGGGCGACGCCGAAGACTTCGAGAATGGCCAGCCGTTCCGAGCGGATGGCCTGATCGATATCCCGCGCCTCGACCGAGAGGACGAGGGCGCCCAGCACCTTGCGGAAGCGGGTGACCGGGATCGCCACCGAAATATGGGGCGTGCCGTCCGCCGTCATGCGCTCGACCATGCTGGAAATGCCGGACAGGGCGGCGGCGGCCTCCGGATAGTCGCGGGCGGATTGCAGCGGATAGTCGGTATAGATCGGGCGGGAGCGCGCGGCGGGCAGCAGCGGCTCGATCACGTCGTAAAGGAATTCGACCACGCCCGGGCCCTCGTCCGGCGGCGGCAGTTCCACCCGGCTGACCTGGGCGTCTGGGCGCAGGTCGTTGGTATCGGCGACCAGCCGCCCGGCATTGTTGAACAGGCGGGCCCGGGTCGCGGTCGCATCGGTCAGGCGCCAGAGCAGGGCGCGGGCCGGCTCGATGTCGAGATCGACCGCCTCCGGCCCCGAGGAGGCGGCAAGGCCGAGGGCGCCGGCGATGATCTCGCCCTGGGATTGCAGCGATTCGCCGCGCTGGGTAACGAGGCTCGCCCGGAACTGGTCGAGATAGAGCACGCCGCCGACGAGAACCCCGAGGGCGACGACATTGACCGCCAGGATGCGGCGGGTGAGCGAGGAAAAGGGCCCCCGCCCGCGCGGCCGGCGGCGGGCGGCGGGCCTATGCTCTGCGGCGGCGGCCAAGGTCAGCTTTCGTCGAACTTGTAGCCGATGCCGTAGAGCGTCTCGATCGAGGCGAAATCCGCATCGGCGGATTTGAACTTCTTGCGCAGGCGCTTGATGTGGCTGTCGATCGTGCGGTCGTCGACATAGACCTGATCGTCATAGGCGGCGTCCATCAGCTGGTCCCGGCTCTTCACATGGCCGGGGCGCTGGGCCAGCGCCTGCAGGATCAGGAATTCGGTCACGGTCAGGGTCACCGGCTGGCCGTCCCAGGTGCAGGCGTGGCGCAGGGGATCCAGGGTCAGGCGGCCCCGCACCATCAGGGGTTCGGGGCGGGCGCCGTCGCCCTCGGCCGCGGCTTCCGCCCGGCGCAGCAGGGACTTGATCCGCTCGATCAGCAGGCGCTGGGAGAAGGGCTTGCGGATATAGTCGTCCGCCCCCATGCGAAGGCCGAGGACTTCGTCCAGCTCGTCGTCCTTCGAGGTCAGGAAGATCACCGGCAGGCTGGATGCCTGGCGCAGGCGGCGCAGCACCTCCATCCCGTCCATGCGCGGCATCTTGATGTCGAGCACGGCCAGGTCGGGCGGCGAGCGGCCGAAGGAGGCCAGCGCGGCGGCCCCGTCGGTGAAGGTCTCGACCGAGAAGCCCTCGGCCTCGAGGCCGATGGAGACGGAGGTCAGGATGTTCCGGTCGTCATCGACCAGCGCGATCTTGGGCGTGTGCTTCGACATGGTTCCTGCCGTTCAGACGATGGCTTTCGTCCTGACGGGGAATTTTGGCAATCATTGGGCAATCTTGTCAGCCCCTTTGATTTCGATTGCTGGATTGGGGTCGGTTCTGCCGAAGGCCAGCGCCTTGGCGCTTGCGCAGGCCGGACTCTCCGAGTTCGAATCCGACGTCTTCAAAAGAGCTGTGGTGTCGATAAGCGATTTCAGCACGATCTGCCCGTCGAGCGGCGACAGCGGCAGTTTCGCCAATTCGTCCAGCGTGGCGGAGCAGATATTGTTCAAGGTTGCGCGCTTGGTCGTCGCATCCGTCGACGACATCATCGGCGTCAGTGATTTGTACCAGGATGTCTCGGCCAGAAATTGCCCGATGGTCTTGTCGGCGCTGATCTTGAAGGCGAGCACAGCATGGGGATCGATGCCCTCCAGTACTTCGGCCTTGGCCGCATCCGGCAGTTTGCAGGCCGGGAGCCCCTCTTCCGGCTTCGAGGTCAGGCAGACGGTGACCGGCGAGAAAATCGACGGCTTCGGCGCCGACAGTTCGAAGCGCCATTGGCCGAAGGCCGCGTAAGTGTTGAGGTTTCGCCATTCATTGGTCGGCACGCCGGACTCGAAGGACAGTTTGCCGGCCTCGAAGAATCGGCCGATGGTGAAAGCCTCGGTCAGGCGTTCCTCAAGGGCGGAGGAAAACAATTGCCCGATCGTCCGGTCGACCGCGCTCGATGCTTGGTTGAGCTTCTGGTTGCTGAGAATGGTGATCGCTTTTACGCCGGGATCGGCGATTTCCAGAATGGTGCGGGCGGCATTGACGGCGGTGCGCACGGCCTCTGTCGAGGTCTTGCTGTTCTGCGACTGTATGATGGAGACCTGGATGGACATGTCGCTGGAAGCCAGGAAATAGCCGTTGGTCAGCCGGTTGCCGCTGGTCTCCGTCAGCCAGACCTCGCCGACCGTGGAATTGCTGTCATGGCTCCAGACCAGAAGCGGCAGCTTCAGATCCAGTTCACGGCTCGGCACCTTGACCTCGACCGATGTGTTGACCGACCAACTGCGACCGACGAACAAGCGGCGGAGGGCGTCCCTGCGCTCGCCCTCATAATCACGGTCGAGCGTACCGGTACCATCCGGGCATTTGTTCGAACTGGCGGGACAATCCTCCGGTGAGATGATGAGCCGCACATAATAGTCGTTGAAGACCGGCGGCTTCGGGCTGGGTTGGGGGGTGGAAAGCAGGGAGATGAACCGGGTCGGCCGCTGCCAGGGGACCTCGGCCGGGGTCGCCCGGGGGCCTGGGACCAACGCCTCGCCCGAGACCTGCGGCTTTAGGGCGGTGTCTTCCAGCCGAGGAGGGGGGCGGACCGTCGATGGCGCAAGGGGCACGGCAGATGGAGCCCCGGCGCAAGCGGAGAGGGCTGCTGATAACGAAAGGCACCAACACAGGGCGATTTTCTTCATAAAAATCTTCTCATGGTTGATCGTTAAATTTCATATCTCTAAAAAAGTGCTCTCATTGATAATTCTTTTCAATAGAAATGGCCGGCTTTGTGGTCTTGACCCGCGCCATGCCCTGGGCTCTAGGCTCCAGGGCACGTATGCGACCGTTGTCTTGCCGGAAGGAAAAGCCGTGACGACTTCTGACTCTTCGCCGGGTGCGAAAGCCCGCGATCTGGTGCGGCGGGCCGAGACGGCGGCGCTGGCCGTGCGCCTGCCGCCCGAGGGCCTGCCCTATGCCTCGCTGGTGCTGACCGCCTGCGATCACGGCGGGCAGCCCCTGCTGTTCATCTCGCGCCTGGCCGAACATACCAGGGCGCTGGAGGCGGACGGCGCCGCCTGCCTGCTGTTCGACGGCACCGCCGGCCTCGAGGCGCGCCTTACCGGGGCGCGGGCCTCGGTCGTCGGGCGGCTGGAGAAAGTGGCGGACGAGGGCCTGAAGGCCCGCTTCATCGCCCGCCATCCCGAGGCGGAGATGTACCGCGATTTTCCGGATTTCGCGCTCTGGCGCATGGCGGTGGACCGCGTCCATCTGGTGGCGGGCTTCGGCCGCATCCATTGGATCGAGTCGGCGGATTTCCTGTTCGACACCAAGGCGACCGGCGAGCTGGCGGCAAGCGAGCCCGGCATCGTGGCCCATATGAACGACGACCATGCGGATGCCATCGCCCTCTATGCCGAGAAACTGCTGCGGCTGCCGGCGGCGGACTGGCGCCTGTCCGGCATCGATCCCGAAGGCTGCGACCTGATCGCGGGGGCGGCGACCCGCGCACGTCTTATCTTCCCTGAACCGGTTTCAAATGCTATCGAGGCGCGAAATCGGCTGGTCGAACGCGTCAAGGCGGCGCGTCTCGCATCGGAATAGGCGGGATTCACCCCAGGATTCGACCAAGTCCCCCGTTGCGTGCGTTCGGGCAGAAGCCTATTTTCCGCGCGTCACGCAACAAAAATCGACGGCGAGAGTTTCTATCCCGTCTGCAGCCAACCCCCGAGCGGGATCTTCATCCCGCGCCGACACTTCGCGGAGAAGTACATTGCGCCAGATCGGCACCCATATTTCGCGACACGGCCTCGATCTTCAGGGCATCCGGAACGTTTCCGCCGCCTATTGGAACCTCGGCGCGCCGGCCCTCTATGAAGAAGCGATCCGTCGCCAGGAAGGCGTTGTCGCCGAAGGTGGTCCGCTGGTGGTCAAGACCGGCCAGCACACCGGCCGCTCCGCGAGCGACAAGTTCACCGTGAAGGACGAAACCACCGCCGACAACGTGTGGTGGGGCAAGTCCAACGCGGCCATCGCCCCGGAAAAGGCCGCAGCACTCCGCGAAAAGGTCCGCGCCTACCTGCAGAACAAGGAAGTCTTCGTGCAGGATCTTTACGGCGGCGCCGATGCGGCCAACCGCGTGAAGGTGCGCGTGGTCACGGAATATGCCTGGCATTCGCTGTTCATCCGCAACCTCCTGGTCCGCCCCGCGACCGAGGACCTGGCGGACTTCCAGCCCGAATTCACCATCATCGACTGCCCGAACCTGCTGGCCGATCCGGCCGCCGACGGCACAAGGTCCGAGACCTTCATCGTCGTCGATTTCGCGGCGAAGACCATCGTCATCGGCGGCACCTCCTATGCCGGCGAAATGAAGAAGTCGGTCTTCACCATCCTGAACTACCTGCTGCCGGTGAAGGGCGTGATGCCCATGCACTGCTCGATCAATGTCGGCAAGGACGGCGATTCGGCCATCTTCTTCGGCCTCTCGGGCACCGGCAAGACCACGCTGTCCGCCGATCCGGAGCGCCCGCTGATCGGTGACGACGAGCACGGCTGGTCGGACGACGGCGTGTTCAACATCGAAGGCGGCTGCTACGCCAAGATGATCCGCCTGTCGGAAACCGCCGAGCCGGAAATCTTCTCGACCACCAAGCGTTTCGGCACCGTGCTCGAAAACGTCGTGATCGACCCGGAAACCCGCAAGCTGGACCTCGACGACGCCACCCTGGCGGAAAATTCGCGCGGCGCCTATCCGCTCGACTTCATCGCCAATGCGCTGACCACGGGCGTTGCCGGCCATCCGAAGAACATCATCATGCTGACGGCGGATGCCTTCGGCGTGCTGCCCCCGATCTCGCGCCTGTCGCCGGAAGAGGCCATGTACCACTTCCTGTCCGGCTACACCGCCAAGGTCGCCGGCACCGAGAAGGGCCTCGGCAAGGAGCCGCAGGCGACGTTCTCGACCTGCTTCGGCGCCCCCTTCATGCCCCGTCACCCGACGGTCTACGGCAATATCCTGAAGGACAAGATCGCGAAGCACGGCGTCTCGTGCTGGCTGGTCAACACCGGCTGGACCGGCGGCGTGTTCGGCGTCGGCCAGCGCATGCCGATCAAGGTGACCCGCGCCCTGCTGCGCGCCGCCCTCGACGGTTCGCTGAACCAGGTCCAGTTCCGCAAGGACCCGAACTTCGGCTTCGACGTGCCGGTGGCCGTCCCCGGCGTGCCGACCGAAATCCTGGACCCGCGCCAGACCTGGGCCGACAAGGCCGCCTATGACGCCAAGGCGAAGCACCTCGTGCAGCTCTTCATCGACAACTTCGCCCAGTTCGAAGCCCATGTCGACGACGCCATCAAGTCGGCGGCCCCCAAGGCCGCCTGAGCCGCAGACGGGTTGTGAAGACGGGGCCGTGGGCAACCACGGCCCCTTTTTCATATGGGCGCGCACAACCGGGGCCGGGCATGGCGGAAGATGAAGCGGGGGCGCTCCGGCGCCAGTTGACCTGGGCGGCCCGGGTATTCTTTCCCTGCGTCGCGGTCTTCATCCTTTTCGACCAATGGCCGTTCCTCGGCCAGGACTTCAGTCGCGGCCAGGTCTTCGGCCGGGACTTCTATATCTTCTGGACCGCGGGCCGGCTGGTCGCCGAGGGGCGGCTCGACATCGTCTATGACGTCGAGGCGTTTCATCATGCGGTTCGCGCCGCGCTCGGGCCGGAGGCGGGGATGCATCTTTTCGCCTATCCGCCGCCGGCGCTGCTCGGGCTCGGGCTGATCGGGCGGCTGCCCTATGGGCTGGCGCTCGCGCTTTGGACCGCATTGTCCACCTTCGCCTTCGTCGCCGCCGTTGCCGCGCCCCGCTGGCGCGGTCAGACGGTGGCGCTGGCGGCCGTCGCCGTCCCCACCCTGATCAATATGGCCATGGGGCAGACCGGCCTGTTCTGCGCCGCGCTCTTCATCGCCGGGCTTCGCCTGGTGCCGCGCCATCCGGTGCTGGCGGGCCTTTGCATCGGCCTGCTGATCGTGAAGCCGGTGATCGCGCTGCCGCTGCCCGTCGTGCTTCTGGCCGGCCGGCAGGGGCGGGCGATCGCGGCGGCGGCTGTCACCGTCGTCGTGCTCTGCGTTCTGCCGGTGCTTCTTTGGGGACCGGCGGTCTGGACCGGCTTCCTGGCCGGGGCCATGCCGGCGCAGCGCGATTTCCTCGAATGGGGCGTCGGCCTCGCCCAGGCGATGAAGCCCACCGTCTTCATGGCCTTCCGGGATCTCGGCGGCGGGGTGGCGGCGGCCTATATGGCGCAGGGGCTGGCCGCCGTGCTGGCGCTGGCGCTGCTCGTGCTGCATCTGCGCGGGCGCGGCTGGCCGCGCCGGCCGGCGCCCGGCGACATTCTGGTTGCGGCCCTGGCGGGGGCTTTCGCCACGCCCTATCTGCATGTCTACGATCTGGCCACGGTTTCCGGCGCCCTGGTCCTCCTGCTGGCCGCGGGTGGCGGCCTGCCGGCCCGGGCCGTAACGCTCAAGGTGCCGGCGATCCTGTGGTCGCTGCCGATCGCGGGCTTGCTGCTCGGGCTGGCGGGCATGCCGGTGGTGCCCCTGCTGATGCTGTTCGCCCTGGTCGTCCTGGCCGTGAAGCCGTTGCACGGCGGCAACATCGATGCCCGAACGACCGGTGCCACCCGTGCGCCATAATTCACGCCCGAGCGCGCCGCAATCCGCCTGAAATCTGCAAGGGTTCTCGAACAGGGGGAAACCTTGATGACATCCATGGCGCGGCACGATCGCCGGCGTGATCGGTCCCGGCTTATCCTTTCGGCGCCGCTGGCGCTGGCCGGCGCGCTGGCCGGCTGTAACGAGGCGGCGGTTTCCTCGTCAGACGGAGCGGCCAAGCCGGCCGCGATCGAACCGACGCCGAGCGAAACCGCCACCCCCGAGGTTCCCCCGCCGGCCCCGACCGCCGCGCGCCCCGCCATCGCCATGGAGGCGCGGGCGATGCCGGCCCCGATGCCGCCGCCGCCGAGCGCGGACCGCTTCACCGATGCCGAAGCCAATCCGGTGAAGCGGGCGGCGGAAGAGCCGGTCTCGACCTTCTCGTCCGACGTCGATACCGCGTCCTATGCCATCGCCCGGCGCTTCCTGCGGGAGGGCACGCTGCCGCCCGAAGGCGCGGTCCGGGTCGAGGAGATGATCAATTATTTCCCCTACGACATGCCCGAGGCGGCGGACCGGCGCCAGCCCTTCACCACCCGGGTGGCGGTGATGCCGGCCCCCTGGAATGCGGCGGCGCAATTGATGACCGTCTCCGTCCATGCCATGGATATCGACGGCGCGGGGCGGCCGCCGCTCAACCTCGTGCTTCTGGTCGATGTTTCGGGGTCCATGGCCGGCGCCGACCGGCTGGACCTGGTCAAGGCCAGCTTCATCGATTTCGTCCGCGACCTGCGGGCCGAGGACCGCATCGCCATCGTCACCTATGCCGGCGGGGTCGAGACCGTGCTGCCGCCGACCGCCGGCCGCGAGCGCGACAAGATCGTCGCGGCCATCCGCGCGCTCGGCGCCGGCGGCTCGACCGCGGGGGCGGCGGGCATGGACGAAGCCTATGCCCTGGCCCGGCGCCATTACGACAAGGACGGCGTCAACCGCATCATCCTGGCGACCGACGGCGACTTCAACGTCGGCCGCAGCAGCCCGCGCGAATTGGAACAACTGGTCAAGGAACAGCGCCGGAACGGCATCTATCTCTCCGTCCTCGGGGTCGGCGCCGGCAACCTGAACGACCGGCTGATGCAGGCGATCGCCCAGGCCGGCAACGGCAATGCCGCCTATATCGACACTGCTCTCGAGGGACGCAAGGTGTTGCGCGAGGAGGCGGCCTCGACCTTGCTGCCGGTGGCGGACGACGTGAAGTTCCAGGTCGAGTTCAATCCCGCCCGGGTCGGCGAATACCGCCTGATCGGCTATGAGACCCGGGCCCTCCGGCGCGAGGATTTCAACGACGACAAGGTCGATGCCGGCGACGTCGGCTCGGGCCGGACGGTGACCGCGATCTACGAGATTACGCCGGCGGGCACGCCCGGCCATATCGACCCCTTGCGCTACGGCACGGAAGCGGCGCCGGCGCCGGACCGCGGCGGGGAGATCGCTTTCCTGCGCATCCGCTACAAGCTGCCGGGCGAGGGCAGCAGCCGCCTGATCGAACGGCCGGTAACCGACCGTGATGCGCTGGCCAGCCTGTCGGCGGCAGGCGACGACCAACGTTTCCAGGTCGCCGTCGCCGCCTTTGGCCAGAAGCTGGCGGGCAGCCGCCACCTGTCCGACATGCCCTGGTCGGCGATCGCCGACCTCGGGCAAGGGGCGCGCGGGCGGGATCCGGACGGTTACCGCGCCGAATTCGTGCAGCTGGTGCGCACCGCCGACGGCCTGGACTGAGCGATCAGGGGCAGGGCCGCACCTCGACCGGCAGGCCGTTCAGCACCGCATTGCCCGAGGCGGCGTCCAGCGCCAGTTCGTCGCTCAGGTCGTTGAAGGAAATGCCGCCCGCGGCATTGGCGACGGCGAGACGGACCCCGTCCCGCGTCGCCTGGCCCCAACCGTGGGGCAGGCAGACGACGCCCGGCATGACGTCCTCCGTCGCCTCGACTTCGACGCGCAGGGCGGCGGTGCGGCTCTGCACGGTGACGGCGGCGCCGTCGCGGATCTGGCGCCGTTCCATGTCGGCGGGGTGCATCTGCAGGCGGTGGCGCACCGGGCCCTTCACCAGCCGGCCGCTGTTGTGCATCCAGGAATTGTTGGAACGGACGTGGCGCCGGCCGATCAGCAGCAGGCCGTCGCCGGCCGGCGCCAGCGCCGCAAGGCGCGGCAGGTCGGCGAGGCAGCCCGGGGGCAGCAGTTCGATCCTGCCGCTGGCGGTGAGCAGCCGTTCCCGGATCGAGGGGCGCAGCGGCCCGAGATCGATGCCATGGGGCGCCGCGCGCAAGGCATCCAGGCTCAGGCCCGGATAGGGGCCGGCTTGCAGGCCCAGGTCGATCATCAGTTCCGGCGGCAGGATGTTGACCGGCGTGCCGCCACTTGCCTTGGCATGGGCGGCGGCGATGCCGGCGAAGATTTCCCAGTCGTGGCGGGCGTCCGCCGGCTTGTCGAACAGGGGATCGCTCCAGCGCGTGACGTTGCGGACCGCAAGCGGCAGCAGGGCGAGATCATAATGGCCCCGTTCGAGGGGGGAACACGGCGGCAGGATGACATGGGCATGCCGTGTCGTCTCGTTCACATAGAAATCGACCGCGGCCATGAAGTCGAGGCCGGCAAGGGCGGCATCCAGGCGCCGGCCGTTCGGGGTGGAGGATACGGGATTGCCGGCGATGGTCAGCAGGGCGCGGATCTGGCCGGGGCCCGCGGTCTCGATCTCGTCGGCAAGGGTGGAGACGGGGAAATTGGCGGCGAATTCCGGCAAGTGCCGCACCCGGCTGCGCCAGCGGTCGAAACCGCCCGCGGCCCGCGGC
Organism: Zavarzinia compransoris; assembly: GCF_003173055.1. Taxonomy (NCBI): domain Bacteria; kingdom Pseudomonadati; phylum Pseudomonadota; class Alphaproteobacteria; order Rhodospirillales; family Zavarziniaceae; genus Zavarzinia; species Zavarzinia compransoris. The sequence continues at coordinate 131,038 of NZ_QGLF01000005.1, forward strand.
GCAAAGCCGGCCGGGAGGGCGGGATGGGGCAGCAGCGTGCCGCCCTCGCGGTCGAAATTGCCGGTCAGGATGTTCAGCAACTGGATCGCCCATTGGCACAGGGTGCCGAACGCCTGGGTCGAGGTGCCCATGCGGCCGTAGACGGCGGCCCGGGGTGCTGCCGCAAGCGCGCGGGCCAGGGCGCGGATGGTTTCCGCCGGCAGGCCGCTGACCGCCGCCGCCCGTTCGGGCGTGAAGGGGGCAAGCACGGCGGCCAGGCGGTCGAGACCGGCCAGGAGATCCGCAAGCGCGCCGGGCCGCGCCAGCCCCTCGGCCAGCAGGACCTGCACCATGGCGAGCAGCACCAGGGCATCGCTGCCCGGGCGGATGAAATGATGTTCGCTGGCGACGCGGGCGGTTTCGGTGCGGCGCGGGTCGACCACCACCATGCGCCCGCCCCGCGCCTTCAGGGCGGCCAGCCGGCCGGGAAAATCCGGCACGGTCATGATGCTGCCGTTCGAGGCCATGGGATTGGCGCCGAACACCAGCATCAGGTCGGTGCGGTCGATGTCGGGCACGAACAGGTAGTTCTGGTGGCCGAACATCCATAGGGCCATCAATTGATGCGGCAATTGATCGACCGATGTGGCGGAAAAGACCGAGCGGGTTTTGAGCTGCCGCACCACCTGGCCGATATTGGCCAGCATGCCGACGGAATGGACGGAAGGATTGCCGAAATAGGCGGCGACGGCATCGCCGCCATGGTCGCGGCCGATGGCGGCCAGCCGCTCGCCCACCGTCTCGAAGGCTTCGTCCCAGGTGATCTCGACGAAATCGCGGCCATGGCGCTTCACCGGGTGGCGCAGGCGGTCCGGGTCCTCGTGCAGGTCCTTCAGCGCCACGCCCTTCGGGCAGATGTGCCCGCGCGACAGAACATCGGCCTTGTCGCCCCGGACGGTGGCGATCCGGCCGTCTTCGGTGGTGATTTCCAGCCCGCAGATCGCCTCGCACAGGTGGCAGGCGCGGTAATGTGCGGCCATCGCGGCCTCCCCTCGATCATTCTTGTTGATCGAAGGCTAGGCCGTTCCGAATTCTCTCGCCAGGGGCTTCAGTGCGCCTCGGCCCAGGAGCGGCCGGTGCCGGCCTCGACCACCAGGGGCACGGAAATGTCGACGGCGGGCAGGGCCGCGCCCTCCATCACCTTGATGACCACGGGGCGGGTGGCCTCGACCTCGTCCTCGGGCACTTCGAACACCAGTTCGTCGTGGACTTGGAGCAGCATTTTCGCCTTCAGGCCGGCGGCCTTCAGGGCGGCGGGCATGCGGATCATGGCCCGGCGCATGATGTCGGCGGCGGAACCCTGGATCGGTGCGTTGATCGCGGCGCGTTCCATGAAGGCGCGGCGCGCCGCCGACTTGTCGTTGATGCCGGGGACATGGCACTTCCGCCCGAACACGGTGGTGACGAAGCCCTGGCGGTGCGCGGTTTCCTTGGTCGCCTCCATATAGGCGCGGATACCGGGGAAACGCTCGAAGTAGCGCTTGATATAGGCGCTGGCCTCGCCCTGCGGGATACCCAGCTGGTTGGCGAGACCGAAGGCGGAAATGCCGTAGATGATGCCGAAGTTGATCGCCTTGGCGCGGCGCCGGACCATCGGGTCCATGCCCTCGACCGGCAGGCCGAAGACCTCGGACGCGGTCATGGCGTGAATGTCCATGCCCCTGGCGAAGGCCGCCTTCAGGCTGTCGATCCCGGCGATATGGGCGAGCAGGCGCAATTCGATCTGGCTGTAGTCTGCGGACATCAGCACATGGCCCGGCGCGGCGACGAAGGCGCGGCGGATCTTGCGCCCCTCCTCGGTGCGGATCGGGATGTTCTGGAGGTTCGGGTCCGTCGACGACAGCCGCCCGGTCGAGGTCGAGGCCAGGGCATAGGATGTGTGCACCCGCCCGGTCGCCGGGTTGATCTGGCCTTGCAGGGCGTCGGTATAGGTCGACTTCAGCTTGGCGAGCTGGCGCCAGTCCAGGATCTTGCGCGGCAGTTCGTGGCCCTGGTCGGCCAGGTCTTCCAGCACGTCGGCACCGGTGCCCCAGGCCCCGGTCTTCATGCGCTTGCCGCCGGGCAGTTTCATTTCGTCGAACAGGATCTCGCCCAATTGCTTGGGGCTGCCGACATTGAAGCTGCGCCCGGCCAGGGCGTGGATCTCGCCCTCCATCTCGCTCATGCGGTGGGCGAAATCGCCGGACAGGCGGGCCAGCTCGGCGCGGTCGACCAGGATGCCTGCCGCCTCCATTTCGATCAGGACCTGGGGCAGGGGGCGTTCCAGCGTCTCATAGACCGTGGCCACGCGCTCGCGGAACAGGCGGGGTTTCAGCGCCGCGTGCAGGCGGAGGGTGACGTCCGCATCTTCCGCCGCGTAACGGGTGGCGTCCGCGATCGAAACCTCGTCGAAGCCGATGCGGTCTTTGCCGGTGCCGGTGACGGCATCGTATTTCACCGTCTCGTGGCCGAGGTGAAGGCCGGCCAATTCGTCCATGCCGTGGCCATGGGCGCCGCCTTCGAGCGCATAGGAGATCAGCATGGTGTCGTCCAGCGGGGCGATGGCGATGCCGTATTTCCGCAGGACCAGCATGTCGTACTTCAGGTTCTGGCCGATCTTCAGCACGTCGTCCGCCGCCAGCAGGGGGCGCAGCAGGTCCAGGGCGCGCTCGAAGGGGATCTGCGCCGGCACGTCGCCGTCCAGCGCCAGGCCGCCGCGCGGGCGGTGGCGCAGCGGCACATAGGCGGCCCGGCCGGCCTCGATCGCCAGCGAGAAGCCGACCAGTTCCGCCTGCATGGCGTCGAGCGAGGTGGTCTCGGTGTCGAAGGCGACGGTGCCGGCGGCCCGGGCCCGGGCGATCCAGGCGGCCAGCGCCGCCTCGTCGGTGACCGTGACATAATCGGCCGTCCCGGGGGTTTCCGGGGCGGGGGCGGGGGGCGGTCCGGCGGCGGCATCGGCGGCCCGGTTGGCGGCCCCGGCCAGGGCCGAGGTGACGCGGCCGCCCAGCTTGCTGCGCAGGCTCTTGAAGTCGTTCTGTTCGAGGAAGGGCAGCAGCAGGGCGCCGTCCAGCGGGCGGACCTTCAGGTCGTCGAAGCCGAGGGGCAGGGGCACGTCGGCCTTCAGGCGCACCAGTTCGCGGCTGACGCGGGCGAGATCGGCGTGGGTCTGCAGGTTTTCGCGGCGCTTCGGCTGCTTGATCTCGCCGGCCCGGGCGAGCAGCGTGTCGAGATCGCCGTAGAGGTTGATCAGTTCGGCGGCGGTCTTCTGGCCGATGCCGGGCACGCCCGGGACATTGTCGACCGAATCGCCCATCAGGGATTGGACGTCGACCACTTTCTCCGGCGGGACGCCGAATTTCTCCACCACCTCGTCTGGGCCGATGCGGCGGATCTTCACCGGGTCCAGCATGTCGACGGGGCCGCCGACCAATTGCATCAGGTCCTTGTCGGAAGAGACGACGGTGCAGCGCACGCCCCGGCGGCGGGCTTCGACGGCCAGCGTGGCGATGACGTCGTCGGCCTCGAAGCCCTCGACCTCGATGGCGGCGACGTTGAAGGCGTGAGTCGCCTCGCGGATCAGGGCGAATTGCGGCACCAGGTCCTCGGGCGCCGGCGGGCGGTGGGCCTTGTAGTCGGGATAGATTTCGTTGCGGAAGGTGGTCCGCCCGGCATCGAAGACGACGGCGAGATGGGTCGGCCGGTCGCCGCTGTCGAGATCGGACAGGAAGCGCGCGAGAATATTGGAAAAGCCGAGAACGGCATTGACCGGCGTGCCGTCCGCCCGGGTCAGCGGCGGCAGCGCGTGATAGGCCCGGAAAATATAGCCCGAGCCATCGACCAGATAGAGATGATCGCCGGCCCCCCCCGCCTCAGTGGGCATGGGCGTGAGCCCCTTCCTCCAGGATATAGAGCTTGCCGCAATAGGGGCACTGGATCTCGCCCCGGCTTTCCATGTTCAGGTAGACACGGGGATGGCCCAGGGCACCCTCGCCGCCGTCGCAGGCAACGATGGGGCTGTCGACCTTCTGGGTTTCGGGCGCTTCGATCGCCATGGTTCAAATCTCCAAACGCGCGGGCGGATATTAGCGCAGCCTATCCTGCTGTCCACCGTCTGGGGAATCGATTTAGCAGGGTTGCCCGCCGCCATGGCATCGGCTATTGTCCGCGCCTCTTTGGCACGGACCCGTAGCTCAGCTGGATAGAGCGCTGCCCTCCGAAGGCAGAGGCCGAAGGTTCGAATCCTTTCGGGTCCGCCAACTAAATCAAGGCTTTAGCCGCCTTCTCCAATAGCTCTTCAGCGGCTCAGGAAGCACATAGGAAGCGGGCGGCGGAAAATTCCTGCTATTCCGCGCCATTCGAAAGGAAGCGGCGAAGCCCGTTCCCTTCGTCGGCCTGATCCGACTTCTCTTCATCCCAAGTCTTGATCCACTCGCCATCGGTGCCGCCGAGGGCGCGGTAAACCTCTTGTGCCTGGCGGACCATCAGCTTGCGAAGATGCTCGTCGGTGATGCCGACGCTTCGGCGGGCCGCATCCGTCCCTTCGAGCTTTGGCGGCCATACCGTGAGACCTTGGCGGGCGGTGCGCACGAAGGCGCATCCGGCCAACGCCAATCCGTTCGCCTGGCAATCAAAGAACGCCAGGATGGTGTTCCCGCCCTTGTTCGGCTTCGGCTGTGAAACTCGGTTCAATCCGGTGATGCTGACTTCGTGCATGGTCTTGCTCCTTTAGATGAAGAGGAATCCGCCTTCTCGGCTCTCATAGGGTGAGGGCGTCACTTCGTTCGCGATGACGCGGCCAACGGCCATTGCGGCGGCAACAGCACCGTCGATCCGCCCCCGCGCCCGTTCCTTCGTGAACTTCTCGTTTTCCGCCGCGTCTTTGTCGGCCACCACGTTGCCGAAGCACATGCGCAAGAGCGGGTTGCCGCCGTGCCGGAAATGCCCGGTGAGGATCGCCCGCTTCAGCTCTTTGACGGGCGCGGCCATGCTGGCAAAGCCCTGGCCGAATTGATTGATGGTGAAGCCCTCTTCCTGAAGGGCAGTGTTCACCGCCGTCGAGTTCCAACGGTCGATCGCGATTTCCTGCACACCATATTTTTCGCCGAGGGCGATGACGTGATCCACGATCGCAGCATGATCCACCACGTTGCCGGGTGTCAGGGTCAGGAAGCCTTCGGCGGCCCAGCGCGCATAATCCGCCCGGTCTTTCTCACCCTTCTTTGCGATGTTGGCTGCCGGCAGGAAGAACATGGGCAGCACGTCATATCGGCGGCTTTCGCCATCGCCTTCAGGGAAGGCCGCCACCACCGCCGTCAAATCCTCCACGCTGGAAAGATCAATCCCTATCCAGCATGGCCGCCCGGTCAGCTCTTCGGCTGGTGTCATGGCCTCGGCAGCATCATAGACTTCGAGCGCAAGCCACGGGTTTGCCGATCCCTCTTGCCACTGGTTGAGGTGGAAGCGCCGGAAGTCGGCAATCTCGGCGGGGAAGTGTTCGATGCGTCGCGCCTTAATCCGCAGCTCTTCGAGCGAGCAGAAACCGGCATCGATCGCGGGATTTGCAGCGTGCCAGGCGGCTTCGTCGCGCCAGTCCGCTTCAGGCTCGGCAGCGAAGATGATCGGTGCGAATGTCGGGTCTTCGATCTCGCCTGTCGCCACCTTGTGCGAGTAATTCCACAGATCCCATGCAAGCCCGCCCTGGCCGTCGCCAGCGGTAGAAATGATCACGGTGAGCGGGTGCGAACGCTTCACCATCGAATCCGTGACGGTCTTGAAGAGCTTCCGGCCCTCGCCGGTCGGCCAAGCGTGGATTTCATCGGCCAGGAAGAACGACACGTTCAATCCGTGCTTCGAATATGCTTCCGACGAAATGGCCTTCAGGGTGCTTTTCGTCTTCGGATGCCCCAGCGACTTCCGGCTTTCCACCGCGCGCACCCGGCTCGCAAGCGTGTCATCCTGAAGAACGAATTGATGCGCCGAGTTGAAGGCAATGCCCGCGTTTTCGCGATCGGCAGCAGCCATAACCACCTGGCCGCCCGCTTCGGCTTCCGGGCCGAGGAAATGCGCAAGCCCGAGGGCGGCGGCCAGCGTCGTCTTCGCATTGCCGCGCGGAATCCAGATGCAGGCCATGCGCACCGTGCGGCTGCCGTCATCATTCGACGGGCCGTAGATGCGGCGGATCACGGCTTCCTGAAAAGGGTGAAGGTGGAAGGACTGCCCGGCGAAGTCGCCTTCCCAAAGCTGAAGGCGGCGGACGAAGCGGCAGATGCGATCGGCCCGGCCTGTCGGGTCGTCATATAGCGCCGGGTCAGGCGAGAAGATCGGCGTCCCAACTGTCATTCGGCTTTCCTTCGTCTTTGCCCTTCGAGCCTCGGCGATGCGGGGTTAATCCCAGCTCGGCGGCCAGTAGGCGGGCTTCGCGCATCGCGGCGCTTTGCATTCGAAACGCCGGGTGCGGCTTAGGGCCGTTCTCGGTCGTCACCATGCGGCCTTCGCGGCCCATGATCTCTTCGGTTTCGCGGACCATACCCACGGCCACGCAATAGCTTTCGAGGGTCGCCAGGGTGTCGGCGAACAACAGGTTCCGATCGTGAAGTTGCGGGGCTGCCCGCTTCCATTCGGCCTTCGCCTGGGAAGTCAGCCACGAAGGCGCGGACGGGCATTTGCCGCGCACGATGCCGCCATCGATGACGGTGAGCTTCGGCTTCCGTCCCTTCATCCTAAAAACTCCCATTTTCGGCGAGATTGCGCGCGAGATGGTGGCGTCGGTCCCAGCGGGTTCGGTCAAAATTCAAAACCTCCCCCTCCCATGTTGATCGGCCTGCCGAACGCGCCTTCGGTCGCCACGGCCTTCCGGCTGTTGCAGCGGCGGTTCATCGGCTGCCAGTTCGATCGATCCCAGAAGAGGCGCATATCGCCCTTATGGGCGGTGCGGTGATCCACCATGTCGGCGGCCTGGCCGCAGCCACAGGCGCACAAGCGGTTCTCCGGCAATGCGAGGAAGGCTTTGCTTTCCCGCTGCCACTTGCTGTCATAGCCACGGGCGCGGGCAGACAGGCGGCGCTCATCGGCGGCAGCCTTGGCCTTCGAGGCGCAGAGCGGGCAGCGTCTATCGGTGAATGGCGGATGCCCAGCGGGGCAATGCTTCGGCGGCGACCACGGCATTTCGTCACCCGCTCGTTATGGTGTGCAGTTCAAGCCCTTCTTTCCGGCCCAGCTCCCGCACTTCCTGAATGTTGTGATCGCGCCCGCCATACTTGACGGTATCCAGAACGGTGATGCCGTCGATCCATCGCAGGCGGAAGACAACCATCCGCGAAGATTGAATGCCGCCAGCGGCGAAGAACTCCCGGCCCGACTGTTGCGAAACATGCGCCCAAACTTCGTATTCGGTCGGGTCGCCATAGATCGGTGAACCGAACGGATCGTAATCGATGATCTCGCCCGGCTGGCTCACGATGATGCGCCGATCCATGTCACCCGCGCGCATGGTCAGAAGCTCCACGTCTTATGATCGCGCACGAAGTCTTCAACGCCATCGGGCGTTTCGGTGATGAAGCCCGATCCGATCACCACGCTTTCGCGATGCTCGAAGAGGTGGCCGACGCGCATCTTGATCGCGGTGCGGATCGGTTCGGGAATATCTTCAGGATCGTCGCCGAAGCCTGCCGTGAACGTGATCGTCACCGCTTCCGGCACATTGCGGATCGTCGGCCAGCTCTTGCCGTAGGCCGGGCGAAGCTTCGCGCCTTCCACGGTGCCGAGGGCAAACGCCTGGTATTCTGTCGGGGCAAGGGTTTGGGTGACGCCATCGGGATCGACATAGGTGATTGCGTCGATGGACTGGCACGGCGGCAGCGGGATCGCGATTTCGCTGGTGAAGCGGTCGAGGGTGAGATTCCACGTTTGGGTGACAAGGCATCGGCCAAGCGAGCCGTCGCGGCCATCGAGACGTTGCGTGGCGGCCTTGATGAAGTCGGCAATGCGGGCGTCTTCATCATAGAAGTCAACGTGAATGTGCTCCTTCACCTCTTCCAAGGTGACGGGATCATTCACGGGTGCTGTCTCCAAGATCAGGGGCATCGCTCGCAACCTCTCGATTGAAGGTGCAAGCCCGGCCAGCCGAAGCCAGTCGGGCAAGCAATATCAGGCAACGGGGCGCTGGTGCGCATGGCCCTTGATCACCACCGCGCCGGCAGCGATCGAGGTGCCACCGTTCTTCGTGAGGACGGTGCGCAGGTAACGCTTGTTTCCGATGTAGCCGACCTTCACCACCGAAGCGGCTTCGAGGCTGGCCGGGAAGGTTCCGACAAGATCGGCGGCAGCCACGTCAGCGAAGTCGCCGCTGGTCGTGGTGTCGCTCTCCTGAAGCTTGGCGGTGAAGTCGCCAGCCGACACGATCGCGCCGGTATTGATGACAACCGCCGCGCTCTCGAAGCCCTGAAGGTCGATCGGATCGGAAGTGTTCGTGGCGGAAAGCACGGCAGGCGCAACGGCCTGCACGGCTCCGAGGTTGTTTGCGAGGTCACGCATGGTCATTGCTCCTTACGAGGTTGCGCAGCGAAGCTTGCGAAGCGCCTCGGCGAGCACCACACCACCACCGACACGGCGGCGGGCATGGAACCGGACAAGGCCGTTCGTGGCCTGGCTGTAGGGGTCGCGCATCACCGAAAGCGCCACGCGATCGTAGATGCGATAGGCACGGGCGAAGTCGCCGAAGGCGATGGGCTCGGCTCCCGCGCCAACATCGTCCATGTCGGGCGCTTCGATGACGGGGCGGCCAAGGATCGTTTCGGGCTGCCCGGCCTGATAGGACGGTTGCCAGAGGAAATTACCCTGGCCGTCCTTCAGCTTGCGGATAGCCGCCAGCGTGTTGCCGTTCATCATCCACGCGCCGGCATTTCGGTAGAATGCGGGCATGGCATACATGAGCGTGATCAGCGTATCGGCGGGCGCGGTGCCGAGGGTCGAAGCGTTGCCGGTCGGGGTGTAGGCAACGGCGGCGTCGGTCATGAAACCCACGGGCTTCTTGACGCCATTGCCCGCGACAAGCGCGCTGCCTTCTAGGCGACCGAACTCTTCGGCCAGATCGAAAGCAACTTCGGCTTCCACGTTGACGGCGGCATCCTCAAGAAGACGAAGCGACACGTCAACGTAGCAGGCCATTTCGTGAACCGGGATTTCCACCTGGCCGTAGGTCGATCCCGTTTCCGGGCGGTTCTCGGTTTCGCCAACCCACGAAGCCGTAGGCTTGCCGGTGCGCTTCGGCAGGATCACCGCGCCGGAAGAGGTCGCGCCGACCTTGGCGGCCTGGCGAACGGGCGACACTTCCACGATGCCCTTGATCACCTGAGCAACGAAATCGTCGGGTGCGAGATAGCCGCCCGCCGTGTCATCGGCCACGCGAAGCGACTTCACCTCATCGGCAGGAAGAGCTTCGCGGCCATGACGAAGGAAGCCGACGAAAGCCTTCGCCTCAACCTTCTCCGGTGCCGTCTTCGTCTCAACCGACGCGCCGGGGCGATTCAGCTTCTGTTCGATGCGCTCGGCGGACTTGGCGACGTTGCCGACGCTTTCTTCCACCGACTTGAGCCGGGTATCGATCCCGGCCACATTCTCTTCGAGGGCGGCAACGCGGGTTTCCACGTTATCACCTTCGGTTCCCGCTTCAGGCGCGGGCGCCTTCTTCTCAACAGCCATGATCAGGCTCCTTTTGATAGCCGCGCCCATCGCGGCAGGGTTTCCGGCTTGCGCCGTCTTCACGCTGGTCACGCGCGCCCGCGTTGCGGCGGGCACGGAGACAAGCGAGATTTCGATAAGTTCGAGGTCTTGCAGGGTGCGGCCCCCACCGGCCCGGCGCTCGGATGCGCGGGTGCGGAAGCCGATCGAAAGGCCATTGAACGCGCCGCTTTTGAGCAGCGCATAGGCTTCCTGGCCGCGTCGGGTTTCGAGGATCAAGCGGCCAGTGACGGCAAGGCCGGTCGCGTCTTCCCGAAGCTCAAGCCAAACGCCAATCGGTTCGGAAGGATCGTGCTGCCACAACATGAGCGGCGTGGTGCCAGCCGCCTTGTGTTCGGCGAGGCTCTTCGTGAACGCGCCCTTTTCGATCACATCGCCATAGCTGTCCGGCTCACCGTCGAACACACTGGCGTAGCCGGTGAGAATCCCGGCTTCGTCAGTTGCGAACTTGACTTCAATATCAACGCGATCCATTGCCGCCCCCTGCCGCATTGGCGTCTTCGGTGTTCATCGGCAGGCGGAATTGATCACCACCGTCATAGGGCGCGCGGTTCTCGGCAGCCCGCACTTCGTTCGGTGAAAGCAGGCCATTGGTGACGGCCTTTGCGTAGGCGTCGAACCGGGCGGCCAGATCGGCGCGGGCCAGATCATCGGTGAGAAACTCGGCGTAATATTCGGCGCGCTCTTCCGGGGTGAGAAGGGCGCGGCGGATGCCGCCTTCCCAGCACTTCAGCCACGGCAAGAGGGTCAACGAAAGGAATTGCTGCCCCATGCTCTCGGCGTTGTTGTGCGTTGCCCGTTCAAGCTCCTGAAGCAGATGAAGCGGAATGCGGAAGCCGCGCGCGATTTCGGCGACCTGGTGGCGTCGCAATTCGAGGAACTGAAGATCGACGCTGGTGAACTGCACCGCCTCGAAGTCCATCCCGTCTTCGAGGATCAGCGTCTTTCCGGCATTCGATCCGCCAGCATGGGCAGCGTTGAAACTTTCGCGAAGCCGCTTCAGGGCTTCAGGTCCGAGGGTCTTGCCGTATTTGAAGACGCCACCGGGCCGCGCGCCGGAACTGAAGATGCGCGCGCCGTGCTCTTCCATCGCCAGCGCCAGGCCGATCGCTTCCTTCATTTGCGTGATCGGCGACATGCCGACATGCGGCGAAGTGCCGAGTGCCTTCAGGTGGAAGATTTCGGTGCGGTCATAGATGCGCTGGCCGCCGTCGCCGGACGAAACCTTATAGGAAGGCTCCATCGTGACAGGATCGACTTCCACGGTGACGCATGGCGACGGGATCGGGATAAGCTCGGCGATCTTGCCGCCCGTCCGATTGATGAAGGCGAACGCATTGCCGTGAAGGCAAAGCGCGGTCTGCATGAAAAGCCGGAACTCGAAGGCAGAAGTCCATTCGTTCGCCTGGCCGTGCAGCAACTCGGCAAGCGGGTGATCGGTGGCGCGCTCTTTGCCGCCATCGGGCTTCCGGCGATGAAGATGAAGGGGCAATTGCGCGACCGATTCAGCGATCACCTTCACCGACGCATAGACGGTCGGGCAGCGCATTGCGGTTTCGGGCGTGACGGCCACACCGGACGCGGACGGCGTTGCGCCGAACAAAGCGATAAGCTCCGGCGAAGGGTCCGCCAGAGTTGTCTTCGTTTCCAGTCCGATCAGTTTCTTGAAGCCCTCGAACATCATCACCCGCGCACAAGTTGCGGGATCAAGATCGGGGCGAATGTCCAGTATTCAAAGCAAAAACGGCCCTGAAGGCCGTCTTAGAAGTGCTCGAAAAGGCGAGGAAATTCAGGCACTTGCCGGGGCTTTACGCTGCCCTGGCCCGGTCGCCGAAGACTTCCTTCCAAGCAAGGGCTTCGGCTTCGTGCCGGGGCAATCCGCCGTCATATTCCATGATCGCGGCGCGCTCTTCGTAGGCGTCGAGAAGGTCACTTTCGTGCGTCTCATCGTCAATTCGTGGTGCTACAGGTGCTACAGGTGCTACAGCATTGATATTGCTACCTGATTCCTGTAGCACCTTGGCGGGTGCTACGGTGCTACAGGTGCTACAGGCCGGTGCTACAGCGCCGACGTGGCTGGCGAAGTCGGTGAACCGGCCAAGATCAGGCATGGGCGGCCTCCCTCGCATCGTCACCGAGGATGCCGGACGTAACCACGTAGCACCGGATCGCCGAAGGGAAGCCGGGCACACGCTGGTTATTCTGGAGCTTGCCCCCGCTGCCGGGCTTCAGCATCCCGCGCCCGGCCAACGTCTTCGCAACCATCACCGCGTCAAGCCCAGCGCACACTTCGCCGCGCCAGACTTCGGGCAGGACGATATATTCAATGCTTCCCTCATCATCGCGACGGCGGAAGCCCGCCCGGTTCTGAATGCGCGTGTCGATCGGTGCGCCTATGTTGTCGGTCGGGGCAAAGCTGCCCATCGGCTCGAAGCGGGACGTGCCGTGCAGCTCGATAAAGCGGCGGACGGCGGACAACGCTTCGCGCTCTTCAGCCGGTTCGATCCCGCCGCGCGTGTCGAGCCAATCGCGGAAGCACTTCGCCGCTGCCTTGGTCGCTTCGCCCGGCTGCCACGGCAGCACACCGAAGGCCGTCGCCATTTCACCACCGGCAGCCACAAGAGCGAAGCGCGCCACAACGCGGCTCACCTGTCCATCGGCATTCGGCGGGCAGTTCTCGGCGACAAACTCATTCTGGAAACCGCTCACCACGGGCGCGATACCGTCGAAGTCGCGGGTCAGCCGATCAAGATAGGCATGGGAAGCGTGGCCGAAATGCTCACCGGCTGCCGCCTTCAGGTGCCGGGCGAAGGCATCGGCGGACGGGAAGCCATGAAGGGTTTCGAAGATCCCCATGCCCGCGCCTGCATCCGCCGGAATATCCACGATGCGGACTTCCTGCCCGGCTGCCGCTCGGCGGCCCCTGCCATCCTCGGCGATCTTGTCAGCAAGGCCAATCTCCCCCGTCGAAAGGAAGAGGGTGCGCCAGCGGGCGGCGCGGCGCGCTTCACCGCTTCGCCCGGCGCGGGTCTTGCCCTGGCCGTTCGCCAGCATATAGGCGACCTGGCCGACTTCCCGGCTATCGCACTGGCCCATTTCATCGAGCAGCAAGAGCGTGTCGCAGTGCATCAGCGCCACCGATTCCAGCCCGTTCGAAGTCGCGCGCCAGGTGCGGGGAAAATCGCGCCCGCCCCATATCGATCCGGCGACCTGAAGGGCAGTGGTCTTGCCGATCGAAGAGCCACCGCGAAAATGGAAGCCACCGGATTCCGCCTCGGCTGGCAGCAAGAGCGGCCCGGCAAAGGCGGCGCTCATCGCAAACGCCAGCCGGGAATTGCCAACGGCGTATCGAGCAAGTCCCTCTTGCCATCCGGCCAGCTCACCGCCGACGCGGTAGGGATCATCGGCCAGGCCGTCGCTTTGGTAGATGATGCGTTCGGCCATGCTAGTTGTCTCCGAAGGTCTGCCGGGGAAGGACGAAGGCGCGTCCGCCCCAGCCGAGGCGATTGACGCAACGTGCCTTCGTGTCTGGCCGGGCGGTCGAGATGTATTCGTGCAAAGCGTCACGGGCGAAGCGGCCCGGTGCCATGATCATGCCGAGGGAAAGCAGGTGTTCGCGGTAGGCGGTGCCGTCACCGGCCAGCAGCCGCATGGGCATACTCCATTCCTTCGTGCGGCCATCGCGATCGGTGACGCGCAAGAGGCGGCCCCAGTCTTCGCTTTCGGTGCTACGGGTTTCGGCCACCACTTCGAGAAGCGAGCAAAACCACTTCCATTCGATCGTGATGATGCCGGTTTCCTTGTCGGCGCGTTCGATGCGCTTTTCCACGCCATTGGCGACCACGCGGAACGGCCAGCGGGTCAGCTCTTCAGGCTCGCCAGCGGCAACGCGGCGAAGGGTTTCGCGCTCTTCGGCATCGCGATAGATCGGCAGGAAGGCCGGATCGCTCTTCAGTTTGGCGACGGCCTCGGCGGTCCAGCCCTCTTCGATCGCGTCGGCAATATCCCAGCCCTTCGGGATCACGCCTTCGCGAAGCGTTTTCTCACCGTCCATCCATATCCATGCGCCGAGGCGATCGGGCGGAAGGTGCAGGACGGCGGAAGCGCCAGTCGCGCGCGCCAGCTCGCAAACCTTGTCGCCAAATTGCTGCCCGGCTTCGTCATTGTCGGTCGCAATGATCACGGTGCGCCCGGCGACGGCGGACCAATCTGCCTTGTGAGGCGACTTCGCGCCATGCGGCGGCGTTGTCGCTGTCATATCGGGGAAGAGGATCGCGGCAGCGTCGGCGGCTTTCTCACCTTCGGCAACAATGATGGGGGCATCGGCGCGGGTGACGATGCCGGGCAGGCGATAAAGCGGGCGCGGTTCGGGAATGCCCTTCGCGCGCCAGGCGCGGCGGCCTTTGCCGAGGTCGCAATAGGTGATCGGCAGATAATCCTTCGCCGGTTTTCCAGCATCGTCCACATAGTCGAACCGGGCGACGTAGCCGATCAATCGGGCTTCAGGATCGTGATAAGGCCACGCCTTCACCGGCTCCCCCAACTTCGGATGCCGAAACTGCATGGCGGGCGCGTCATCGGGAACGGGAACGATCGGCAGCTTCTCGCCTGCCTTCGGCGCGGGGCTTTCGGCCAGCGCGATTTCGTCCGCCGACAAGGGCGCAAACATCGCGTTCATGGTCATGCGTCCACCCCCAGCATGTCAGCAAGGGCGCGGGCGGCTTCGGCCTGGCCGGTTCCTGCCAGATACGCGGCAAGGCTCACCGGATCACCGCCGCACTCGTCGGTGGCGAAGTCGGCCCATTTGCCGGTATTCATGTTCACCCGGAAGCTTCCGGGGTTGCGATCGGATCGCCGAGGATTGCGCGCCACCCATTCGTGGCCGACGCGGCGACCATCGGGCAGCCACCGCGCCAAGAGCGACGGCAGTGCCGCAATCGCGGCGGCATTGATGCGGGAAAAGTCGATCAATGCGCCAATCCCTTCTTCAGTTTCGCGTATATGGCGCGCAGCCATGCCGCTTGTTTTTCGGTCGGTTCGGCGTCCAAGATCAGCCGATCCGCCATGTCGGACACGAAGACAAATTCCTTCAGGGAAAGGCCAGTTTGCCCTTGGTTCCGACACCACGTCGCCAGCTCGCACCACGTCGCCGGTTCCTTGGCTTCGGTCTTCGGATCGCCGAGGGCTTCGGCCAGGGCGTGAAGGTCAAGCCCGGCGCTTTCGAGGGTGCGCCGGATCGCTGCCACCGTCGCCAGCACTTCCCCATCGTGATCCGTGGCAAGGCGCGTGATCAGCTTGGAAAGCTTCGGTGCAATGGTCGCGAGGGCCGCCATGTCGCGTCACCCGTGCGACGTGTTGCGGACGGGATCGCCCAGCTTGTCGGCGGCCCAGCTATCCAGCTCCACGGTCGGATAGAGCGGGGTCCGGTTCACCTTCTGATAGGCAGGGCCGCCACCGACCGAAGCCCACTTCGCGAGCGTTGCCGGGGCAACCTCGATGCCGTGAACGATCTTCAGATAGTCGGCAGCTTCCCAACGACGAAGGCGGGGCTTGCGAAGGGCGGGCGGCAGGCAAGGCTCCGCCGTTCCCGCCGAAGCGGGTTTCAATTCTTCAGTCATTTTGGCCTCTCCTAGATTAGCTCTTCAGAAGATCGCCCATCGCCAGGATGGTTTTCGAAGAGAACTCGCGTATCTGTCGCAAATCGCCGTGGTTGTTGCGATCTGCCTCCATTTCTTTCGACCACTTCATGAGCTCGTCCATTTCAGTCGGGATCACCGAATAATGGTGCTCCTCGCTGAAGCACTTGCAGTAGATGCGGATTGCGGCCTGCGGATATGGTCCCCACAAAATGACGTCGATCCCCCAGTAATTGGGAATGCGATTGGTTCCGACTTGCTCAACCGGCAAATTGTCCACGGCTTCGCGCAAGCTCCCGTCCGCTGCCGCCTCGATCAGCGCGACAATGGCATCACGGAACGAATGGCTGGCAGGCAGCTTTTGAAGAGCCGGGATCGGGAAGGCCGACAAGCCCCAGCTCGAAGGCGGATTGCCATCGTTGCTGTCGCTACGGGCGTCATTCCGAATGCTCACTTCACCGCCGCGCGACGGCAGGCCCGAATAGTCTTCCACCGTCTGCACGGCGTTCTTCACCATCGAACTGCCAGCGACGGCGACAAGTAGATTCGCCACGTCCGTCGCGCTCATCTTCGCCGCACTGCGTCCGCGCCCGCCCTTCGTCCGCAAACCAGCGTCAGCAAGATTCCGGTCGTGCAGAGTGACAGTCGCTTCCGGTGCGCCGAACGTCTCGGCAATCCGCTTCACCATTTCGCCTGGGCTTGCCATCGTATTCGCTCCATCAATCCGCTATCCCCATTTGTGTAGCAGACGAATGGGATGGGCGCAAGTTCCATTTGTGCAGAGGACGAATGGGCACGAAAAAGCCGCCCCATTGCAAGACAGGGCGGCTTGGCGGTTCGATCATCGTCTAGGACTTCCGGTCACGCTCATCGCGATAGGTCTGAAGCAGCTCGTTCGCCTCGGTCAGCACGTCATCGAGAATGTCTGCCACCGCATGAAGAGCCGACATTTGCTTCCGGTCGGATATGTCGCTGGCCGCCATGAAGATCGCTTCGGCCAGGTCGCGGGCTTTGCCAATGCTGTCTTGCGCGTCGATCACCTTGCACATGCCGCAGCCTCCCCATGCTGGCCCGGCCAGCCGACTTGCTCGAAATGGGCGCTCTTCTCGATTGGTCGCAACAGCAGCTTGCCGATGCCGTGCGCGTCGGCGTTGTCACCGTCCGCCAGTTTGAAGGCGGCGGATCGCAGCCGCGCAACGCCACGCTGGACGTGATCCAGCGTGCGCTTGAAGAGCGCTGGCGTTATCTTCGTCGAAGAGAATGGCGAAGGGCCGGGCGTCCGGCTTAAAAAGGGGAAGTGAAATGCTGACATGGGCTGAAAGACTGACGCTTTGGAACCAGTATGAGATTCTGAAGCGGATCAATCCTGACGACACGAAAGAATATGAGACCAATCAGGGAATTCTATCGAACGGCTATGAGCAATACTATTCGGAGATAAACCCGTCGATCTATGCCGAGACAACAAAGCGGGAAGTCTCGCGCGAGGTCGAGGAAATCTTGAACGTATTCCGCGCCATCAAGTTTTCCTGCCTGAAGCTCGGCTACACTCCGAAGAGCCGCTATGCCGAGTTCGAAGGCTTCGACGGCAACGAAGAGGGCGATCAATATGGCTTTGCCATGTTCGTTCGCCGCACCCTCGGCAAGTGGGATGAACTGAAGGACGCGCCCGACAACTCGCATAGCAATGTGCTGGAACGCTATCGGCGGATGCTCGCAACCTGGCATCGGCTCGGTGAGAAGTATGAGCTAACCGAAGCCGAGATTGAAGAAATGGCCGAATCCAGATGACGGAAGCCGACGAAGACTTTCTAGCGAACACGGCCCTAGACGCTCACGAATGGCGTGGCGTCGGGCAACTCGCGAATGCAATTGGCGAGTTTGAACCGCTCGCCAAGCGCGGCAACCTCGGCGAGACGGTGGCCGAACGGCTTGTGTCCCTCGGCATCGCCGAAAAGGGTCCGTTTTCCTCGGCATATGCAGCCAGGGGAATGCCGGTCGGCTATCGCCTCACCGAACTCGGCTGGAAACTGAAAGATCGCGGACGCTATCCCAAGCGGAAACGCTAGTTTGTAGCACCTGTAGCACCTGCCGATTTCGCTCGGTGCTACAGGATTTTCCCTTTATTTTCAGCGTTGTAGCACCTGTAGCACCTGTAGCACCACGAAAAACCGTGTCCGCGCGACGGTTTCAGGCTTTGGGCTTGCGGTTCGGCAGTTGGACCACTTTGCCTTCGGCTCCCGTCATCATCCCGTGGATCGTCCGCGCCACCTTGTCGGCAGCGGCAATCAACACGCTGTCGAGGTGATGCACATAGCGCGAAGTCACCGATCCAGCCGCGTGGCCCAGCATCGCGGCGATCGTGCTTTCGGTGAAGCCAAGATCACCGGCCACGCTGGCGTAGGAATGCCGCAAGGTGTGAGGCGTGACGCCTTCCAACTCGGCGCGCTTTACGATCCGACGCCACGCGCCGGGCATCCCACCGAATGCGCCTTCGCCGCGAAGGGCGGTCAGCACGAAGGGGTTTTCCTTTTCCCGCTCTATCGTCGCCAGCACGTCGAACACTGGCCTTCCGATCGGGCGGACGGATGCGCCTTCCTTCGAATCTTCGAGGCGGAAGCATCCGCCATCGTCATCGACTTCAGCCCATTTCAGATTTTCGACTTCGCCGAGGCGGCAGCCGGTGAGGGCAAGCAACCATGCGCCCTTGATCCCTTGTGCGGTTTCCGCGTCGGCCTCGGCAGCGGCCAGCGCCTTACCCAGCGCCTTGTATTCGTCGGCGGTCAATCGCCGCTGGCGTCGGTTATCGGCGGGGCGCTTCACGCCGGTCGCGGGATTGAACGGGATCACGCCTTCCGACACTGCGAAGGACAGGATGCCGCCGAGAAGGCCAGCGGTTCGGGCTGCCGTGCCGGTGCCGCCTTCCACGATCGCCTTGCCGCGCTTCCGGTCGGTTTTCTCCACCACCGCCGTCTTTCCGCTGGCAACGTCGCGGATGAACCGGGCTACGTCTGCCTGGGTCATATCACGGACAAGCTTGTTGCCGAGAAGCGGCCTTATATGCCGGTCGATCCTGCCGCGATCGGTGTAGAGCGTGGAAGCCTTCTTTGCCTTCCCGCCCTTGCCCATGATCAAGCCGCGCTCGGCAGCCTGAAGATAGTTGTCGCAGAGCTGCGACACGGTGAGCGATTTCCGGCGCGTCACCCGATCCTCTTGCGGGTCTTCGCCGCGCGCCACGTCGCCGAGGATGCCCTTGGCTTCCCTCCTGGCCTCTTCCACCGTCAACGGGCCGTGCGTTCCGACCTTCACGCGCCGGGTGCGGACGCCAGCGCGGTATTGCGCGACATAGACCTTCCGGCCAGTCGGCCACACCCGCACACCGAAGCCGGGAAGCTCATCGTCCCATTCGAAATAGTCGCTCGATTTCGGCTCAAGGCCGTCGATCAGCCTCTTTGTGAGCTTCGCCACAATTGCCCTCCCAGACGCTACAGGAAGCATATAGGAAGCAGCAGGAAGCAAATGCGGGTAATTTCGCGCGCAACCGCTGCCTTTCCCTATGCCAGGAAATGGCAGCGATCATAATAGTCTAGCGATGCCGGGTAAACAGCAGGAAGCACCGGAAAAGCACCACAACGCGCCCTCCGAAGGCAGAGGCCGAAGGTTCGAATCCTTTCGGGTCCGCCAGAGTTTCCTAAGATTCTATCGCCAGCCACAGACTTGTCCGACTTGCTTCGGACAAGCTGATTCCGGATTGCGCTCTGCTTGTGTGGGGCCGCGCAGCGCCTGCTGCGGGGCCGCCTGGGGTAACATCTCGCACAATTGATCCTCCGAGGCGCCCGCTTGTGCCGTCGCGCCGCGTGTAGCGTTGAGCGGCGGATATCCTCTAGGGTTGTCTGCGGCGTGTCGACTGGCGGGAGAGGAATATGGTGCTGGCCTTGGCAAAGGCGGACCGGGCGGGGCGCCGGCACAGCCTGCTCGCCCATAGTGCCGATGTTGGTGCCATGGTCGAGGCGCTGTTGCGTACCGGGACTATCGGCCGCCGGCTGGCGGCCCTGGCGGGTGTCGAGGCATTGACGCCGGTCGATATCGGCCGCCTGTCGCTTCTGGCTGCCCTGCACGACCTGGGCAAGGCCAATCGCGGTTTCCTGGCGCGTATCGATGATCTGTGCTGGCCGGATCGTGCAGGCCACATCAAGCCTGTGGTCGACCTGCTGGCCGATGGTTATGCCGGCCACCCCCACCGCTTGCCGCCCGTCTACGGCAATTTGGTCGCGGCCAGCGGCCTCGACGCGGTGTTCCGCTGGTTCGGCGGGCGTCGCAAGGCCATGCCGTTGGTCGATGCGGTCCTGATGCACCATGGGCGCCTGCCCGTGTCCGGCAATCCTGAAACGAAATTGTGGCGCAGCGGGGATGGTTACGATCCCATGAGCGCGCTGGAGCCGATCGGCCGCGTCTTGCCGTCCTGGTTCGGGGCGGCGTTCGAGGCCGGGGCTGCCGGGCATCTGCTGGAGGGCCGGTTCCTGCATGGTTTCGCCGGCCTGGTGATGCTGGCCGATTGGATCGCGTCGAGCGATCTGGTCTGCGATTTCGTGACCGACGCCGGTGCCGAACGGATCGATGTCTCCCGCCGGCTGGCTGCGGCCGCAGTGGAGAGGCTCCGTCTCGACCCGGCCTGGGCTGCGGGGGCGCTGCCGGAGACGGGAGCGGCCATCCTCTCGGCCGTGCTCGGCGGCGGGCGGGCGCCGCGTCCGACCCAGGTCGCGATGGTATCGGCGGTGGTCGAGCCCGGTTCCCTGGTCGTGATCGAGGCGGAAACCGGGTCCGGCAAGACCGAGGCCGCC
Source organism: Zavarzinia compransoris (assembly GCF_003173055.1). NCBI lineage: Bacteria > Pseudomonadati > Pseudomonadota > Alphaproteobacteria > Rhodospirillales > Zavarziniaceae > Zavarzinia > Zavarzinia compransoris. The sequence continues at coordinate 151,271 of NZ_QGLF01000005.1, forward strand.
ATCGCCCATTTCGCCAACCTGATGCGCCTTGGCCTGGTGGACGGACTTTATTTTGCCCTGCCCACGCGGGCGGCGGCGGTGCAGATCCATCGCCGGGTGGTCGAAGCCCTTGATCGCGTCATGGGGGCCGCCGCGCCGCCGGCCGTTCTCGCCCTGCCGGGTTACCTGCGCGCAGGGGAGATGGAGGGCATGGCGCTGCCCGATTTCGCCGTGCTCTGGCCCGATGATTCCGGCGATGGGCGGCGCGACGCCGCCTGGGCTGCGGAACATCCGAAGCGTTTCATGGCGGCGGCGGTTGCGGTCGGCTCGATCGATCAGGTGATGCTCGGCGGATTATCCGTGCGCCATGCGGAACTGCGCTCGTCCCCGCTGCTGCGGCAATTGCTGGTCATCGACGAGGTGCATGCTTCCGATAACTATATGACCGCGATTGTCGCCAATCTTATTGCCCAGCATCGGGCGGCCGGCGGCCATGCCCTGCTCATGTCCGCCACCCTGGGGACGGCGGCCCGCCTTCGCCTGATGGGGGCGTCCCAGGGCGAGATCGACGCCTTGCCGGCGGCGGATGACCTCGCCCGCCAGCCCTATCCCGCCATCCATGGCCGAAATGCCCGGATTCCTGCACCGGCCGCGATGTCGGGCGGCGGCAAATCGGTGGCGGTCGACTGTGTCGCCGATCTGGATCATGCCGCGATCGCCGGGCTCGCCTTCGAGGCGGCCGTGCAGGGGGCGCGCGTGCTCGTCATCCGCAACCGGGTCGACGATGCCTGCGACACCGCGCGGGCGCTTGCCGCCCTGGCGGAAAGGGCGGGGCGGCCGGAACTTGTCTTTCGCTGCAACGGGGTTGCGACCGTGCATCACGGGCGCTTCGCCCCGGCCGACCGGGTTTTGCTCGATCCGGCCCTGGAGGCGGCCCTCGGTCCGGACAGCACCGCCCCCATCGTCTGTGTCACCACCCAGACGGCGGAACAGTCGCTCGACATCGATGCTGACTATCTGATCACCGACCTGTGCCCGGCCGACGTATTGCTGCAACGGATCGGGCGCCTGCATCGCCATCTGCGGCCCGCGCGGCCCGAGGGGTTCCGCATGCCCCGCCTGTCGGTTCATGCGCCGGGCGAGGCAAGACTGGCCGCCCTGATCGACGGCAGGGGCGCCATCGCCAAGGGCTTGCTTGGCCTGGGCCGAGTCTATCCCAATTTGCTCGGTATCGTCGCGACGAGGCGCGCCCTTATCGACCTTGGAGTGATCCGTATTCCCGATCACAACCGTCTGCTGGTTGAACGTGCCACCCATCCTCCGGCCCTCCGCGCCCTGGCGGAGGACCTGGGACCGGCCTGGTCCGCGCATCTCAATACGGTCGAGGGCGTGACCCTGGCGCAGGGGCAGGTCGCCAGATTCAACATGCTCGACTTCACCGAACGCCCGATGCCGCTGCCCGATGCTGAAGGGGTCGTTCTCACACGACTCGGCGCGGATGCCCGGATCGTCCGCGTGGCGCCGGCCTTCGAGAGCGTCCTCGGCGCGCGGATCGAGCAATTGTCGATACCGGGGTGGATGCTTGGGGTGGAGAGGGACGAGACGGCGCTGGAGAAGGTCGAGATCGGCGAGGACGGCGCGCTGAGTGTCGGAGGCTCGGCGTTCAGCTACACCGCCTACGGGCTGGGCAAGGCATAACGCGAGGCGGCGGCCTTTCGACGTTCAAACGCCGCAAGCTGTGATACTAAGGTGAGGTTCCCCCGTCATGCGGGGATGGACCTTATTAGACGTGTTCTTATTTTGCTCCCCCAGAAACCTGGGGAAAGTAACAGCACATATAATAGTTAAGTCGGTTGACGGCCGACTCACTCTGGTTCAGAGTTGCGCTGGTCGGGACTGGTACTCCCGACCAGCGCGTCACGACGCCCCTGAAACCCGTGTAAGAGTCGAGAGGTGAGCCATGGAACCTCCATAGTCAGCTATTGATCGTCCTTGATCAACCGATCCTCGATTGCGCTGTTCCCGTTTGCGCAATCGAGGATTATCCTTCCGCTGGTCGTCGAGGGGGAATCTCATGTTCGACTTGCTGCGGGAGCCCCTGCTGCCGGTATCCGGCGGGGGGCGGGACCGGGAGACTCTGCCCGGCGTATTGGCCCGGCTGAGCGCGGGCGAGGATCTCGGGTTTCCCGGCCTCGCGGCGCATCAGCGGCAAAGCTGGTTCTGCTTCCTGGTGCAATTGGCGGCCCTGGCGCTGACCGCCGCGGGCCGGGGGGACGCCCCGGACACGGAGGCCGGGTGGCTGGTCCTGTTGGAAGCGCTGGCGGGCGAGGAGGCCGACACCGCCTTTGCCCTGGTCGCCCCGCCGGCGCGCCCGGCATTCCTCCAGCCCCCGGTGCGGGCGGCGGCGCTGGCGAAATTCCGGGGGCCGGTCCTGGCGGCGGATGCGATCGATATTCTGATCGTTGCCAAGAACCATGATCTGAAGCTGGAACGGGTCACCGGCGGCGAGGCGCATCACTGGGCCTATGCCCTGGTCAATTTGCAGACCATGCAAGGCTTCCTCGGCCGCGGCAACTACGGTATCGCGCGCATGAACGGCGGCTTCTCCGCCCGCGTGCTTGCCGGCCGCCAGGAGGGGGGCGGGTGGGCCCTACGCTTCCGGCACGACCTGCGCCTCCTGCTGGCGACGCGGGGCAGGCTGCTGGCGGCAATGAATTTCTATCGCGAAAGCGGCGGCCTGGCCCTTCTCTGGCTGGAGCCGTGGGACGAGGAGGAGGCCATCCCGGTCCAAGGTCTCGATCCTTATTTCATCGAAATCTGCCGCCGGGTCCGGCTGGTCGAGCAGGGGGGGCGCATCGGCGCCCTGCTGCGCCCGAGCGAGACGGCGCGCCTTGCGGCGGCCGCGTTCAAGGGCGCTCTCGGCGATCCTTGGGCGCCGGTCGACAGTGTGGCCGGTACCGCCTTCACCGTGCCTGCGGCGGGCCTGGATCATCAGCGGATCGTGAAAATCCTGACGGATCGGAGGGGCCTGCCGGTCGCACTGAAACCCTATCCGGGCGAAGGAGAGGGCAACCTGGACCTTCATTTCACCGTCCTCGTGCGCGGGCAAGGGCGAACGGACGGGCTGCACGAGAGGGTGGTGCCCATCCCGCGCGTCGTCGCGGACGGCCTTGAGGATGAGGAGATGAGCCATTATCTCGCCGCCCGGGCGGATGAGATGCAGAAGGATGCGGCGGCGGCGCTGGCCGCGCTTCGCCTCGGCTTGCGGATCTATCTCCAGGGCGCCCCGGAAACCCTGAAGCAGGACGACGACAGGCCGCACGTGCAGGCTGAAGGCCTGGGCCGCGCGGTGGACCGGCATTTTCTCGATCATCTCTGGGCCCAGGTCGCGCCCGGGGATGGGGTTCCCGATCCCCACCGCGCCTGGCTCGACTGGTTGCGGCAGGCGGCGATCCACTGGTTCAAAGCCGGTCTCAGTGCCCTGCCGCCGCCCGTCAATCGCCGGGAAAAGGCGCATTTTGCGGCCCTCAACGTATTCCACAGCAGGCTGAACAAAGCCCTGCCGCCCGAGGAGAAAACGGCATGACCGAAGAGGCGAAGGAAGAGCTGAAGCCCTGGCAGAAACTGGGCAGCGCCATCGGCACGATCGAGAGCCGGCTGCGGCACGCCGACCCCGGCGAACTGGCCGCCCTTCGGCGCCTGGCCGGCGGCAAGCCGTCGCTCGCCTATTGGCGCGTGATGGCCGAATGCAGGGTGGACGAGGATCTGCGGACCGAGGGGCGAGAGGCGCTCTGGCCTCCCATCCTGGCCGCCCTTGCCCAGATCGCCCCTCTTGGCGAGGGCGGCCAGCCGTTGGGCCGGGTTTTGGCCGAGACCGGCTATGCCGAGGCCCGCCTGTTGCGCCTGCTGCGGGCGGATGCGACTTCGGTCGGGGATGAAATCGGCACGGTCGCCCGCTGGCTGGCCGCCAAAGGCGTGCGCGCCAGGGGATACGAACTCGCCGATTTCGCCCTCAGCCGCCTGAATGCCGATGCCGGCAGCCTGGACCGTGCGGCCAGCGCCATTGCCAAAGCCTATTTCACGCCGATCGCTAAAGCCGAGGTGAAAGCATGACCGAATTGCCCCGCTTCCTGCAGATCCACACGCTGACGCCCTATGCCGGCGTTCTGTTGAACCGCGACGATATCGGCGAGGCCAAGCGCCTGCCGCTGGGCGGCAGCATGCGCGGGCGCGTCTCCTCGCAATGTCAGAAGCGCCATTGGCGCCTTGCCGCCGGGGAATGGCAATTGGTGCCGGCGGCGGAACGCGCCATCCGGTCCCGGCGCACCTTCGAGTACCATGTGGCCCGGCCCCTGATCGACGAAGGGCTGGACGAGGCCCGGGTGGCGGAGGCGATCGCCGCGGTCCAGGCCGAGGTTCTCGGCGAAAGCAAAAAGGCCGCCGCCAAGAAGAAGGGCGAGGAGACAGCCCCCGATCTGCACACGTCCCAGGTCATCGTCCTCGGACCCGGCGAAACCCGCTATATCGTCGGTCTCGTGCGGAAGCTCGTCGCCGATGCCGGTACCAACAAGGATTTCAAGGCCGCCCTCCAGGCCCTGTTGAAGGCCGAAAAACCCAATTTCGCCTCGATGCGGGAAGGGGCCGGGCTGGATGCCGCGCTGTTCGGGCGCATGATCACCGGCGACGTCTTCGCCCGCGCCGATGCGGCGATCCATGTCGCCCATGCCTTCACCGTCCATGCGATCGAAAGCGAGCCCGATTATTTCACCGCCGTCGACGATATCGTCGCCGACAGCGGTGAACAGGGCAGCGGCCATATCAATACCTCGGAACTGACCTCGGGCCTCTATTACAGCTATGTCGTGGTCGATGTGCCGCTCCTGGTCGCGAACCTTCAGGGCTGTGCGGCGGCGGATTGGGCCAGCGCCGACCGCACCCTGGCCGGCCAGGTGGTGGAGCGGCTGATCGGCACGATCGCCACCGTTTCGCCCGGGGCGAAGCTGGGCTCCACCGCCCCCTATGCCTTTGCCGATACCGTCCTGGTCGAGGCGGGAAAGCGCCAGCCCCGCAGCCTGGCCAACGGCTTCTACAAGGCGATCGGCCTCTCCCGCAACGACCTGCGTGAAGAGGCGACCGCGCGCCTGCTCGACCAGCTCGGCCGGCTGGATGCCATGTACGGCAAGGCGGAGGACAGGCGCATCGCCTCGCAGATCCCCGATCTGGCGGAAACCGCGCCGGCCGGCCTCAACCTGCCGGCGCTGGCGGTCTGGGCCCGCGGTCTCGTCGACGGCACGGTCGCTTTCGCGCCGGGGGCCTGAGCCGATGACGGACTGGCTCGTCCTCGTTCTCGATGCGCCGCTGATGAGTTTCGGCGGTGCCATGATCGATCAACACGGCGTAACCCGGGGCGATCCAGGCCGCAGCCTGCTGACCGGATTGATCGGCAATGCCCTGGGTTACGAACACCGCGATGCCGGCCGGCTCGAGGCGCTTCAGCACCGCCTCGATCACGCCAGCCTGCACCTGCGGGACGGCGAGGCCCTGGTCGATTTTCATACCGTCGACCTCGGCCAGCCGTTCATGCGCAGCGGCTGGACGACGCGGGGCGCGCCACAGGGGCGGGAAGGCGGCTCGGCCGGGTCCAGCACCCATATCCGCAACCGCCACTATCTGGCCGGCGCTTTGCGCCTGGTCGTCCTCACGCTCGGCGCCGGCGAAGGGCCTGACCTTGACGCCGTCGAGACCGCATTGCGGGAGCCGGCCCGGCCGCTGTTCTTGGGGCGGAAGACCTGCCTGCCGGCGCGGCCCCTGCTGGCGGGCCGGGTGACCGCAGCGGATGCGGTGGCGGCCCTGCACCGGGCCCATGCCCTGGCGGCGGCCCTCGGCCTGGCGGATTTTCCTGCCGAGGCCGAAGGCCTGGCGGCGGAATGGCCCGACGACGGTCTCCTGCCGCGCAATGCCCGGCAGGAGACCGTCGTCGATCAGCGCGACTGGCGCAACCAGTTCCATGGCGGGGAACGGCGGGTGGTCGCAGGGCCCCTGCCGAAACGGGGAGGGCCGCCGTGACCACAGCGCTTCACATGCTGCAACTGGCCCTCGATGGCGACCGGCTGGCCCGTTTCGGCGCCGGGCTCGGCCTGGACCGCCGGGCCGACAGCGATGGCGGCTACCTGTGCCATGCGCTGCTGACCGCCCTGTTCGGCGCCGCCGCACCGAAACCTTTCGTGTTGCAGGTGCGGGCCGGCGGGGGCCCCTCGCTGCTCGCCTACGCGCCGGCAGATCTTCCGGCCCTGGCGGAGATCGCCGCCCTGCATGCAACGCCCGACGTCTATCGCATCGTCGACTGGCCGATGTCGGCGGCCAAGCCCATGCCGGTGTTCAGGCCGGGCCAGCGCCTGGCCTTCACGGTGCGGGTGCGGCCCGTCGTCCGTATCGGCCGGCAGCATCCGTGCTTCAAGCCGGGGGCGGAGGTGGATATCTTTCTGGCCCGGGCGGAAGCGGACCGGGACGGCCCGAAGCCTGACCGCGAGGACGTTTATCGGCAATGGCTGGCGGCCGGCCTCACGCAATCCGGCGCGGCACTGGAGCAGGCGGCCTTGACCGGCCAGCGCCGCACGGCCTTGCTGCGCCGCAACGCTGAAGGCAAGCGCGTCGCCCAGCGGCAGCAGATCGATGCCGATCTTGCCGGCACATTGACCGTGACCGAGCCGGAAGGTTTTCGCCGGTTGGTGGCCCGGGGGATCGGGCGGCACCGGGCCTTCGGCTTCGGCATGCTGCTGCTGCGCCCGGCGGCCTGACGGGCGGGGCCGATGCTGAAGGGGCGCCTTGGCCTTGAAACCGCTCGGGTGCCTCATGCCGATCGGCAGGGCCTGCTCTGGCTTGCCCGGGGCAATATCCATGTCGAGGACGGCACGCTGCGATTCCGGGCGGCGGGCGATGACGGCTTGCCGCCCGGCGATTATGCGATCCCGTTCCAGGCCATCTCTCTCCTGCTCATGGGGCCGGGGACCACGATTTCCCATGATGCCCTGCGCCTCCTGGCGCGCCACGGCACTGGCCTTGCCGCCATCGGCGAGGGTGGCGTGCGTCTCTATACGGCACCCCCGCTCGGGCCGGACGACAGCCGCCTGGCCCGCCTGCAGGCCGCGGCCTGGGCCGATACCCGCGAGGGCAGCAAGTCCGCCGCCCAGGCCGCACGGCTTGATGTCGCGCGGCGCCTCTATGCCTGGCGCCTGGGCGAGGTTCTGCCGCATCGCGATATCGCCGTGCTTCGGGGCATCGAAGGGGCACGGATGAAAGAGACCTATCGCCTCCTCGCGCAGAAATACGGCATTCGCTGGGAAGGACGGCGTTACGACCGGTCGAGGCCCGACGCCGCGGATGCCCCCAATCAGGCGATCAACCATGCCGCCAGCGCGGTCGAGGCGGCGGCCGCCATCGCGGTCGCTGCGACCGGCACGATCCCCTCGCTCGGCTTCATCCACGAAGACTCAGGCAATGCCTTCATTCTCGATATCGCCGATCTTTATCGCGATAGCCTCGTCCTGCCCGGCGCCTTCGAGGCGGTCCGTCAGGCCGAGCGCCAGCCGGGCATCAGCCTGGAACGCCACGTCCGCCGCCAGATCACCCGCCGCCTCCAGGCCGACAAGGTCATTCCCGGCATGATCGACCGCATCAAAGCCCTGTTCGACCCCGCCGCAGGCCGACCGCCGGCGCCACTCCCGGCAGCGGACCGCGGTTCGGAAGAGGATGGGGCGCCATGGTGATCGTCGTCACCCGCGACGTCGCGGACCGCTTCAGGGGTTTCCTCGCCTCGGTGATGATCGAGGTCAGCCCGGGCACCTATGTCTCGCCCTCGATGACCAAGGGCGTGCGCGAGCGGGTCTGGGCCGTGCTCGACGGCTGGTTCCGGGAAATCGGTGGCGGCGCCATCACCATGTGCTGGCGCGACCGCACCCAGCCCGGCCATCTCGGCCTCTCGATCCTCGGCGCCCCGCCTTGCACCCTTCTGGACGCCGACGGTGTCTACCTCGGCTTTCGCCCCCCGGCATCAACTGCTCTTTGACATTGTCAAACGAATTCAGTCTCTTAAATGCAAGAGGCTCCCCCGCATACGCGGGGATGGACCCTGTTCGTGCCCGGCCGGTCCGGCACGATCGTTGGCTCCCCCGCATACGCGGGGATGGACCCCCCCCGTCGCGGGGGAAGCCGCACGGCATCCTGGCTCCCCCGCATACGCGGGGATGGACCCGGCGAGGAGACAATCGCCAGGATCGCCCGAGAGGCTCCCCCGCATACGCGGGGATGGACCCGAGATGGCGCAGGCTGTGGCTGCGGCGATCGTGGCTCCCCCGCATACGCGGGGATGGACCCCCCGCGCATGACCGCGACCGAGGCCCTGATCCGGCTCCCCCGCATACGCGGGGATGGACCCTACGGCGGGGTGGACGACATGGGCCGCCCGCTGGCTCCCCCGCATACGCGGGGATGGACCCCGCTGGGTCTATCCCAACACCTTCGACTGGGCGGCTCCCCCGCATACGCGGGGATGGACCTTCTCCCACCCCATGGACGGGCTGCAATACGCCGGCTCCCCCGCATACGCGGGGATGGACCCGGCGTCCGGGTGTCCTTCCCCTACCTTTCAGGGGGCTCCCCCGCATACGCGGGGATGGACCCCCCAGGCGGGCAGCGCTGACGCAGGGGCGACAGGCTCCCCCGCATACGCGGGGATGGACCGCTACCCCGGCGGCGTCCGGCGGCTGACCCCGCGGCTCCCCCGCATACGCGGGGATGGACCCTGCGCTGACTATGGGGACGCGACCACCCGGAAGGCTCCCCCGCATACGCGGGGATGGACCTGTCAAGGCGGTGCCGCAGACGGCCTTTGGCATGGCTCCCCCGCATACGCGGGGATGGACCCCGGCGGGTGGAATACCGAGGTTAAGGCGGCCGGGCTCCCCCGCATACGCGGGGATGGACCGTTGTAGCCGGCGTTTCGGGCATCCGCGTCGGGGGCTCCCCCGCATACGTGGGGATGGACCCATGGCGCGCATCGGAAAACGCCTACCCCGCGAGGCTCCCCCGCATACGCGTGGATGGACCCTGATTGCCCCCGACATGCAGGCGCAGCAGCGGGGCTCCCCCGCATACGCGGGGATGGACCCGAGGCGAACGACAAGTCCTTGCGCGGGGCGAGGTCACCCAGCCGGTCGGTCAGCACCGGGATGTCGTCGTCGAAGTTGACACCGGCCAGGAGCTTCCCCACATTGACGGTGGAGGCCGGTGCCGGGCCGGGATGTTCCACTGCGGCGCCCGCGGCGTCGGATGTCACCCCATTAGTGGCGGCGCCGGCCTCTTCCACTTCCGTCAGTCGATGATCATAGATGCGCCGCCCGGTCCGGGCCTCCTTGACCGTGAGCTTGACCCGCCACAGCCGGCCGTCGAAATGCAGCGGGGCATAGAGACGGTGCATGGCCAGGGGCTCCCCCGCATACGCGGGGATGGACCCCTGCCCCGGGCGAAAGCGCTGGCCGAAATGTGGCTCCCCCGCATACGCGGGGATGGACCCCGGGCCGCACTGGGGATGTCACCCCTGGCCGCGGCTCCCCCGCATACGCGGGGATGGACCCACGCGGGATGTGACGATCTTGGCCTCGGGGCGGGCTCCCCCGCATACGCGGGGATGGACCTCGATCAAGCTGACCATCCGCCCCAGTGTTGGGGGCTCCCCCGCATACGCGGGGATGGACCCACGTCGGCACCGCGCCCCTTGTGGCCCCTCGCGGCTCCCCCGCATACGCGGGGATGGACCCTGACGGTCAAGGAAACCGTGGCCGGCCGCCGGCTGTGCGATCATCGTTTGACGGAAATGGAAGAGGCCGGCGCAGTCACTAAAGAGGGGGTTGCGACCACCGCGGATGGCGCCGCCCGTCTCGGCCCGGCACCGGCCTCCACCGTCAATGTGGGGAAGCTCCTGGCCGGTGTCAACTTCGGGCTCCCCCGCATACGCGGGGATGGTCCTCTTGAACATCAGCATAAGCAACACGACACGTTGGCTCCCCCGCATCCGCGGGGATTCGCTCTTTGCCTCTGCCGGCATTTGCCGCGCAGCCGATGAGGTTTTCTCGCGGCGGGCATATTTTGCTGCTTTGCTGCCGGGAGAGGGGCTCTGATCCGGGGGCCGCGCGGGACTCCTTGGTCAGGCCGGCTCTTCGGGGAAGCGGTATCAGTCGCCGCCGGCCGCCGCCAGTTGCCGGAGGTGGTGCCAGATGTCGTCGAAGACGCGGTCGGTGTAGTGGTCGGGCGGGGGCGGTTCGGCGGCCGATGTGCGCCAGGCTTCGGAGCCGAGCCGCAGGGCGCCCACCGCGATCATGGCGAGCAGGGCCGGTTCGCCGACGAGGGCGGCCCCGCCGTCGGGCGGGGGCGCGGTCCGGGCCGCCAGGGCTTCGGCCAGCCTCGCCTCGAGCCGGGCGTATTTGAGATGCATCCGGGCCCGGAGGGAGGGCGTGTCGCGCACCAGCGCGTCCAGGTCGATTCCTTCGGGGCTGGCCGAGTCCCGGATCGCTGCCGACATCGCCGCATGGGCCGTGCGGGCCAGCGGCTCGCCCGGCGGGCGCGCGGCGATCCGGGCCACCAGCAGGTCGCCGAACCCGTCCTGCCAGGCCGTGACCACATCCTCCTTGCTGGGGAAATAATCGAAGAAGCTGCGCTTGGAGATGTCGGCCCGCTCGGCGATCTCGTCGACCGTGGTGCCGTCGAACCCTTTGGCCAGGAAGAGTGCGCGCGCCGCCGTCAGGATGCGCGCCCGCGTCTCCTGGCGCTTGCGCTCCCTTCGGCCCATGGTCGGTTCGTCGGCCTGCATTTTATTCACTTATTGCAAATTTGCATTTGATGCAATATTAAGAGGGGGCCCTGCCCGCAACCGCCGGCAGGGCTTGCGGAAGAAAGTTGTCTATCATGTCCTCAGCGATGGCAAAGGGCGATCTGTGCCTGGTGACCGGCGTTTCCGGCTATCTCGGGTCGCGGCTGGCCAGGGATCTGCTGGAGCGCGGGTTCCGCGTGCGGGGCACCGTGCGCCGGCTCGACGATGCGGAGAGGAACCGGGTCCTTTGCGGGATCCTGCCCGGGATCGAGCTGGCCGCGGCCGACCTGCGGGCCCCGGGCGGCTGGGCTGCGGCCATGGCCGGGGTCGATTGGGTGTTCCATGTCGCCAGCCCCCAGGCCGTCCCGACCGAGACCGACAGGACGGGCGGCGCCCTGTCCGGGACCGAATTCGTCCTGGCTGCCGCCTTCGCCGCCGGCACGGTGAAAAAGATCGTGGTCACCAGTTCCGAGGCCGCCATCGCCTATGGCTATCCCCGCAGCCGCCGGCATTTCACCGAGGACGACTGGACGGACCTGAGCGGCGCCGCCGGCCGGTTCGACTATTTCCGCTCGAAAACCCTGGCGGAACGGCTGGCCTGGGACATGGCGCGCGATCCGCTGCGCAATCCCCGGGGTGTTCCGCTGGCCACGGTCTGCCCCGGCTTCATCATCGGTCCGTCGCTCGTGCCCTGGGCGCGCTACAGCCTGCAGACGATCAAGGACATGATCGACCGCAAGCCGCCTTTCTCCATCGACATGACGGGCCATTCGGTCGACGTCCGCGATTGCGCCGCCATGCATATCGCGGTCATGGACGATGCCGCGACCGACGGCCGGCGGCATTTCTGCTTCGGCATGGTCGGCAAGGTGGTGGAGACGCCGCGCATCATCCGCGCCCTCTATGGCCGGCGGGGCCTGAACCCCGGCACCTTCGTGCTGCCGACCTGGGTGCTGTTCCTGCTGAAGCCGTTCGTCGCCGATATCGGCGTCCTTTACGGCAAGCTCGGCCATGCCAACGTCTATGAGACGAAATGGCCCGGCGTCTACGCCTACCGCCATACCGACCCGCGCGCGAGTATCCGCGACACGATCGAGAGCATGGCCGCCCACGGCTGGATCACGCTGCGATGATCGAAGGCCGCCCCGACGGGAAAAATTCGCCGCGCCCTTGACGTCGCGTCGCCGCCGTTTCCGCGTCATGCAACCTGAATCCGCCTCATCTTCGTAGAAAACTACACTTGACGGTCGGCGTTAATCCTTTGGAAGGTGTGACAAGGTGACGCTGGCGTCAGGCCGCCGCAGGCGGGCGTCGAGTCACGGATCGCCCTGCCGTCGCAGGGCGGGTTGAGGAGAACGGGTAGGATCATGAGTCTCGCGTTCAACCTTCAGCGCCTGATGCGCAACACCATCGCCGCCATGTCGGCGCCGCTGCTCACCACCATGGCGGCCCTGTCGCCGGCGATCATCGAGGGCAAGCGCCTGAACCCGCAGCTTCAGGCCTTCGCCGCCGTGCAGCGCCGGCTGTTCCCGCTGCACCGCGTCCAGCTTCAGCAGGCCCGTGCCGCCTATCGCCTGGCGATGAAATCCTTCGCCGTCGCCGCCCGCCCCATGGCCCTGGTCGAGGATCTGTCGATCCCGGGCGAACTGGGGCCGGTGCCGGCCCGGCTCTATGTGCCGCGCGGCCTCAGCCTGCCGATGCCGGTGACGGTCTATTTCCACGGCGGCGGCTTCGTCCTCGGCGATGTCGAGGGCTATGACAGCACCTGCCGCCATATCGCCGCGCGCGGCAAGACGGCGGTGATCTCGGTCGATTACCGCCTGGCCCCGGAACACCCGATGCCGGCGGCGGTGATCGATGCCGGCGCCGTCTGGCGCTGGCTGATCGAGACCGGGCCGAAGCTCGGCATCGATCCGGACCGCATGGCGGTGGCCGGGGATTCCGCCGGCGGCCTGCTCTCGGCCATGGTGTGCCTGATGGCGCGGGATGCTGGCATCCGCATGCCCTGCCACCAGCTGCTGATCTATCCGGCGACGGACGGGCGCATGAACACCCGTTCCGCCGAACTCTACAGCCGCGGCTTCATCCTGGAGAAGCAGTTGACCGACTGGTTCCGGGCGCTGGCCGGCGGCGGCCTGACCGACGAGGAATTGTCCCGCGTCATGCCGATCCATGCCGACAGTTTCGAGGGCCTGCCGCCGGCGACCGTGGTCGTCGCCGGCTTCGATCCGCTCTACGACGAGGGTGTCGCCTATGCCGGGCTTCTGGCCGAGGCGGGCGTTCCGGTGCAGGTGCAGGACCATCCCGACATGCTGCACGGCTTCATCACCTTCACCGGCGCCATCCCGCGCGCCCGGCAGGCCCTGAACCAGGCGATCGATTCGCTGCGCCGCGGGTTGGCGCCGCGCCTGGACCGCGGGCGGGCGCGGCCGAAATCGATGCTGCTGCCGGAAAGCATGTAGGCCCCCTCCCACCTGTGGCGCAGGTCCCCTGTGGCGCAGGTCATTGCCTAATGCCGCCGGGGCCGCCATGCTTCGGCCCCGGCAGCGCAGGCAGCAGAGAGCGATGGATCAGGAAAACACCCTCCCGCCCGAGAGCCTTCTCGGCAATACCTATCGCATCGAAGCGCTGATCGCCCGGGGCGGCATGGGCGAGGTCTACCGGGCCCGGAACGAGACGCTGGGCACGCTGCACGCGATCAAGATCATCCGGGCCGAACTGGCCGGCTCGTCGACCATCGTCGAGCTGTTCCGGCGCGAGGCGATGGCGCTGCGCCAGCTCCGCTCCGATGCGATCGTCGCCTATGACGGCATTTTCCGCGACGAGCGCGGCCGCACCTATCTGGTGATGGAATATGTCGACGGGCCGTCGCTGGCCCGCCTGATCGGCGTCCGGCCCCTGCCGGTCGAGGATGTCCGGCGCATGGCGATCAATGTCGCCGCCGGGCTGGAGATCGCCCACGACAAGGGCGTGCTGCACCGCGACCTCTCGCCCGACAATATCATCTTCGAGGGGGGCGACATGATGCACCCCAAGATCATCGATTTCGGCATCGCCCGGGTCGACGGCGCGGGCGAGGGCACGCTGCTCGGCGGCCAGGTGGCGGGCAAGATTTCCTTCATCGCGCCGGAGCAACTGGGGCTTTACGATGGCAAGGTCGATGCCCGTTCGGACATCTACAGCCTCGGCCTCGTCATGGCGGCGGCCCTGCTCGGCCGCAAGCTCGACATGGGGCGCAATATCGAGACGGCGCTGGCGGCGCGCCGCCAGGTGCCCGATCTCTCGGCCCTGCCCGAGGCGCTGCGCCCGGTCATCGCCGCCATGCTGCAACCCGATCCGGCCAAACGCCCGGCCAGCATGTCGGATGTCATCCTCCGCCTCTATACGCCGGGCTCCCTGCGCAGCAGCCTGCCGCCGGCCCCCGCCATCGACGTGCCGGCCCCGGCCGCCCCGCGCAGGCCGAAGGGGCTGGACCGCAAGCGCCTGCTGATCTGGGCGGGCGGCGCCCTCCTGCTCGCGGCGGCCACCTTCGGCGCCCTGCTGGCCCTGCGCCCGCCGACCCCGGGGGCGGAGGCCCCGGCCGCCGTTCCCGCCGCTGCCGCGCCGGCCCCGGCTGCGGCGCCGGCCGCGCCATCCCCCGCGGCCCCGACCCCGGAGGCGCCGGGCGGTTTCCTGGGCGATCGGGCGAAGACGCGGTAAGGCGGGCCGGCCGCACTTGAACCGGCCGGGCGCTGCCGCTAGTGTCCCGCCACCCAGAGACAGGACCGGCCGTGAGCATAGAGACGAGCGCGATCGAGAGCCGGCGCACCTTTGCGATCATCTCGCACCCGGACGCCGGCAAGACCACACTGACCGAAAAACTGCTGCTGTTCGGCGGTGCCGTGCAGCAGGCGGGCGCCGTCAAGGCGCGCGGCGACCAGCGGCGTGCGCGCTCGGACTGGATGAAGGTCGAACAGGAGCGCGGCATTTCCGTCACCGCCTCGGTCATGACCTTCGAGGCCGACGGCTGCACCTTCAACCTGCTCGATACGCCGGGCCACGAGGATTTCTCGGAAGACACCTATCGCACGCTGACCGCGGTCGACAGCGCGATCATGGTGATCGACGCCGCCAAGGGCATCGAGACGCGGACCCTGAAGCTGTTCGAAGTCTGCCGCCTGCGCGACGTGCCGATCGTCACCTTCGTCAACAAGATGGACCGCGAGGCCCGCGATCCCTTCGAACTGATGGACGAGATCGAGAAGACCCTGGCGCTGGATGTCACCCCCGCCACCTGGCCGATCGGCCAGGGCCGGGATTTCCACGGCTGCTACGACCTGATCCACGACGAATTGATCCTGATCGACCGGGGCGCCGGCAACAAGCTGCCCGAGATCGAGAAATGCGCCGGCCTGGACGATCCGAAGATCGATGCCAGGCTGCCGGCCGCGCTGGTCGAGAAGCTGCGCGAGGATGTGGAGATGATCCGCGGCCTGTGCCAGCCCTTCGACGAGGAAAGCTACCGCGCCGGCCACCTGACGCCGGTGTTCTTCGGCTCGGCGCTGCGCTCCTTCGGGGTGCGGGAATTGCTGCAGGGGCTGGGGGAAATGGCGCCCTCGCCCCGGCCGGCCAAGGCCACCACCCGGATGGTGGCGCCGACCGAGGGCAAGGTCGCGGGCTTCGTCTTCAAGATCCAGGCGAATATGGACAAGAACCACCGCGACCGGGTGGCTTTCGTGCGCCTGGTTTCGGGCGAGTTCAAGCGCGGCATGAAGATGAAGCATGTGCGCAGTGGCCGCATGCTGGCGATCAACAACCCGGTGCAATTCATGGCCGGCGACCGCGAGACGGCGGATCTCGCCTATGCCGGCGATATCCTCGGCATTCCGAACCACGGCACGCTCCGGATCGGCGACACCCTGACCGAGGGCGAGGACCTCGCCTTCCTGGGCGTGCCCTCCTTCGCGCCGGAAATGCTGCGCCGGGTGAAGCTGGACGACCCCATGAAGGTGAAGCACCTGCGCCGCGCCCTCGAACAATTGGCCGAGGAGGGCGCCTCCCAGGTGTTCCGGCGGCAGATCGGCGGCGATTACGTCGTCGGCGTGGTCGGGCCGCTCCAGTTCGACGTGCTGAAAAGCCGGCTGCTGGCCGAATACGGCCTCGACATCGAGTTCGAGAGCGTGCCCTTCGAACTGGCCCGCTGGGTCGATGCCGACGACAAGAAGACGATCGAAACCTTCGCCGACGCCAACAAGATGAACCTCGCCGAGGATCACGACGGCGCCCTGGTCTATCTGGCGCGGAACCAATGGTATCTCCAGCGGGCCAAGGACGATTACCCGAACGTCCGCTTCCTCGCGACGCGGGAACAGATCGTCGACGCCGGCGCCCGCCTGACCGCCGCCAGCCAGACCCACTGACCGGACGGGCCCGCCGAGATGAGCACCCCCGCCCGGCGCCTCGATCCCCCGCCGGGCGGGCGCTTCGGCCGGATCGAGCGCGGCGGCGCGATGCTGCGCACCGCCGCCTTTCCGGTCCCGGGCGTGGCGCGGGGCACCGTCGTCCTGCTCACCGGGCGGAACGAATTCATCGAGAAATACTATGAGACCGTCGCCGACCTGCACGACCGCGGCTTCGACGTCCATATGATGGACTGGCGCGGCCAGGGCCTGTCGGACCGGCCGCTGCCCGACCGCCTGAGGGGCCACGTCCGCGACTTTTCCGATTACGTCGACGATCTCGCCACCTTGGTCGAGGCGATCCCGGCGCGCGGCCCCCTGATCCTCATGGGCCATTCCATGGGCGGCCATATCGTCGCCCGCGCGCTTGCGGAATGCCCCGCATTGCGGGCCCGGGCCGCGGGGGCCGTGCTGCTCTCCGCCATGATGGCGATCGAGACCGGGCGGCTGTCGGAACGGGCGGCGGCGCGCACGGCCCGCCTGCTCGTCCGCGCCGGCCTTGGCACGCGCGTGGTGCCGGCGCCGAAGGAAACCGGCGCCGGCGTCAACCTCCTCACCTCGGATCCGGAACGCGCCGGCGACCAGGGCCATTTCATCGCCGCCGAGCCCCGCCTCGCCCTGGGCGCGCCCACCTTCGGCTGGCTCGACGCCGCGTTCCGCTCGATGGCGGCGCTGCGCCTGCCGGGTGCGGCCGAGGCGATCGATGTGCCGGTGCTGGTCGCCGTCGCCGGCCGCGACAAGGTGGTGCGGCCCGAGGCGGAGCGGGCCTTCGCCGCCCGCCTGCCGAACGGCACCCTGCTGGCGATCGGGGATGCCCGCCACGAGATCCTGAAGGAACGGGACGAGTTGCGCCGTCGCCTCTGGGACGAATTCGACCTTTGGTGTGATCGGGCGCTGCCATGACGGGCGGATGCCGTGACGCGGCGGGGCGGCATGATACGGGCACGCGGGGAACAGGGGGCCGTGGCCGAAGGCCTGCGCCGTTCCGCACGGCGCCGGCACCCTGAAATCTGCTCGGGATGTGACGGCCGATCACGAAAGAGACTTCGGCCCGCGGCAGACTGCCTCGAAGAGAAACAGGAGGCCGCCATGGCTTGCACATTGGTCTTTCGTCGCTACGCGCCTTTCGCCACCTTCGGTCTCGGCTTCGAGGGCGACAGCCGCACCGGGCCCGACATGAACGCCAGCGCCTCGTCGCGGACGGCCGCCAAGGTCGAGTTCGGCCCCGGCTACGTGGGCTCGGTCATCGGCTCGTCCAGCGGCACGTCCTATGGCACCGGGCCGAAGAAATACGCCAAGGTCGCGACCGACCTGAAAATCCGCACCAAGACCGATACCGCGCTGGATTTCACCGCCTCTTCCGCCGGGGCCAATCCGATGGTGCCGGG
This sequence comes from Zavarzinia compransoris, assembly GCF_003173055.1. Lineage (NCBI taxonomy): Bacteria > Pseudomonadati > Pseudomonadota > Alphaproteobacteria > Rhodospirillales > Zavarziniaceae > Zavarzinia > Zavarzinia compransoris. Next base: position 168,940 of record NZ_QGLF01000005.1, read on the forward strand.
CGCGCCCGATATCGACACTTTCGTCGATCTCAAGGTTCAGTTCCTGGCCAAGGCGATCGTCTTGACCGGCAAGGTGCGGGGCGATGCCTTTCCGAACGGCGAAGTGCTGGTTTTCGACGGCAGCGGCGCCGCCGTGCTGCTGTTCGATTTCCGCACCAAGGGCGGCAAGGACAGCGGTCCCTTCACCATGCTCATGGGCTCGGGGTCGGGCAATACGCTCGGCAGTTTCGGGCCCTTCTCGGTGCCGCTCGACGGTTCGGGGAATTTTCTCGGCAGCCTCGGCGTCCGCCCGACCTACGGCACCTGATCCCCGCCGCCGCTCAGGCGTTCAGCAGGGCCAGAATCTCCGCATGGACCCGGGCGTCGCCGGTGGCGACCACGCTGCCGCCGGCTTGCGCGTCGCCGCCGGTCCAATCCGTCACCTGGCCGCCGGCGCCCCGTACGATCGGGATCAGGGCCTGGATGTCATAGGCTTCGAGATTGGTCTCGATCACCGCATCGACCTGGCCCGCCGCGACCATGGCATAGGCATAGCAATCGCCGCCGTAGCGGACCAGTTGCGCCCGGTCGGCGACGCGGGTGAAGGCGGCCTGGGTTTCCGGGGTGCGGAACAGGTGGGGGCTGGTGGTCATCAGCCGGGCCTGGGCGAGGCCGGGGCAGGCCCTGGTCTTCAGCCGTTTGGTGCCTAGAGCGGTTTCCGGCGAAGTGGAAACCAGTTTGCCGGAAACCGCTCTATTCAAGGACACTTGAGCGAATTGCCGATTCAATGAATCGGCAATTCGCTCTAGGAAGGCGCCGTCCGGATTGCCGGTGAAGCGCTCGCCGGTATAGGGCTGGTCCATGACGCCGATCACCGGGGCGGTGCCGTCGTTGAGGGCGATCAGCGTGCCCCACAGCGGCAGGCCGGTGATGAAGGCGCGGGTGCCGTCGATCGGGTCCAGCACCCAGGTCAAGGGTTCGGTCCCCGTCTTCTCGCCGTATTCCTCGCCCAGGATGCCGTGGCCCGGGTATTCCGCCTCGATCAGGGCGCGGATCGCGGCTTCCGCCCCCTTGTCCGCCGCGGTCACCGGGTCGTAGCCCTTGGCCCCGCCCCAGAGATCCGCCTTGTCGTCCACCGGCATGTCGGTGCGGAAATAGGGCAGGATCACCGCCCGCGCCGCATCGGCCAGGCGGCCGGCGAACCGGGTCATTGCTTCGATCTGATCAGGGGACAGCGTCATCACCACCTCGCACCACTTGCGCCGGAAACTAGGTCCCCGGCGCTCTCGGTGCAAGCCGGTCAAAGCAGCCAGATCGCGGCAAGGCCCAGCGCGAAGATCCAGTCGTAGGCCGCGCAGAAGGGCGGATACCAGGATTTCACCGCGACGAGGTCGCGGCTGTGCCCGCGGCCGTGGTGCAGCCAGTCCCAGACGCCATGGCCGGCATAGGCGGCGGGCACCACCCAGGGCGACCACCACAGCCCGGCCAGCGCCGCCCCCAGGAACAGGACCGCCACCACCGCCTCGACCGCGATCTGCCGGACCGAGCCCGCCTGGATGGCGAAGCCGAGATAGATCGCGCCGATCACCGCGACCGTCACCGCCGCGAGGTCGATCGAGGCGTCCCGGGGCAGGAACAGATGGGCCGGCACCGTCAGCACGCTAAGGCCGATGCCGACCAGGGCAGGGGCCAGGACCCCCTGGTGATGGTGGTGCTTGTCGATGGCGGTGGCCGTCATGCCCGTATCTCCGGATCGTGGTGATTGACCGCCAGGATAGGCGCGGGCTTCAATGGCCGAAATGACAATATTCCCGGGAATTCGGTCATGGCACGCGCGGTCTGTTTCCTGGTCTATCCGGATTTCGTGCTGTTCGATCTCAGCGGGCCGCTGGAAGCCTTCACCCTGGCGCGGGGCCTGTCGGGGGGCGAATACCGCCTGCGCGTGGCGTCGCTTGCCGGCGGGCTGGTGCGCAGCAGCGCCGGCCTCGAAGTGCTGACGGAACCCCTGGGCGAGGAGGCGATCGACACCCTGCTGGTGCCCGGCGCCCCGGCGCCCCTGGACGACCGGGGGGCGGTGGCCCTGGCGGCGGCGGTGGCGGCCGCTGCCGCCCGGGTGCGGCGCTGCGCCAGCGTCTGCACCGGCGCTTTCATTCTCGGTGCGGCCGGGCTGCTGGACGGGCGACAGGCGACCACCCATTGGCTGGGGGCGCCGCAATTGCAGGCCCTGTGCCCGGCGGCGCGGATCGAGGGCGACCGTATCTTCGTCCGCGACGGCGCGGTCTGGACCTCGGCCGGCATGTCGGCCGGGATCGATCTGGCGCTGGCCCTGATCGAGGACGACCTCGGGGCGGAGGTGGCGTGCAATGTCGCCCGGCTGATGGTGGTCTATCACCGCCGCCCGGGCGGGCAGAACCAGTTCTCGTCGCTGCTCGACCTCGATCCCGGGGCCGACCGGATCCGCAAGGTGCTGAGCTTCGCGCGGGACAATCTGGCGGCCGACCTCGGGGTGGAGCGGCTGGCGGCGATCGCCGGCCTCAGTGCCCGGCAGTTTTCCCGGGCCTTCACCGGCGCCTGCGGCATGACCCCGGCCCGCGCCGTCGAGCGCCTGCGGGTCGAGGCCGCCCGCCCCCCGGTCGAGGACGGGCGCAAGAGCTTCGACGAGATCGCCCGCGAGGCCGGCTTCGGCGATCCCGAGCGGATGTGCCAGGGCTTTCTCCGCGTGCTGGGCCAGACCCCGCAGGAGGCGCGGCGCAGGGCCCGGGCTCAGACCTTGAGCCGGTAGCCGCTGCGGAAGATCCAGGCGATGCCGCCGAGGCACAGCACCAGGAACACCCCGGTCATGCCCAGCGACAGGCCGAGATCGACCTCGGCCTGGCCGAAGAAGCTCCAGCGGAAGGCGGAGACGAGATAGACCACCGGGTTGAACAGGCTGACCGTCTGCCAGAACGGCGGCAGCATTTCGATCGAATAGAAACTGCCGCCGAGGAAGGTGAGCGGGGTGACGATCAGCAAAGGCACCAGTTGCAGCTTCTCGAAACCGTCGGCCCAGATGCCGATGATGAAGCCGAACAGGCTGAAGGTGACCGCGGTCAGCACTAGGAAGGCCAGCATCAGCACGGGATGCTCGATCCGCACCGGCACGAACAGGGTGGAGGTGGCGAGAATGATCAGCCCGAGCAGCACCGACTTGGTGGCGGCGGCCCCGACATAGCCGGCGACGATCTCGAACGGCGAGACCGGGGCCGACAGCACCTCGTAGATCGTGCCGGTGAAGCGCGGGAAATAAATGCCGAAGGACGCGTTCGAAATGCTCTGCATCAGCAGCGTCAGCATGATCAGGCCGGGCACGATGAAGGCGCCGTAGTCGACCCCGTCGATCGCCGCCATGTGCTGGCCGATCGCCGCGCCGAAGACGACGAAATAGAGCGAGGTGGAAATCACCGGCGAGATGATGCTCTGCATCAGGGTGCGCCAGGCGCGGGCCATCTCGAACAGATAGATGGCGCGGATCGCGTGGATGTTCATGGCCGCGTGCTCACCAGGCTGACGAAAATATCTTCGAGGGAATTCTGGCGGGTCTGGAGGTCGTTGAAGCGGATGCCCGCCTCGCCGATGGCGCCGAGCAGGGCGGTGATGCCCGTCCGCTCGCCCTTGGTGTCATAGGTATAGACCAGCTCCCGCCCCTCGCCGTCGAGACGGAGGTCGAAGGCGGCCAGATCGCCCGGAAGTGCTGCCAGGGGCTGCTGGAGATGCAGGATCAATTCCTTGCGGCCGAGTTTGCGCATCAGTTCGGCCTTCTTCTCGACCAGGATGATCTCACCCTTGCGGATCACGCCCACCCGGTCGGCCATTTCCTCGGCTTCCTCGATATAATGGGTGGTGAGGATGATGGTGACGCCGGTCTCGCGCAGTTTGCGCACCATCTCCCACATGTCGCGGCGCAGTTCGACGTCGACGCCGGCGGTCGGCTCGTCCAGGAACAGGATGCGCGGTTCGTGGGACAGGGCCTTGGCGATCATCACCCGGCGCTTCATGCCGCCGGACAGCTGGCGCAGCTGGCTGTCCTTCTTGTCGAGCAGCGAGAGGTCGCCGAGGATCTTCTCGATCAGGGCCGGATTCCGGCCCTTGCCGAACAGGCCCCGGGAAAAGCTGACCGTGTTCCACACCGTCTCGAAGGCGTCGGTGGTCAGTTCCTGGGGCACGAGGCCGATCAGGCTGCGCGCCGCGCGGTAGTCCTTGACGATGTCGTGGCCGCCGGCCAGCACCTGGCCCGAGGTCGCGCGGGCGATGCCGCAGACGATGCTGATCAGCGTCGTCTTGCCGGCGCCGTTCGGGCCGAGCAGGGCGAAGATCTCGCCCTCGTCGATGGCAAGGTCGATGCCTTTGAGGGCGGTGAAGCCCGAGGCATAGCGCTTGGTGAGTTTCTTGATGTCGATGACCGGCTTCATGGGCCGGGACAATACCCCAAGCCGGCGCTGGCCAATAGCCCCGCCGCGCGCATGGCAGATGCCGGGGCGCCGGCCCGGAAACCGCCCTCAACCGGCGGCGGATTGTCCCACGGCCGTCCCGCATCCATGCTATGAGGGCGGGGCCGGCGGCGAACCGGCGGGAATGGGACAGGGGCATGAACAGCCAATTCGACCTGGTGGTGATCGGCGGCGGGATCAACGGCGCCGCGGTGGCGCGGGATGCGGCGGGCCGGGGCCTGCGGGTTCTCCTCGCCGAGGCGAACGACTATGCGAGTGCGACCTCGTCCGCCTCGTCCAAGCTGATCCACGGCGGCATCCGCTATCTCGAGCAATATGAATTCCGCCTCGTCCGCGAATCGCTGCACGAGCGCGAGACCCTGATGAAGCTGGCCCCCCATCTGGTCTTCCCCCTGCAATTCCTGGTGCCCGTGACCCGGGGCCAGCCGCGCCCGGCCTGGGTGGTGCGCCTCGGCCTCTTCCTCTACGACATGCTCTCGGGCCGGCGCCTGCTGGCGAAGACCGGGCGCCTGACCCGGGCGGCGCGGGACCGGGTGCCGCGCCTTCGCCCCGACAGCGTGCGCGCCGTCCTGCATTATCCCGACTGCTGGACCGACGATGCGCGCCTGACCCTGGAAACCCTGCTGGACGCGCGGAAACGCGGCGCCGACATCGGCAATTACCGCCCGGTGACGAAGATCGAGCCGCGGCAGGACGGCTATCGCGTCACCCTGCGCGAGGACGGGCGGGCGCGGACGGTCGATGCCCGCTTCGTCGTCAATGCCGGCGGGCCCTGGGTGAACGAGGTCCTGGCCAAGGTGGCGGGCGGGCCGCCGCCGGCGAAGCGCCTGCGCCTCGTCCGCGGCAGCCATATCGTCCTGCCCATGCCCGCCCCGGCGGAGACCCGGGCGTTTACCTTGCAGAACGACGACAGGCGGGTGGTCTTCGTCATTCCCTGGCTCGGCCGCTTCCTGATCGTCGGCACCACCGACGTGCCCCATGACGGCGATCCGGCCCGGCCCCGCTGCTCGGACAAGGAGCGGGATTATCTGCTCGACTGCTATCGCCGCTTCTTCAATCACGACGTCACCGCCGCCGACGTGGTCTGGACCTGGTCCGGTGTCCGCCCCCTGGTCGACGACGGGGAAGACAATCCGTCCAAGGTGACGCGGGAATACGAATTGGTCTCGACCCGTCAGGGCCGGGGCGCCCTGGTCTCCATCTTCGGCGGCAAGATCACCACGCACCGGAAACTGGGCGAACTGGTGATGGCGGAACTGGCCGCGCTCGGCGCGAGCCTGGGGCCGGCCTGGACCGCGACCGCGCCGCTTCACGGCGGCGAATACGACCGCGAGACCCTGGCCCGCCTGGCCGAAAACGGCCCCGAGGACATCCCGGCCGAGATCCGCCGGCGCTGGGCCTTCACCTATGGCGCCGAGATCGAGACCCTTTATGCCATGATCCGCCAGGAGCCGGAGCTTGCCCGCCTCGTCGGCGGCATGGTGCCCGAGGCGGAGCTTGTCCATGCGGTCACGGTCGAGGATGCCCGCACGGCCGAGGATTTCCTCTATCGCCGGACCAAGGCCTTCATCCTGATGGACCAGGCGGGGCGCGATGCGGTGGACGGCTGGTTCGCCCAGCGCCGCAGCCCGGACGGCCCCTGATGCGCCCCCTGGCCGAGATGCCGGCGCTGGTCCGCGCCGGCGTCGATTTCGTCCTGACCGATATCGACGACACGCTCACCACCCACGGCCGCCTGCCCGCCGTCACCTATGCCGCGATCGAGCGGCTGGCGGACGCGGGGATCAAGGTCGTGCCCATCACCGGGCGGCCCGCCGGCTGGTGCGACCTGATCGCCCGGCAATGGCCCGTCGCCGCCGTGATCGGCGAGAACGGCGCCTTTTTCTTCGCCCACGACCGGGCGGCGAACCGGCTGGTCCGGCGCTATTGGAAACAGGACCCCAAGGTCCGCGCCGCCGACCGTGCCCGGCTGGCCGCCCTGGCGGAAACCATCCCGGCCCAGGTGCCGGGGGCGGCGGTCGCCACCGACCAATTCTGCCGCGAGGCCGATCTCGCCATCGATTTCCGCGAGGATGTGGCGCCCCTGCCCTGGGCCGCGGTCGATCGCATCGTCGCCCTGTTCGAGGCGGCGGGCGCCAGCGCCAAATACAGCACCGCCCATGTCAACGGCTGGTTCGGCGACTGGGACAAGCTGGCGATGACCCGCATCCTGTTCCGCGACTATTTCGGCGCGGACCTGAACGATTGTCGCACCCGTGTCGCCTTCATCGGCGACAGCCCGAACGATGTGCCCATGTTCTCCTATTTCCCGCTCGCGGTCGGGGTCGCCAATCTCGATTTCTTCGGCGACCGGCTGGCGGCGAAACCCGCCTATGTGACCACGGCCCGCGGCGGCCAGGGCTTCGCCGAACTGGCGGATGCCCTGCTCGCCGCCCGCTGACGCGGGGCGGTCAGGCCAAAGGCTTGCACACCAGGGTCCGGCGGGCTTCGTCGGCGGCGGCGGCGAGTTCCGGCGTCGCCGCCAGGGCCCGCAGCAGCAGGAGGCCGGTTTCGGTCGGCATGGTCACCAGCCGCGCGCCCTCGGGCAGGGTGGGCGGCGGCTTGTCCGGCCCGGCGATGACGAGGCGGATCGGGCCGCTGCCGGTGGTCGCATTGCTGATGACGAAGACATTGTCTGTGATCGCATCGAAGACCGAGAGGGAGAAATAACTCTCCGGCGGCGTGGCGCTGACCTCGACCGGGCCCTGGCGCAGGTCCAGCGCACAGCTGGAATAGCGAAGATCCGGGGACGGCAGCACCACCCAGCGCGACGTGTCGTCGACGGCGGGCGGATGCAGCGGCCGGTTCGGGCCGCCCGCGGTTGCCGCCGCGCGGTCGATCACCACGCTCATGATGAGGCGGGGCAGGGCCCAGACGGCGGCGACATGGGTGACGGCGGCGACGACCAGGACGATCGCCGCCCGGCGCAGCAGGCGCGCGGTCATGAGCAGGCCTTTCGCGTGATCGTGGGCAGGACGGCGGTGGCCGGGTCGGTGGCCACCGTTCCTTGCGGGTTGTAGAGCCGGGCCAGCAGCACGAGCCTGTCAGCAGTCCCGCTGGGCAGCCAGTTGCCCGGCGCCTGGTCGCGGGCGATGGTCAGGCGGAAGCTGCCGTCCGCTTCCCGCGCCAGGTTGGCGTCATTGAAGGACCAGCGCTGCTCCGGGTTGGCGATCAGGAAATGATCGCCGGCATAAAGCGTGACCGACCACCAGCGCGCCGGCAGGTCGCGGCCCGATAGTTCATAGGTGCAATTGCCGCGCAAGGGTTCGCCCTGGTCGTCCGCCCGGGCGATGAAATAGATCGTCTCGCTGCGGCTCAGCGCCAGCAGCGCGCCCAGCGCGACCACGGCCCGGGTATAGAGGCCGCGGTCCGTGCCCCCGGCATCGAGGGGCGTCTGCCACGCGCCGACCCTGGTCGCGGTCCGGTCCAGCGAGATATTGAGCCCGGCCCAGGCACTGCCGAGGCCAAGGGCGGCCCCCAGCACCAGCAGCACGAATCCGACGATGATGCGACGCATGCCCCTCCCCCTCGGCCTTCCGTGGCCTGTTGCGGGCATCCTCCGCCGGGGATTCCGGGGGCGCAATGCCCGAAACGGGCAGGGGGCGGGTCGTGCCGGCGGCCCACGACCTTGCCGGCCTTGACGATGCCTGCCGTTGTTGCAAACGTTAGGCCGTGCTTCAGGGGGGCTTGAGCCACATGATCGTTGTCGATTTTCGCCGATGCGTCCGTGCGGGCGCGCTTGCCGCCATCCTGTCGTCCGCCGGGGCGGCGGCCGCTGCGGCCGACATGGCGTCCGGTGCCTTTGAATGCTGGTTCTTCAGCGAGCCGCGACTGACCTTGAACTTCACGGTCACCGGGCCGGGGACCTACAAGGGCTACGATGGCTCGGCCGGCGAATATTCGATCAGTGAGGCGAGCGAGGTGACTTTCACCAGTGGAACGCTCGCGGGTGCGCTGCCGGACGGCTTCAAAGCGGTTTACGAGGTGCGCCAGGGCGTCCCGACGCTGAGCTTCGTCAGCGGCCGCGGCTCGGAAGCCGCCTTTTGCCAGAATACCCGATGAATACACCCGCGCGTCGCGGGCCCGGGGCCGCCGTCGAGACGGTATACGGGCATCCCTGGTACGGCATCGGGCTGATCTGGTTCGTCGTGCTGCTCCTGGCGGGGCTCGTCGCCGGCATGATCGCCGGTGCCTTGGCGCTGTTCATCACCGGCGATCCCGGTTCCGGCGTGTTGCTGGCCCTGTTCGGCCTTCTTCTTGCGCCGGTGATCCCCATCGTGGTCCGGCCCGCCCGGGCCATGGTCCGGCACAAGGTGCGCATCGGCAGCGACGGTCGCCTGCACATGACCTTGCCGACCTGGGGCCGCAACAGTATCCGGCCGCCGTTTCACGATGTCGAACTCGCCGCCGCCGACATTGCGGGGATCGAGCGCCGCGAAGTGATCCGCCAGAGCATGGGCGTGCCCTGGATCGAGGAATGCTGGCGTGTCGTGACCCACAGCGGCGAGAGTTACGATTTCGGCTCCCGCGCCGCGCAAGGCTCGATCCAATTCCCGGTCGAGGCCGCGGGACAGGCGATCGCCCGGTTCGCGGGGGTTGCGATCGGCGAGGTCGGCGATCCGGTGGAAGCCGGCGCCGACGGCCAAGTCCACCCCCTGACCCCGGCCGAGGCCGAGGGCAAGCGCCGTACCGCCCATAATTTCTGGATCGGCATCGGGATCGCCATGGCGCTGCTCGCCATCCTTCGCGTTTGCGCCCAGTCGGGATAGGCCGGCGTTCAGGCCAGGCTGCGCAGCACCGGTGCCGGCCGCCCCGCCAGCGCGCCCCAGGTCCCGGCCAGGCCGAGACCGACGGTGAGCACGATGCCGGCCGCGGCCGCCAGCACGGCGATCAGGGGATCGAAGGTGAAGCTGCTGCGCATGACCCCGACCATGACGCCATAGGCCGCCGCCGTCCCCGCCCCCAGCGCGACGAGGCCGGTGGCAAGGCCGAGCACGGCATATTCGAGGCTGAAGGCGGCCAGCACCTGGGCGCGCGAGGCCCCCAGGGTCTTCAGGATGACGGCATCGTAGAGCCGCTGGCGGTGCCCGGCGGCCAAGGCGCCGGCCAGGACGAAGAGGCCGGCGACCAGGGTAACCGAAGCGGTAACCTGGACGGCCAGGGCGAGCTGGCGCAGCATGCCGTCCACGGTTTCGAGCGCTTCCTTCATGCGGATCACCGAAATATTGGGGAAGCGGTCGGTGACGGCGCGGAACACCTTGGGTTCCGCCTCGGGGCTGGCGCGGACGGTGGCGAGGAAATTATGCGGCGCGGCTTCGAGCATGCCGGGCGAGAACACCAGGGCGAAATTGATGGTCAGGGTGGTGTAGTCGATGCGGCGCAGGCTGGCGATTTCCGCCTCGATGTCGCGGCCGAGCAGGTTGACGGTGATCCTGTCGCCGATCGAGAGGTCCATCGCCTCGGCCAGGGCCGCGTCGAAGGAGACGAGGGGGGCGCCGCGGTAATCCGCCGGCCACCAGGCGCCGGCGCTCAGGCTGGCGCCCTCGGGCGGCACGGCGGCATAGGTCACGCCGCGGTCGCCGCGCAGGGCCCAGCGGCCGTCCGGCTTCACCGGGTATTGGTCCGCCGGCACGCCCTTGATGCGGGTGATCCGCCCGCGCATGGAAGGGACGGCTTTCAGGTCGGCGGTGCCCTCGATGCCGGTGACCAGGGTCGTGAAGGCCTCGATCTGGTCGGTCTGGATGTCGACGAAGAAGAAGGACGGCGCGGCGCTGGGCAGGCGTTCCGTCACCTGATTCTGCAGGTTGAACTGCACCAGCGCGACCGCGACCAGCAAGGTCAGGCCGAGGCCGAGCGAGAGCACGACCGAGCCGGTCGCCGCCCCCGGCCGGTGCAGGTTGCCAAGCGCAAGCCGCGCCCCCGGCCGTGCCGGCCGGGGCAGGCGCGCGGCGATCGCGGTCACCGCCAGCCCGGCCAGGCGCAGCAGGACGAAGACGCCAAGGGTGCCGAGAATGAAATAGAGACCGAAGGAAATCTCGTTGGCGGTGGCAAGGGCAAGGCCGATGAGAATGACGACGAGCGCCGCCATCATGGCCAGATAGCGTTTCCGCGGCAGCACGCGGTCGGGCGCCACGAGATCGCGGAACAGATGGGCCGCCGGCACTTCCCGCGCCCGGGCCAGCGGCCACAGGGCGAAGAGCAGGGCGATGACGAGGCCGAAGGCGCTGGCCAGCAGCAGGGGCTCGGCATAGATGCCGATCTCGGCCGGGATCGGCAGGGCGGCGCCGATGACGCCGCCAAGGGCCACAGGCAGCAGGGCGCCGACGGCAAGGCCGATGGCGATGCCGACAAGGGCGATCGCCGTCACCTGGATCAGGAACACGGCGAAGACGAGGCCGGCCGGCGCCCCCAGCGATTTCAGGATGGCGATGGTTCTGGTCTTGGTCGCCATATGGGCGCGCACGGCGCTGCCCACCCCGACCCCGCCGACGACCAGCGCGGTCAATCCCACCAGGGTCAGGAACTGGCCCAGGCGGTCGACGAACTGGCGGATGCCGGGGGCGGCGTTGGAACTGTTGCGGATACGCCAGCCGGCGTCCGGCTGATCGGCCTTCAGGTCTTCCGCGAGGGCGCGGGCATCGGTCCCGGGCGGCAGCTTCAGGCGGTAGGAGGTGCTGATCTGGCTGCCCAGCTGCAACAGGCCGGTGGCCGGCAGGTCGGCCATGGCGATCATCACCCGGGGGCCGAGGCCGAAGGCGTCGGAACCGATGTCCGGCTCGGCGGCGATCACGGCGCTGACGCGGAACTGCGCATCGCCCAGGGTGATCGTATCGCCGACGGCGGCCTCGATCCGGGTCAGCAGCACCGCATCGACCGCGGCACCCGGCAGCCCGTCGCGGCGGGCGAAGGCATCAGTCGGGCTTTGCGCCGGTTCGAGGCCGAGGCTGCCGTAAAGGGGATAGGCGCCGTCCACCGCCTTCAGCTCGACCAGGGTGCGGCCCTCGGCGCCGCCGACGCGGCGGGCCATGGCGCGCATCTGCCGGACGGTGGAGACGGCGACGGCTTTCCCGGCGATATAGGCCTCTTCCCCGGCCGTCGCCTCGCGCTGGACGAGGCGCAGCTCGATGTCGCCGCCGAGGAGGTCCTGGCCCTTGGCGGCCAGTCCGGCCTCGACCGCGCGGCCGAGATTGCCGATGCCGGCGATCGCCGCGACCCCCAGGATCAGGCAGGCCAGGAAGATGCGGAACCCGCGCACGCCGGCGCGCAATTCCCGCCGGGCCAGGGTGACGGCGAGGCGGCTCATGGCCGGCGCTCGTCCGCCACCACGAGGCCGTCGGCCAGGCGCAGCTGGCGGTCGCAGCGCGCGGCCAGGCCCGGATCATGGGTGACGAGGACGAGGGTGGCGCCATGCCGGCGCCCCAGGCCGAAAAGAAGCTCGACGATGGTCTCGCCGGTCTTGCCGTCCAGGTTGCCGGTCGGCTCGTCGGCGAACAGGATGCGGGGGCTGGCGACCAGGGCGCGGGCCAGGGCCACGCGCTGCTGCTCCCCGCCCGAAAGCTGTGCCGGATAATGGTCCAGCCGGTGGCCGAGGCCGACAAGCTCCAGTTCGGCCCGCGCCTTGGCCCGGGCCGCGCGGTCGCCGGCAAGCTCAAGCGGGACCGAGACGTTTTCGAGCGCGGTCATGGTCGGGATCAGGTGGAAAGATTGGAACACGATCCCCACATGATCGCGGCGGAAGCGCGCCAGGCGGTCCTCGTCCAGCGCGTGCAGCCCGTGGCCGGCGACGGTGACGGTGCCGCTGGTGGGCTTCTCCAGCCCGGCCATGACCGACAGCAGGGTCGATTTCCCGGAACCCGAGGGACCGATCAGGCCGATGGTCTCGCCGGGCTCGACGGCAAGGTCGATGCCGCGCAGGATGTCGACCGGTCCGGCGGCGCTGGCGAGCGTCAGCCGCACGGCTTCGAGCTTGATTTCAGGTGAGGCCAAGGAGGGGAACCCTGTGCGAAACAGTACCGGAATTTGGTCATATGGCTTGCGCGCCCTGGTTTTCAACCTCGCGGTCGTGCTGGGGCTCGCGGTTTCGGGGGCGGGGGCGCAGGCGCAGCCGAAAACCGTGCTGGCGCTGGGCGATTCGCTGACCCATGGCTATGGCCTCGACGAGCCGGAGATTTTCCCGGTGCGCCTGCAACAGGCGCTGGCCGGCGCCGGGGTCGAGGCCCGGGTGGTCAATGCCGGGGTCTCGGGCGATACGTCCGCCGGGGGGCTGGCCCGGCTCGACTGGGCGTTGGGCGATCCGGCGGCGGCGCCCGATCTGGTGATCGTCGAACTGGGCGCCAACGATGCCCTGCGCGGCCTGGACCCGGCCTCGACCGAGGCCAATCTCGACCGGATCCTGGCCGTCCTCAAGGAACGGGGCATTCCCGCCCTGCTGGCCGGGATGAAGGCGCCGCCGAACCTTGGCGCCGATTATGTCGCCCGCTTCGATGCTCTCTATCCCCGGCTTGCGGAAAAGCACGGGGTGCCGTTCTATCCCTTCTTCCTCGACGGCGTCGCCGCCCAGCCCGCGCTCAATCAGGCGGACGGCATGCATCCCAACGGGGCGGGCGTCGCCATCATCGTCGAACGGATCACGCCCCTCGTGGTCCGCGCCCTCCAGTAGTCTCGCGTTCCGTCAACAAGGATTGCCGCATGAAGTACCGCCGGCTTGGCCGCACCGATCTCGACGTCAGCGTGATCTGCCTCGGCACCATGACCTGGGGCGAGCAGAACACCGAGGCGGAGGCCCATGAGCAGCTCGACTACGCCCTCGACCAGGGGGTGAATTTCCTCGATACCGCCGAAATGTACCCGGTGCCGCCCAGGGCGGAGACCCAGGGCCGGACCGAGGCCTATATCGGCTCCTGGCTGAAGGCCCGGGGCAACCGCGACAAGGTGATCCTCGCGACCAAGGTCGCCGGGCGCGACGGCCCGGGCGGCCATATCCGCCAGCCCACCACCCGGCTGGACAAGGCCCAGATCAACCAGGCGATCGACGCCAGCCTGAAGCGCCTCGGCACCGATTACGTCGATCTCTATCAGGTCCATTGGCCGGAACGGCTGACCAATGCCTTCGGTATCGCCGAATACCGGCATTTCGAGCAGACCGACCTGATCCCGATCGAAGAGACGCTGGACGCGCTCGCCGGCCTCGTGAAGGCGGGCAAGGTGCGCCATCTCGGGGTTTCCAACGAAAGCCCCTGGGGGGTGATGCGCTATCTCGAAGCCGCCGACCGCCTGGGTCTGCCCCATATCGTCTCGATCCAGAATGCCTACAGCCTGGTCAACCGGCTGTTCGAGATCGGCCATGCCGAGATCGCCCACCGCGAGGGGGTCGAACTGCTGGCCTATTCGCCGCTCGGCATGGGGCTCCTGACCGGGAAGTATTTCGGCGGCGCCCGGCCGGCCAATGCCCGGCTGACCCTGTTCTCGCGCTTCGTCCGCTATGCGACGGCGGGGGCGCAGGCGGCGGCCGATGCCTATGTCACCCTGGCGCGCCAGCATGGCCTGGACCCGGCGCAGATGGCGCTGGCCTTCGTCAACAGCCGGCCTTTCCTCGGCGCCAACATCATCGGCGCGACCAGTCTCGAACAGTTGAAGGCCGACATCGGCTCGATCGACCTCGACCTCTCCGACGAGGTGCTGAAGGGGATCGAGGCGATCCACCGCGCCAACCCGAACCCCTGCCCCTAATCCAAAAAGACGTAGGCAGCGGCCTGCGGCTGGCCGATCCTGTTCCCCGGATTTCAGGGAGGGGCGGATGGCCAGCCGCAATATCGCGTTCAACCTCGTGGTGAAGGCGCCGCGCCCGGCGGTCTTCGCCTGGCTCGGCGATCACGAGAAATTCGGCTCGCTGCTGCCGGGGCGGACGAAGCGGATCATCGACGGCACGGGGCCGGGCGGGGTCAATGGCGCCGGCTCGGTGCGCCGGGTTTCCTTCGGCGTTTCCTATACGGACGAGAAGGTGACGGCGCTGATCCCGGACGAATATGTCGAATATACCGTGATCGAGGGCAGCCCGGTGAAGAACCACCTGGGCTGCATCCGCCTGACCGATACGGCGGACGGCGGCACCGAGATCGACTATCGCATCACCTTCGATCCGCGCATTTCGTTCCTCGGCGCGCCGACCGAGATGCTGGTGCGGCATATTCTCGGCGGCGGCCTCGCCAAGCTGAAGCAGCGGGTCGAGCGCGCGGCCTGACGTCGGCCTGCTTGTTTCGCCGGGGGCGGCGGGCCTATGATCCGCCCGCCTTGCCTTCCCCCCCTGCGAGACCCCGCGATGAGTCACCCGCATGATGCCAACCGACGCCATTGGGACGAGGTGACGGCCATCCATCGCGACTCGGCCTTCTATAAGGTGGATGCCTTTCTTGCCGGCCATTGCACCGTCGGCCCCGTCGAGCGCGAGGGACTGTCGCCCCTGCTGCGCAAGAACCTGCTGCATCTCCAGTGCCATTTCGGCCTCGACACGCTGTCGCTGCTGCGCCTCGGCGCGTCGCGGGTGACGGGGGTCGATATTTCGGGGGCGGCGATCCGCGAGGCGTCGGCCCTGGCGGAAAAGCTCAAGCTCGGCGCCTGGGCCGATTTCGTCGAGGCGGATGTTCTCGACCTCGACCTGAAAAGCCGCTTCGAGCGGATCTTCACCTCCCATGGCGCGATCAACTGGCTGTCGGATATCGAGGCCTGGGGCCGGGTCGTCGCCCGCCACCTCGCCCAGGACGGGGTCTTCTACATGATGGAAGCCCATCCCTTCGGCCTGGCCATGGATCTGGAAACCTCGGGCCGGCTCTACCAGCGCTTCGATTATTTCCACAAGGACGAGCCGATGGCGCTCGACGGCGTGCCCGATTACGCCGTGCCCGACTATCTGCCGAAGGAGCCGGGCATCGGCTGGGCCTGGACCATCGCCGACATCATGGCGGCGCTGGAAAAGGCCGGGCTGCGGGTCTTCGAGTTTCGCGAATATCCCTTCGCCGCCTGGGAAGCCCTGCCCGGCATGACGGCGGAGGCCGGCGGCTATTACTGGCGCCGGCACGAGGGGCCGGACCTGCCCCTGCTGTTCAGCCTGAAGGCGCGCCACGCGGCTTGACTCGCCGGCGGTTCTCCTGGAACATAAGAAGAACACTCGGGGAGGCGAACATGGTGAAACCCATTCCGGACGGTTATGAAGGCGTGACCCCCTATCTGATCGTCGAGGGGGCGGCCCGGGCGATCGATTTCTACCGCGCGGTCTTCGATGCGGTCGAATTGTTCCGGATCGGCGCCGGGGGCGACAGGATCGGCCATGCCGAACTGAAATTCGGCCAGGGCATCATCATGCTGGCCGATCCCTTTCCCGAATACGGTGCCCTGGCGCCGGTGCCCGGGGCGGCCGGGGCCAGCGTCTCCTTCACCTTCTATTGCCCGGACGTGGACGATCTGGTCGCAAGGGCGGTGGCGGCGGGGGCGGTGCTGCGCAGTCCGGCCGAAGTGAAATTCTACGGCGACCGCATGGCCAGCCTGGTCGATCCCTTCGGCCATGTCTGGCATGTCGCCACCCATGTCGAGGATGTCTCGCCCGACGAGCTGGAACGCCGGGCTGCGGCCCAGGCGGGGGGCTGAGGCTCAGACCAGCTTCCGTTCCGTGAAGAACAGGCGCAGCGCGAAGCCGATGAAGATGAGGCCGGACAGGCCCTCGACCCCGGTGCGGAACCAGCGGTTGCCGGCGATGCGGCTGGCCGTGCCGGCGGCGAAGGCGGCGATGGCGGCGAGGTAGAGGCCGCCGACCACCGCGATCATCATGCCCATGACGAAGGTCTGCACCGCGACATGGCCGAGCTGGGGCGCCACGAACTGCGGCACGAAGGCAAGGTAGAACAGGATCACCTTGGCGTTCAGCAGGTTGGTGACCAGGGCCTGGGTGAAGATGCGCCGGGCCGAATCCGGCGCGGCACGCAATTCGAGGGTGCCGTGCTCGCGCCAGTGCCGCCGGGCCGCCGCCAGGGCGCGCAGGCCGAGCCAGGCCAGATAGACCGCGCCCAGCAGCTTCAGTCCCTGGAACAGGGCGGGCGAGGCCGCGACCAGGGCCGAGATGCCGGCGGCCGCCAGGGTCGAATGGATGGTGTTGCCGAGGGTGATGCCGCCGATCGCGGTCCAGCCGGCCCGGCGCCCGTCGAACAGGCTGCGGCCGAGGACGAGCAGGAAATCCGGCCCCGGGATCAGGATCAGGACGATGACGGCGACGAGGTAAAGCTGGAACAGATGCGGGTCGAAGGGCAGGGACATGATGCACCTGGGGAAAGCTGCCGCCAGCTTAGGACGCTTCGATGAAACCGCACATGCAATCTCTGCATGCCCTATCCCCTGCATGCCCTGCCGGGAAGGGGCCCGGATCGCCGACCCGGGCCCCGTCGGTCACAGTGCCCTGGCGGTCACAGCGCCTTGGCGCGGTCGCGCAGGACGAATTTCTGCACCTTGCCGGTCGAGGTCTTGGGCAATTCCTCGAACACCACGGTGCGCGGCACCTTGTAGCCGGCGAGATTGGCCTTGCAGAAGGCGATGACCTCGTCTTCCGTCAGGCTTTCGCCCGCCTTCACGTTGATGAAGGCGCAAGGGGTCTCGCCCCATTTCTCGTCCGGGCGGGCGACGACCGCGGCTTCCAGGATCTTCGGGTGCTTGTAGAGCACGTCCTCCACCTCGATGGTCGAGATATTCTCGCCGCCCGAGATGATGATGTCCTTCGAGCGGTCGCGCAGCTGGATATAGCCGTCCGGGTGGATGACGCCGAGGTCGCCCGAATGGAACCAGCCGCCGGCGAAAGCCTCGTCCGACGCCTTGGGGTTGCGCAGGTAGCCCTTCATCACCAGGTTGCCGCGGAACATGACCTCGCCCATGGTCAGGCCGTCGCGCGGTACCGGGGTCATGGTGCCCGGGTCCATGACGTCGAGCCCGGCCAGCAGCGGCGACTTCACGCCCTGGCGCGCCTTCAGCGCCGCCTGCTCGTCGGTCGAGAGCGCGTCCCAATCCTCGTTCCAGGCGCAGATCGTGGCCGGGCCATAGGTTTCGGTCAGGCCGTAGAGATGGGTGATCTTGAAGCCGTTGTCTTCCATCGCCGCGATGACGGCGGCCGGCGGCGGTGCCGCGGCGGTGAAGAGTTCGACCGGATGGGGCAGGGGGCGCTTCGCCTCGGCGCCGGCATTGATCAGCATGCCCATGACGATGGGCGCGCCGCACAGGTGGGTGACCTTGTATGTCTCGATCGAGGCGTAGATCGCCGCCGCCTCGACCCGGCGCAGGCAGACATGGGTGCCGCCGACGATGGCGAGCGACCAGGTGAAGCACCAGCCGTTGCAATGGAACATCGGCAGGGTCCAGAGATAGACCGACTTGCCGGTCATCCCCGCCGAGACGATGTTGTCGACCGCGTTCAGATAGGCGCCGCGGTGGTGGTAGACGACGCCCTTCGGATTGCCCGTGGTGCCCGAGGTATAGTTCAGGCTGATGGCGCGCCACTCGTCGTCGGGCCCGGTCCAGGCGAAGTCCGGATCGCCGGCGGCGATGAAATCCTCGTATTCGATCGCGCCCAGGCGCTCGCCCCGGCCCGTGTACTGGGGATCGTCGATGTCGATGACCAGGGGCTTCGCCTTGGCGATCTCGAGCGCCGCCTTGATCACATGCGAGAATTCGCGGTCGGTGATCAGCACCTTGGTCTCGGCATGGTCGAGGGTGAAGGCGATGGTCGCGGCATCGAGGCGGATGTTCAGCGTGTTCAGCACGGCGCCGGTCATGGGCACGCCGAAATGGGCGTCCAGCACCGGCGGGGTGTTCGGCGCCATCACGGAAACCGTGTCGCCGATGCCGACGCCGCGTGCCGCCAGCGCCGAGGCGAGGCGCCGCGCGCGGGCATAGGCTTCGGCGTAAGTATAGCGCAACTCGCCGTGGATGATGGCCGTCCGCGTCGGATAGACCGCCGCCGCCCGCTCCAGAAAGCCGATCGGCGTCAGCGGGACATAGTTGGCGGCATTCTTGTCGAGGTCGACTTCGTAATGATTGATCTTGCTCATAGCGGCCCCCCGGGCGGGCATTCTTGTTGGTGTCGAGACTGGCCCTCTCGAACGAAGTGCGCGGCTTGTTTTTTCAAAATTGTCGTCAGCTCGCCGCCGCCACGACCTGTACCGTCCCCTTATAGATCATGTCCAGCGCGACATAGGTAATGATCGCAAGGCCGACATAGGCGATCCAGTGATAGCGCTTCAGCAGGGTGACGACCACGCCGGCGGCGATGCCCATCAGGGCGATCGACAGGAGAAGGCCAGCGACCAGCACCCAGAGATGGTCCCGCGCGATGCCGGCGACCGCCAGCACATTGTCGAGGGACATGGAAACATCGGCGAGCACGATGTGCAGCACCGCGCCCTTGAAACTGGCCGGGGCCTTTTCGCCGGGGACGAATTCCTCCTCGTCGCCGGCTTCCCGGCCGCTGGCCCGGGCCTTCCGCTGGGCGTCGACCTCGCGCCACATCTTCCACGCGACCCAGAGCAGGAGCAGCCCGCCGGCAAGGGTCAGGCCGATGATCGCCAGCAGTTCGGTGGTGATGACGGCGAAGACGATGCGGAGCACCGTGGCGCCGACCAGGCCCCAGATAATGACCCGGCGCCGCAGTTCGGGCGCCACCGCCGACGCGGCAAGGCCGATCACCACCGCATTGTCCGCGGCCAGCGCAAGGTCGACCAGGACGATGCTGGCAAAGGCCGCCAATTGTTCGGCGATCAGGCTCCAGTCCACGGGCGGTACTCCGGAAAGCTCAGGTGTCGGCGGCGTCGGGGGCGATCGGGGCGATCAGCACCTTGTCCACCCGGCGGCCATCCATGTCCACGACCTCGAAGCGATGGTCGCCCAGCACGAAATGGTCGCCCGCCGAGGGAATACGCTTCAGACGGTGCATCATCAAGCCGCCGAGCGTGTTGAAATCCGCATCCCCTTCTTGCGGTTCGATCATGCCGAGCAGGTCCCACAGCCGGTCCAGCGAATAGCCGCCGTCGACGAGCAGGGAACCGTCCTCGCGCTGGACCACGGAACGCTCGTCTTCCGGCGTGTCCGCCTCCTCCAGCTCGCCGATCAGGGCTTCGAGCAGGTCGGTCAGGGTGACGATCCCCTGGATGTCGCCATATTCGTCGACGATCAGGGCCATGGGGCTGCCGCTCGCCCGGAACACTTCCAGCGCCTTCAGGGCCGGGGTGGTTTCCGGGATGTAATGGGCGGGGTGGATGGCGGCGGCCAGGTCGAAGGGCTTGCCCGCCATCATCTGCGCCTGCCCAAACAGGTCCTTCACCTGCACGAAGCCGAGCACGGTCTTGGTCGAGCCCTTCTTCACCGGAAAGCGGGAACAATGGCTGGCGGCGATCTTCTGCCAGGTCTGGCGGGGCGGATCGTTGACGTCCAGCCATTCGATCTGGGTGCGCGGCGTCATCAGGGCGTCGACGTTGCGGTCGCCGAGGCGCAGCGTCATTTCGACGATCGCGCGCTCCGCCTCCAGGAATTCGCCGGCGGCGGTGCCTTCCTGCATCAGGACGCGGACTTCCTCGTCTGTCACATCCGGCTGTTTCGAGCCCTTGGGCAGCAGCCGCAGGACCAGATTGGTCGAGAAATTGATGAAGGCGACCATGGGTGCGGAAATCAGGGACAGGCTGCGCAGCGGCAGGGCGACGAAGGTCGCGATGTTTTCCGCCCGCGCCAGCGCCAGGCGCTTCGGCACCAGTTCGCCCAGGATCAGGGTGACATAGGTCAGGCCGGCGACGATGACGCCGATCGCGATCGTATCGGCGTAAGGGGCAAGCGGGGGGATGCCGGCGAAGATCTCGGTCAGCGGCCCGGCCAGCGCCTGCCCGCCGAAAGCACCCGACAGCGTGCCGATCGCGGTGATGCCGATCTGCACGGTAGACAGGAAGCGGCCAGGATCGCCCGCCAGTTCCAGCGCCACTTTGGCCGCCCGGCTGCCGCCGTCGGCCTGGCGCTTCAGGCGGGCACGCTTCGCCGCCACGATCGCCAGTTCCGCCATCACCAGGAAGGCGTTGAGCGCGACAAGCAGGACGAGAATAACGAGGTCGATGGTCATCGGTGGTAGGTCTCAGGCCCTCACCATAACACAAAGGCGGGATTCCGTGCGAATGGATGTTGGCGCGGCGATTTCTCCGACCAAAGTACGGGATCCGACCAAAGTACGGGGGGCATCGTCGGATTGGACGTTGCAATGATCGCCGGTATTTTGCTGAATCCGCGCCAATAGAGAGACCCGCTACAGGGGGGAAACGATCTTGGGCGCCTATAACGACCTCTATGCCCGCTGGCAGGCCGATCCGGAAGCCTTCTGGGCCGATGCCGCCAAGGCCATCGACTGGTTCGAGCCGCCGGCCGCCATCCTGGACGACAGCGCGAAGCCGCTCTACCGCTGGTTCCCCGGCGGTTCGGTGAACACTGCCTGGAACTGCCTCGACCGCCATGTCGAGGCCGGCCGGGGCGAGCAGGACGCGCTGATCTACGACAGCCCGGTGACCGGCACCAAGACCCGCTTCACCTATCGCGAACTGCGCGACAAGGTGGCGGAACTGGCCGGGGCCCTGGCCGCCAAGGGCGTGGTCAAGGGCGACCGGGTGCTCGTCTACATGCCCATGGTGCCGGAAGCGCTGTTCGCCATGCTGGCCTGCGCCCGCCTGGGCGCCATTCATTCCGTCGTCTTCGGCGGTTTCGCCGCCAAGGAACTGGCGACCCGGATCAACGACGCCAAGCCGAAGGCGATCGTCTCCGCCTCCTGCGGGGTCGAGCCCGGCCGCACCGTCGCCTATAAGCCGCTGCTGGACGAGGCGATCGAGCTTGCCTCGTTCAAGCCGGACTTCACCCTGATCCTCCAGCGCCCGATGCTGGCGGCGAGCCTCGTCCCCGGCCGCGACTTCGACTGGGCCGAGGCGGTGCGGGGTGCTGCACCTGCCGATTGCGTGCCCGTCGCCTCGACCGATCCGCTCTATGTCCTCTATACCTCGGGCACCACCGGGGTGCCCAAGGGCGTGGTGCGCGACAATGCCGGCCACATGGTGGCGCTGGCGTGGTCGATGAAGAATATCTACGGCGTCGCCCCGGGCGAGGTGTTCTGGGCGGCGTCCGACGTCGGCTGGGTCGTCGGCCATTCCTATATCACCTATGGCCCCCTGCTGATCGGCGCGACCACCATCCTTTACGAAGGCAAGCCGGTGGGCACGCCCGATGCCGGCGCCTTCTGGCGCGTCATCGAGGAATACGGCTGCAAGGTGCAGTTCTGCGCCCCGACCGCGTTCCGCGCGATCAAGAAGGAAGACCCGGACGGGAAACTTCTCGAAAAATACGATATTTCCGGCCTGCGCACCCTGTTCCTGGCCGGCGAGCGGGCCGACCCCGACACGGTGCAATGGGCCGAGCGCATGGTGAAAGTGCCGGTGATCGACCATTGGTGGCAGACCGAATCCGGCTGGCCCATGGCGGCCAACCTCGTCGGCGTCGAACTGCTGCCGGTCAAATACGGCTCGCCCACCAGGGCTGTGCCGGGGTACGACATCCGCGTCCTCGACAACGAGCACAACGAGGTCGAGGCGGGCGAGATCGGTTCCATCGTCGTCAAGCTGCCGCTGGCGCCGGGCGCCCTGCCCACCCTGTGGCAGAACGACGACGGCTATATCCGCTCCTACCTCAGCGATTTTCCCGGTTACTACAAGACCGGCGACGCCGGCTATATCGACGAGGACGGCTATCTCTTCGTCATGAGCCGGACCGACGACATCATCAATGTCGCCGGCCACCGGCTGTCGACCGGCGGCATGGAGGAAGTTCTCGCCTATCACCCGGATGTCGCCGAATGCGCCGTGATCGGCGCCGCCGACGCCCTGAAGGGCCAGGTGCCGCTCGGCTTCGTCGTGCTGAAGGCCGGCGTTAACCGGCCCGAGGCGGAGATCGAGAAGGAACTGGTGAAACTGGTGCGCGACAAGATCGGCCCGGTCGCCGCCTTCAAGACCGTGACCGTGGTCAAGCGCCTGCCGAAGACCCGCTCGGGCAAGATCCTGCGCGGCACCATGCGGAAGATCGCCGACGGCGAGAAATGGTCGATGCCGGCGACGATCGACGATCCGGTGATCCTGGACGAGATCACGGATTCGCTCCGCTCCGTCGGCTACGCCAAGGACAGCGCCGCCTGACCGGCAGGGACTACGGGCGGCCGAACAGGGCCGCCCCCGCCGCGCGCAGGCCGCGCGCGGCAGCCAGCCGCCGGCCGACGTCGAGCCAGCCGCGAAGTGCTGCCTTGAACGGGTTGCGGCTGGGGCCGCCCGCTACCGTGCCATAGCGCAGCGGTTCGGCCGGCAGCGCCTGGAAGGTGCCGAACAGCCGGTCGAAGACGATCAGCGCGCCGCCGAAATTGCGGTCCATGCAGACCGGGTTCACGGCGTGATGGACATGGTGGTGACGCGGCGTGTTCAGCACCGCTTCCAGCGGTCCCAGGTTCGGCATGACGCTGGCATGCAGGAACAATTGGTAGAACAGGTTGGCGCCCAGCATGGCCAGCACGGCGAGGGGCGGAAACCCCAGCAGCACCAGGGGCGCATAGAAGAGCGCCGCCCCGGTGGCCTGCCCGCCCCAGCCGAGGCGGAAGGCGGCGGACAGGTTCAGCCGCGTGCTCGAATGATGCACGCCGTGCACGGCCCAGAGCAGGCGGAAGCGGTGCATCGCCCGGTGATGCCAGTAGTAGCAGAACTCGACCCCGAGAAAGAGGGCGACC
Source organism: Zavarzinia compransoris (assembly GCF_003173055.1). Lineage (NCBI taxonomy): Bacteria > Pseudomonadati > Pseudomonadota > Alphaproteobacteria > Rhodospirillales > Zavarziniaceae > Zavarzinia > Zavarzinia compransoris. The sequence continues at coordinate 192,259 of NZ_QGLF01000005.1, forward strand.
AGCGCCAGGGGCGACGCCATGTCGACCGCGAACAGGCGATAGCGGTATAATTCCCCCAGGATCAGGAACAGCAGCGGTGCCGTGGCCGCGGCCAGCAGGCGCTGGCCGGCGGCGATGACCACGGTCGCCGCCGTCTCGCCGAGGTCATAGGCGGGGCGGCCCCGCCACCGGGCGAGCCCCGCTTCCCCGAGGATCAGGACGAGGACGAGGGCGGCGCCCCAGCCCCCGGCGGCACCCCGGGCCTGGAACAGGCTTTCCATGGCGGCGGTTCCGGCCTTGCCCGTCACGGCGCCTTGCGGGCGGCGCGGGCTTCCTCGAAGGCGGCGGTGCAGTCGGCCGAGACTTCCTTCCGGTGCTGTTTCAGGCACTGGAGGATACGGCCGCCGCCCGGCTGCACGCCGGGGCACAGCGTTTCGATATCCTTGGCGCAGGCGGCGCGGAGCTTCTGCGCCGCCGGCCCGCCCTGGGCAAGGGCGGGGGCGGCCAGGCCGGCGGCCAGCGCCGCCGCCAGGGCAAGGGTCGGGAAGGGGGACATCGGCACTCTCCCGGTCACTTCGCGGGGGTGACGGTGACGCTGCGGTCCACGGTCACGCTCCTGCCGTTCGGGCCGGTCGCGGTGCCGGAATAGCCGTACTGGCCGTTGCCGCCGCTGCCGCTGCCGGAATAGGTGCCGCCGCGCGGGCCCTGGGCCTCGTGGGTGACGCTGCCCGTGCCGTCGCCGTTGCGGGTACGGCTGCGGTCGGCGTGCCAGCTGTTGCCGGCCCGGGTGGTGCCTTCGCGGCTGCGCGTGCAGGTGCCGTTGGCGCAGCCTTGCTCGACCGAGCGGGAATAGCTGCGGCCGCCGGCGCCGGTGCCGGCGACATGGCGTTCGCGGGCGAAACTGTCGCCGGCGGCGCCGGCCAGGGTCAGGGCGGCGGCGAAGGCGGCCAGGGCCAAGGTCGGGGAAATGCGCATGTTGGTCTCCTTGCGGGGTGGCCCCGGCCGGTCCGGCCCGGGGAACGAGGGCGATCATGGGACCGGCGCTTTGCCCGGGTTTTGCAGGACGCCGGCGATTTGTAACGTTTTGTTACCGGCCTTGCGCCGGCCCCGGCATGGCCGACAATGCCCGCCATGAAGACGATCCTGCTGGTCGAGGATGACCCGGAAATCCGCATGCTGCTGACCGGTTTCCTGCACCGCGAGGGCTTCGCGGTGGCGGCCGCGGCGGATGCGGTCGCCATGGATGCGCAACTGGCCAGGGCAAGGCCGGCCCTGATGGTGCTCGACCTCATGCTGCCGGGGGAGGACGGGCTGTCGATCTGCCGCCGGCTGTCGGGCACCTGCGGCTTTCCCATCATCATGCTGACGGCGAAGGGCGAGGATGTGGACCGCATCGTCGGCCTTGAACTGGGCGCCGACGACTATCTGCCGAAACCCTTCAACCCGCGCGAACTGCTGGCGCGCATCAGGGCGGTGCTGCGCCGGGGCGAGCGGCAGGCGCCGGTCCCGGCCGGGCGGCGCCTGCGGGTGGGTGCCCTGACCGTCGATCTCGACGGCCGCCAGGCGGAGGCGGGGGACGGCGCGCGGGTGCCGCTCACCTCGGCGGAATTCGATCTTCTCGCCTGTCTGGTCGAACACCCGCGCCGGGTGCTCAGCCGCGACCAATTGCTGGACTGGACCCGCGGGCGCGGTGCCGATCCCTTCGACCGCACGATCGACGTCGGCATCTCGCGCCTGCGCCGCAAGCTGGAAGCGGTCGCGCCCGAGGTCGCCCAGGGCATCACCACGGTGCGCAACGGCGGCTATATCCTGTCCCTGGATGTCGAGGGGGCGGGGCGATGATGGCGCGCATCGGCATCGTCGGCCGGCTGGTCCTGATCCTGCTGGCCGCCCTGGTCCTGGTCCAGCTGGTGACCACGGCGCTGTATTTCTGGCGCCGCGAACAGGCTTTCGATGCCCGGATGGCGGTGCCGCTGGCCGATCAGGTGGCGGCGACCGCGGCGCTGGTCGAAGCCACGCCGGCGGCGCAGCTGCCCTTGGTGCTGCGCGCGGTCAACGGGCCGGATCTTCTCGTCACCGTCGCCGACGAGCCGGGGGAGATCCGCGATCCCGCCCTGCCGCGTCGCCCGCTCGAGACCGTGATCCGGTCCGGCCTGCCGGCGCTCGATCCGCCGCGGCTGGTGTCCATCCAGTATCGGGGGCTGCGGGAGCCGGGCGGGCGGCCCCGGCTGCTCGGCCGCCTGCTGGCCAGCCGGATCGAGGTGACGGTGGGCCTCGCCGGCGGCCGCTATCTGAAGGTGGTGGCGGACGGCGAGGTGATGCCCCGGCTGTTCGGCCTGCAACCGGGTTTTTTCGCCGGCATCATCGGCCTCACCGTCGCCCTGCTGGCGATCGTCCTGTTCAGCCGGGAATCGCGGCCGCTGCGCCGCCTGGCCCGGGCGGTGCAGGCATTCGGCCGCGATCCGGAACCCCGGCCGGTGGCCGAGGCGGGCGCGGCCGAGGTGCGGGTGCTGATCCGCGCCTTCAACGACATGCAGGCCCGGCTTGCCGGGCTGATGCGCAACCGGGCCTTCGTGCTCGGCGCCCTGGCCCATGACCTGCGCACCTATCTGACCCGGTTGCGGCTGCGGGCCGAGATGCTGCCCGAGGACGGCGACCGCACCGGCTGGATCCGCAATCTCGAACACATGAACCAATTGGTCGAGGACAGTCTGACCTTCGCCCGCGTCGCCTTCGGCGCCGACCGCGCCGGCCGCAGCGACCTGGCCCGGATCGTCGCCCGCGAGGTCGAGGAACGGCAGGCCCAGGGCGCCCCGGTCACCCTGGCCGCGGCCGCGCCGGGTCCGCTCACGGTCGCGGGCAGCGAGGCGGCCCTGGCCCGGGCCCTGGCCAATCTGATCGACAATGCATTGAAACATGCGGGCAGCGCCGAAATCGCCCTTGGCCGCGACGGCGGCAATGCCCGCCTGACCGTCGACGACCGGGGCCCGGGAATCCCGGCGGCCCTGCGTGCCGATCTCGCCCAGCCGTTCCGGCAGGCGGATGCGGCGCGGACCAAGGCCGATGCCGGGGCCGGCCTCGGCCTTGCCATCGCCCGCGAGATCGCCGAAGGCCTGGGCGGCCGGCTGGAGATCGGCGACCGGCCGGGCGGCGGGGCGCGCATCGCCCTGGTCCTGCCCCTTGCCTGATTGCCCCTTGCCTGAGCGGGTCTTGCCGCCGGGCCGCCGCGCCGGGCAAGGTGGTGGGCAGGTGATTCGGCGGGAACCGGCATGGCGGAGCGTCAAGGTCTGAAGGTCTACGGCGAGCGGCGCACGCTGGTCATGCTCGCGCTCGGCTTCGCCGCCGGCCTGCCCAACCTGCTGGTCTTCGACACGCTGTCGGCCTGGCTGCGCGACGAGGGGGTGTCGCTTGCGGTCATCGGTTTCTTCAGCCTCGCGACCCTGGCCTATTCGGCCAAATTCCTGTGGGCGCCGCTGGTCGACCGGTTCGACGTGCCGGGGCTGACCGCCCGCCTCGGCCATCGCCGGTCGTGGATGCTGGCGGCGCAGGTGGCGGTCATGCTGGGGCTCGGCCTGATCGCCGGGGGCGATCCGGGGGCCGATCTGGCCCGCACCGCCGCCTTTGCCGTCTTCGTCGGCTTCGCCGGGGCGACCCAGGACATCGTCATCGACGCCTGGCGCATCGAGGCGGCGGACGACAGCCGCCAGGGCGCGCTGGCCGCCGCCTATCAATGGGGCTATCGCATCGCCGGGCTGGTGGCGGGCGGCGCCGCGCTGGCCCTGGCCGAGGCCGCGGGCTGGAACCTGTCCTATTTCGCCATGGGCGGGCTGATGCTGGTCGGCATGGCCGGCGTGTTGTGCGCCCCGCGGGAGACGGCCCGGCCGGCGCCGCTGCCCCGGGCCGGGGGCGCGGTGCCGGCCCGGCCCGGGCGCGATGCCGCCGAATGGCTGGTGCGGGCCCTGGTCCTGCTCGGCGCCGCCCTGATCGTCGGCGCCGGCCTGTCGGGCAATCCCTTCACCCTGACCGTGCTGACCTTTTCCGACGATGCGCTCGGGCTTGCGCCGTTGTGGACCCGGGCGCCCGGCGCCGCCTATCTGCAATTCGGCGCGGTGATCCTCGGGCTCGGCCTGATCCTGCTCGCCTGCTGGCCCCTGCCCGGGCGGGCGACGCGGCCGGGGCAGGCCCTGCAACGGGCCTTCGGCGCGCCGCTGGGCGCCTTTTTCGGCGAATTCGGCCGGCTGGCGGGGCCGATCCTGGCCCTGATCTGCGTCTACCGCCTGTCGGATTTCGTCCTCAACATCATGAATCCCTTCTACCTCGACCTCGGTTTCTCGAAGACCGAGGTGGCGGAGGTGCGCAAGGTCTTCGGCATGGTCATGACCATGGGCGGGGTGTTCCTCGGCGGCTGGGCGGTGGCGCGGCTGGGCGTGCTGCGCGCCCTGATGATCGGCGCCTTCGCCGGGCCGGCCAGCAACCTCGTCTATGCCTGGCTGGCGGTGCAGGGGCCCTGGCTGCCCGCGCTCTTCATCGCCATCGGGGTCGACAACCTGGCCTCGGGCTATGCCGGCACCTGCCTGATCGCCTATATGTCCGGCCTGACCTCGGCCGGCTTCACCGCGACCCAATATGCGCTGTTCTCGTCGCTCTATGCCCTGCCGGGCAAGCTGATCGCCTCGCAGTCCGGGCGGATCGTCGAAGGGGCGGCGCGGGCGGCCGAGGCGGGGGGGCTGCCCGCCCTGCTGCTGCCCCTGTTCGAGCGCCTGCCGGTGCCCGCCTTTGCCGAAGGTGCCGCCAAGGCGGGAACATCTGCGGCCGCACTTGGTGCTGGATATGTAACATTCTTCCTGTATTCAGTGGCGATTGGGCTGGTGGCCATCGTGCTCTGCCTTGTCGTGACCGCACGGCAGGGGCAACGGCGGCCGGGCCCTGACGCCGGTCGAGCGGTTTGACCGTGATGGCCGGCGGGGGATAAGGTAATCGCGTAGTCGGCCCGGCCCCGGCCAGGGGGCATGCCGGCCACGGAGGGGGCGTTTGACACGGCCGTCTGCCCGTCGGCAGGGCCGGGACGCATGAATAGGACGATCGTGGCCCTGAACAGTGTGAAGACCGAAGAAGAGCGGGACGACCCGGTTTCCGCCCGGCGTTCGGTCGATATCGACAAGCTCGAAGTTCGCCTGGCCCGGAGCCCGGCCGAGCTGCTGGCCGCCCAGCGGCTGCGCTACCGCGTGTTCTACGAGGAGATGGGCGCGACGCCGACCCCGGCCACGGCCGCGGAAAAGCGCGATTTCGATCATTTCGACCCGATCTGCGACCATCTTCTGGTGATCGATCATGCGGTCGAGGGCGACGCCCCGGCGGTGGTCGGGACCTATCGCCTGCTGCGGGAAGAGGTGGCGCGCCAGCATGGCGGCTTCTATTCCGCCGGGGAATTCGACCTGTCGTTCCTCGAGCGGAACCGCAAGGCGGACGACAATTTCCTCGAACTCGGCCGCTCCTGCGTCGCCCCGGAATATCGCACCAATGCGGTCATCCAGATGCTGTGGCGGGCGATCGCCGGCTATATCGCCGAGCATAAGATCAGCCTGATGTTCGGCTGCGGCAGCCTGCCCGGGGTGGACCCGGAGGCGCTGGCCGTGCCGCTCAGCTATCTCTACCACAATCATCTGGCGCCGCCGGAGCGCCGGGTCCGCGCGCTCGATAGCCGCTATGTCGCCATGAACCGCCTGCCGAAGGATGCGATCCGCCCGCGCGACGGGCTGCGCACCCTGCCGCCGCTGATCAAGGGCTATCTCCGCCTCGGCGGCTATATCGGCGACGGCGCGGTGATCGATCCGGAATTCAAGACCGTCGACTGTTTCATCATGGTGCCCTGCGACGCCATCACCGAGCGTTATATCGCGCGCTATCACAAGGGCGACGGCACCGAATAAACGGAAAGGGCGGCACCTTGCGGCGCCGCCCTTCCTGTTGTCGCTGATCGGAGATCAGACGCCGGCGTCGAGGGTCGTGGTGTCCTCGATGCGCTTCTCGACGAAATCCCAGTTGATCAGGCTGTCGACGAAAGTCTCGGCAAAGCCCTTACGGTTGTTGCGATAGTCGATGTAATAGGCGTGTTCCCACACGTCCATCACCGCCAGCGCGTCCTTGCCCTGGGTCAGCGGGGTTTCCGCATTGCCGGTGGTCGTGATCGCCAGCTTTTCGCCGTCCTTCAGCAGCCACACCCAGCCCGAGCCGAACTGGCCGAGCGCGGCGGTGGTGAAGGCGGTCTTGAAGCCGGCGAAATCGCCGAACGACTTCTCGATCAGCGAGGAAATCGCGGCCGACGGCTTGGTCGAGCCCGGAGCCGACAGCGACAGCCAGTAGAGGGTGTGGTTGTAGTGCTGGCCGGCGTTGTTGAACAGCTTCTTGGCCGCCGGATCGGCCGCCGCGATCTTGGTCACGTCTTCGATCGACTTGCCCTGCAGCGCCGGGGTCGCCGCCACGATCTCGTTCGCGACGGTGATATAGGCCTGGTGGTGCTTGCCGTGGTGAAACGAGAAGCTCTCGGCCGAGAGGGCGGGGGCAAGGGCGCTCGGGTCGAATTTCAGTTCGGGAAGTTTGAAAGCCATTTCGTCCAATCCTCAGGTTTAACGACGGCGGGCGCCGGCGAGTCTGGAATCTTTCGCCGTTCTACCGCAAGTCTCTGATCATCCCCGCTAATCACATAGGCCGGCGCCCGTCCGGATGCCAGTCTTTTGTTATCACCGGAGCCAGCCGGCGAGCGCATCCTCGGCCAGGGCGAAGGCGGTGGACATGCCGGTGCCGCTGGTCACCATCACGGCGCGGACGCCGGGGGCGGCGTCCTCGATCAGGGCGGCCTCGGTCTTCGAATGGGGATAGATGCCGATCCAGCGCTCCACCACCCGGTCGCTGGCGAGGCGGAGCGCCCGGCGGGCGTGGCCGATCATCAGGGCGTCCACCGCGTCCGGCGCGAAGGGATCGGGTGTTGCGGCATAATGATGCGAGTCGCCGACGACGAGCGAACCGTCCGCCGATTGCACCGCGATCAGGTGGATGCCATTGTCGAGGCTCGGCCCCTCCTCCCGCGCCAGGACCGCCTTCAGGGCCGCCGCCGCCGGCAGTTCGGCAAAGCCGAGATAGCGCCCCAGCGACATGTCGTTCATGACCGAGCCGGGCAGCACCCAGCCCGCCCCCTGCGGGGCGAGGCGCAGCATGTGCAGCTTGCACAGGTCAAGCTCGCGCCGGGCCCAGACTTCGGGGTAGAGCGAGAGGAAGTCGCCGCCGGGACAGACCATTGCCTGCCCGGCCTCGACGATGCCGGCGGTAGTGACCACGCGGGGCAGGTCGATCGCCTTCACCAGGGTGTTGCGCAGGAAGACGACGCCCAGCTGTTCTTCCAGCCAGGCGGCGAGAAGGGGAATGGCGCGGCGCGGCTCGACCCGCAGTTCATGCGGGCTCCACAGGCAGGCGCTGGCATCCTCGTGGCGAAGCAGGGGCAGGCGGTCGGCGATCTGGGCCGGCGACAGCATCTCGCAGCCCGCGCCCATCTCGGAGGCGACGAAGGCGGCGACCACTTCCGCCGCCTCGGGCCGGTGGGCGATGACGGCGCTGCCCCGGTGCAGCACCGGGATTCCGGCCTTGGGCGCCACCTCGGCCCAGATCTCGCGGCTGCGCCGGGCCCGGTTCCAGACCGTGCCCTGCTGCTGCCCGGTCACGGTGACGAAGCCGAAATTGCGGATGGAGGCGCCGTTCGCCTGGGCGTCGCGGTCGATCACCACCACTCGCTTGCCCGCCCGGCGCGCCGCCAGGGCATGGGCGAGGCCGACGATGCCGGCGCCGATGATCGCAAGATCGAAAACGGGGGCGGACATGAAAATGCTCCATCAAGACACACAATAGGATACCATCCCCGACCGGACGGATGCATGACAGGGGACAGGCATGTCGAAGCGGCGTCTGCCGAAGCTGGGCGGGGGCAGGCGGCCGCGCAGCCCCGGGCCATCCCCAGAGACATCCGACGAATCGTCATCTTCTGCTTCCGGGGGGATAGCAATGTCCATGATGAACCAGGGCTCGGGCCGGGGTCCAGTTGCCTTGCTGCGGCGCATCGCCTTGGGCGGCGCGGTGCTGGTCGGCGTGATCGTGGTCCTGTCGAGCTGGTACACGATCGAGGAGGGCGAGATCGGGGTGGTCCTGCGCAACGGCGCCGTCCATGACGTCGCCTCGCCCGGCCTCCATTTCAAGCTGCCGGTGGTCGATGCGGTGGTGGCCCTGTCCACCCGCACGGAAAAGCTCCACCTGCCCCAGGTCGCCGCCTATTCCCAGGATATCCAGGCGGCGGAAATGACAATGTCGGTCAACTATCGGATCAATGCCGGGCAGGTGAAGGAAATCTACGCCCGCCTCGGCGTCAATTACGCCGACCGTATCCTGATCCCCGCTCTGCTGGACCGCACCAAGGCGGTGTTCGGGCGCTACAATGCCCCGGCCATCGTCGGCGAGCGCTCGAAACTGGTGGCCGAGATCACGGAGTCGCTGCGGGATGCGGTGACCGACGAGGGCATCATCGTCGAAAGCGTGCAGATCGAGAATATCGACTTCTCGGATGCCTTCGAACAGGCGATCGAGCAGCGCATGCAGGCCGAGGTCGAGGTCACGCGCCTGCGCCAGAACCTGGAGCGGGAAAAGGTCCAGGCGGAAATCCGCCGCACCGCCGCCCAGGGCCAGGCGGATTCGACCGTGGTCCAGGCCCGCGCCGAGGCGGATTCGTCCGCCCTGCGCGCCAAGGCGGAAGCGGACGCCATCCGCCTGCGCGGCGAGGCGGAGGCGGCCGCGATCCGCGCCAAGGGCGAGGCGATGAAGGCATCGCCCGACCTGATCGACCTGATCCGCGCCGAACGCTGGGATGGCAAGCTGCCGGCCACCATGGTGCCCGGCGGCGCCGTGCCCTTCGTCGACGTGACCGGCCGGTAGCCGATAGGGCGGGTCAATTGATCCGGTCGAAGGGGTAGAGCGGCCGGCGCAGGCGGCGGTAGTCGAGCTTGCCGTTGTCCGACGTGGTCACCCCTTCGCCGTCCAGGGTCACCGTCGCCCGGGCCAGGGCGGCGAAGCCGGCGCGATAGTGAATGCGCGACTTCAGCAGCAGGAAGCGCTTCGCCTCCGGCTCGATGCCGACGCTGGTGAAGACGCCCCGGTCCCAGGGCTCGTGGTGGTGGGAGGTGACGACGATCTCCACCCGGCCGCCGTCGACGGACAGCACGGCGGTCGGGCCCATTTCGACGGTGACCCCGGTATACATGGGCCCGCGCACCACGAAGCGCCCGTCGGTCAGCACTTTCACCCGGCCCGTCAGCGCCAGCGGCCGGCCCTTGAGGCCGAGGGCCGGCATGTCCAGCCGGCCGCCCAGGGCCAGGCTCACCTCGGCGCCGACGCCGGCGGCCGCCATGGTCTTCACCGCCTCCGGGTCATAGACCGCGCCGACCGCGACATCCTTGAGGCCCCGCTCGATGACTGCGGCGATCACGCCCATGACGTCCTGGGTCCCGCCCGAGCCGCAATTGTCGGCATGGTCGAGCAGGATCACCGGTCCCCCCGCCTCGCCTCCCCCCGCATCACCGAGGGCGGCGGCGCGGTCGAGGGCGTGCTCCAGGGGTTCGTGGGGATAGAGGAAATCGTCGCGCCGGGCGCGGGCCAGCGCCGCCAGCCGTTCCACCGCCGCCCCGGCCGCGGCCGGATCGCCGTCGCCGACGACGACCGCCGCCATGCCGGCGTGGGGCACGTCGGCCATGGGAAAGCCGCCGAAGACGGTGGCGGCCAGGAAGCCCTCGGCCTCCAGGGCGCGGGCTTCGGCGATCAGGCCTTTCATCGGCTCGTCGTCGGTGCCCATGCGCAGGGTCTGGGCCAGTACCGGGATCGGGGCGAAGGCCATCACCGGGCGCGCCTTGCCGTCGATCGCGGCGAACAGGACCCGGGCGATCCGCTCGCCCACCTCGGCCATGTCGACATGGGGATAGGTCTTGTAGCCGATCAGGGCATCGCAATGGTCGACCATGGCCCGGGTCAGGTTGCAGTGCAGGTCGCAGGTGACGGCGATGGGCACCCGGGGCGCCACGGCGCGCAGCCGGCGCAGCAATTCGCCCTCGCCGTCCGCCACATGGGCCGCGACCATGGCGCCGTGCAGGTCGAGCAGGACGGCGTCGCAGCCCGCCGCCACCGCCTCGACGATGGCGCCGGCCAGGGTTTCATAGGCGTCGCGGGTGACGATGCCGCCGGGCATGGCCTCGGCCGCGACGGGGGTGACGATCTCGGCCCCGCGCGCCCGGCACAGGCGGATATAGGCCCCCATGGGCATGGCGGTTTCGGCATAGGCGCTTTCCGCCGCCGGCCCGAAATGAAGGCCCCAGGCCTCGAAGCGGGCAAGGTCGGTGACCAGGGGCGAGAAAGTGTTGGTCTCGTGCTTCATCATGGCAACGACCACCTTCATGCCCCGGACCTCCCGCCTGTATCCGTCCAGTCTATCAGGTCGGCGGGAGGGCGAAACAGGTCAGGCGGCGATGGCCGGGGGTGTGCTGATGGCGCGCACGAGGTCGAGCAGGCGGCTGCGCTGTTCTTCCGGCAAGGTCATGAACAGCCGGGCGAGATCGGCGGCATCGCGGCTGATGCCGTCGCCGTCCGGGCCCGCGTGCGCGTAGAAATAGCTGATCGGGACATCCAGCGCCTCTGCCAGCAGGGACAGGCGCCCGGCCGAGACCTTGGCCCCGCCGGTTTCATATTTCTGGATCTGCTGGAACTTCAGGCCGACGCGGCGGGCAAGTTTGTCTTGGGACAGACCCAGGAGCCAGCGGCGTTCGCGGATGCGGCGGCCGATCTGCAAGTCCAGGGGCGTAAGAGGCATGGAGATCACCACTATGGTTTAATTTGTGCCCATAATGGTGATTAATCCGTTATCTTTCAACCCCTGCCGGCGACGGACAGCAAAACGCCGCCACCCCTGGTTGGGGCGGCGGCGTTCGAAAGCCGGGCGATTCCGGCGGGCTTATGCGCTTTCGGCGGCCCGCGACATGCGCTTGCGCTCGTTGCTGTCGAGATAGCGCTTGCGCAGGCGGATCGATTTCGGCGTCACCTCGACCAGTTCGTCGTCGCCGAGATAGGCGATGGCCTGTTCGAGGCTCATCTTCCGCGGCGGCGTGAGGCGGATCGCCTCGTCCTTCGAGGTGGTGCGGATATTGGTCAGTTGCTTGCCCTTGAGCGGGTTCACCTCGAGGTCGTTGTCGCGGGTATGCTCGCCGATGATCATGCCCTCATAGACTTTGACGCCGGGGTCGATGAACATCGGGCCGCGGTCTTCCAGGTTCCACAGGGCATAGGCGACGGATTCGCCGGCCGCGTTCGAGATCAGCACGCCGTTGCGGCGGCCCGGGATCTGGCCCTTGTAGGGGGAATAGGCGTGGAACAGGCGGTTCATCAGGCCGGTGCCGCGGGTATCGGTCAGGAACTCGCCGTGATAGCCGATCAGCCCGCGCGACGGGCAGTGGAAGACCAGGCGGGTCTTGCCGCCGCCGGACGGGCGCATTTCCTTCAGTTCGCCCTTGCGGATCGAGATCTTCTCGACGACGACGCCGGTGAATTCGTCGTCGACGTCGATCACCACTTCCTCGATCGGCTCCAGGCGCTGGCCGCCCTCTTCCTTGAACAGCACGCGCGGGCGGCTGATCGAAAGCTCGAAGCCCTCGCGGCGCATCTGTTCGATCAGGATGCCGAGCTGAAGTTCGCCGCGGCCGGCCACCTCGAAGCTGTCGCCACCCGGGGTGTCGGTGATCTTCAGGGCGACATTGCCTTCCGCCTCGCGCATCAGGCGGTCGCGGATCACGCGGGACTGCACCTTGCTGCCCTCGGTCCCGGCCAGCGGCGAGTCGTTGATCGAGAAGGTCATGGCCAGGGTCGGCGGGTCGATCGGCTGGGCCTTCAGCGGCTCGGCCACGTCAAGGGCGCAGATCGTATCGGCGACGGTGGCGGTGGTCAGGCCGGCGATGGCGACGATGTCGCCGGCCGAGGCTTCCTCGACCGGCACGCGCTCGATGCCGCGGAAGGCCAGCAGCTTGGACAGGCGGCCCTGTTCCAGCAGTTCGCCGCCGGCGCGCAGCGACTTCACCGGCGCATTCTGGCGGGCGATGCCGGACTGGATGCGGCCGGTCAGGATGCGGCCGAGGAAGGGATCGCTTTCCAGCGTGGTCGCCAGCATGGTGAAGGGCTGGTCGGTGTCGTTGATCACGCTCGGCTGCGGGACATGGTCGAGGATCAGGTCGAACAGGGGCGCCAGCGTCTCGCGCGGGTCGTTGATATCGGTGACCGCCCAGCCCTGCTTGCCCGAGGCATAGAGGATCGGGAAGTCGAGCTGTTCCTCATTGGCGTCCAGCGCGGCGAAAAGGTCGAAGACTTCGTTCAGCACCTCGTCCGGGCGGGCGTCGGAACGGTCGATCTTGTTGATCAGCACGATCGGGCGCAGGCCCAGGCGCAGCGCCTTGCCGGTGACGAACTTCGTCTGCGGCAGCGGGCCTTCGGCGGAATCGACGAGGACGACGACGCCGTCGACCATCGAGAGGATGCGCTCCACCTCGCCGCCGAAATCGGCGTGGCCCGGGGTGTCGACGATATTGATGCGGGTATCCTTCCAGACCACCGAGGTCGGCTTGGCCAGGATGGTGATGCCGCGCTCCTTTTCGAGGTCGTTGCTGTCCATCACCCGTTCCGCCACCAGCTGGTTGGCGCGGAAGGTACCGGACTGCTTCAGGAGCTGGTCGACGAGGGTGGTCTTGCCATGGTCGACGTGGGCGATGATGGCGATATTGCGGATCTGCATGAAACGCGCCTTCCGGGGCACTGGCATCGGGGCCCGGTGCCGCGTCCCCACCATTCGGGGGACCGGAAGCGAAGGGCCGGTAATTCAGGTTATGCCGTCATTCAAGCGGCGGCGGAGTATAGCCCGAGTTTGTGGCGGTGCAATGAAAACTCCCATGCGCGGACCGCATGGCGGTGTCTTTCGCCGGTGCGGTCAGCGGCCCGGGCCGAAGGTCGGGTCCCGTCGCTCGCCCGGGGCCGGGTCGTCCGGCCCGGCGGCGAAGACGGCGTGGGCGGGCTCTTCCGCAACCGGGGCGGGTTCGACGGCGGCGGCCTTGCCCCGGCGCAGGCTGGCGGCGAAAAGGGCAAGGGTCAGGGCGAGGCCGGCGGCGACGGCCCAGGCGGCGACCCCTGCCCAGATCGGGCCGAAGCGCTCCACCCGGGCGAAGCCGGGGTTGCCCTTGTCGTAGGCCAGGGTGACGCGCTCGCCCGGGGCCAGGCTGCCGGCGGGCAGGCCGGTCTCGACATAATCGACGACGACGCCGTCCGCGGTCCGGTAGCGGATGGTGGGGGCGCCGCCCTGGTCGACCGCGACGACCACGCCGCGGCTGCGCGGCCTGGCGTTCAGGCTGTCGACCACCGCCGTATATTCGCTCCAGGCGACCGAAATCAGGGCGAAGGCGACGGCAAACAGCCCGACGCGGAGCAGCAGCGGCAGGCGGGGCATGTCCTCGGGCCGGCGGCGCCGGCTGGTCATCAGGGCGAGGCCGAACACGGCGGCGATCAGCCCGCCGCCGACGGGGACAGCCGCCGGCGCCCATAGGGCGACCGGCTCGCCGGATTCCGCCAGGTCGGGCCGGCCGGGCGGGTGGATCAGGTGCACGGGCGTGCCGACCGCATCCTTCGGCTGGCGCACCGGCGGCAGCAGGATGTCGTGGTCCCGGCCGTCGCTGCCCCGGAAGCGCGCCACCGGGGCGGCCGCGCCGTCGGGCGCCGGGTCGTAGCGCAGCAATTCGCCGATCACATCCTCGGCGGCCGAGGTGCGCTGCCAGATGGCGATCCCGTCCTGGGCGCCCAGCCAGATGAAGATGCCGCTCGTGATGAACAGCAGGAAACCGAACAGCCGGATCATGGCCCCAGGGTTACCCGATTTGGCGCGGCGGCGCCATCCTCCTGCTCGACATTATGGGGCCGGGATCAGGGCGGCCGCGACCAGCAGGGCGGCGCCGATCAGGCTGAAGATCACCGGGATCAGGAAGCGCCGGAACGAGCCTTCGAACACGGCCTTCTCGGGCCGGCGGGGGTCGAAGCGGACCTCGACCGCCTGCCCGATCCGATAGCCGGACCAATTGGTCTCGACCGTCGCCCTGATCACGATTTTATGGCCCGGGGCGGCTTCGAAGGCGACCACCGGGCGATAGTGGGTCTGGGGGCGGTTGCCGTCGTGGTCGTAGCTGTCGCGGGTCTCGATCTCGACCACCGTGCCGGCGGCCCGGGCATGGCCGCCGCGGCCCGCCTGGATCTTGCCGAAGATCAGGCCGATGGCCAGGAACAGCAGGCCGCCGCCGCCGAGAATGAGGGGGAGTGCGGGCATGGCGTCGCCTCCTTTTCGCGTCTGTTCACAGCTTCAGGACGACATGGACCACGTCCGGCTCGCCCGGCGTGGCGTGGACGGTGAAGCCGAGTTCGGTCGCCAGCGCCAGCATGGTGCGGTTCTCGCGCAGGACTTCGCCATAGATCTCGCTGAGGCCGCGGTCGCGGCCATAGGCGATCAGCCGGTCCATCAGCAGCCGGCCCAGGCCCCGGCCCACCCGGTCGGAACGGACCAGGATGGCGTATTCGCCCTTCACCCCGTCGGGATCGCAGACCAGGCGGCCGGTGCCGAACCAGGGCGCCTCGCCCGGGGGGCCCTCGCCCATCAGGACGAAGGCCATTTCGCGGTCGTAGTCGATCTGGGTCAGGCGGGCGGCGAAGGTGTGGCTCAATTCCTTCATCGGCGCGAAGAAGCGCAGGCGCAGGTGTTCGGGATTGACCTTGGCGACGCCGCGGACCAGCGGCACCTCGTCCTCCGGCCGGATCGGGCGCAGCAGGTAATGGTCGCCCATGTCGTCGACCACCGCCTGTTCCAGGGTTTCCGGATAGGGCCGGATGGCCAGGCGGCCGCTGCCCGGCTTGCTGGGCTCGCCCAGGCGGAAGCGGGCGTCGAGCACGATCACGCCGGACGGATCGGCGACCATGGGGTTGATTTCCAGCTCGACGATCTCGGGATGATCGATGGCGATCTGGGCCAGGCGCATCAGCGCCAGTTCGACCGCCTGGGCCTGCACCGCCGGCCGGCCCGGGCCTTCGTCCAGCAGGCGGGCGACGCGGGTCCGGGCGATGGCGTGGCGGGCCAGCGCCATGTTCAGGGGCGGCAGGGCGGTGGCGCGGTCGCGGATCACCTCGCAGGCGGTGCCGCCGTTGCCGAAGACGATGACCGGGCCGAACTGTTCGTCCTCGACGAAGCCGAGCAGCAGTTCGTGGCCGTCCGGCCGGATCACCATGGGTTCCACGGTGAAGCCGTCGATCCGGGCCTGGGGGGCGCGGGTCATGACCCGGCGCAGCATGAGTTCGGCGGCGCGGCGGACATCCTCCGGCTCGTCGAGGCCGAGGGTGACGCCGCCCACCGTCTTCTTGTCGATCGGATCGGTGGTGGCGATCTTCAGGACCACGGTGGCGCCGATCCGCTTGGCGTGGTCGGCCGCTTCCTGGGGGGTCGCGGCGAAGATCGGCCGCACGGTCGGGAAGCCGTAGGCGGCCAGCAGGCGCAGGGCATCCGGCCCGTGCACCCATTCCCGCCCGGCCTGGCGCAATTGCTCGATCTCTTCCGCGACGCCGGCCCGGTCGATGGTGAAATCGGCCGGGATCGAGGGCGGGGTTTCCGCCAGCAATTCCTGGTTCCGGCGGTATTCGACCATATGCATGATCGCCCGCGCCGCCTGCCGCGGGGTCGAGAAGGTGGGGATGCCCGAGGCGCGCAGCGCGGCCCGCGCGGCCCTCGCCTCGGTCTCGCCCATGAAGCAGGCGATCAGCCGGGGCTGGCGCCGGGTGCCGAAGCCGCGCAGCGTCGCCTCCACCGCCGACAGGGCGGACGAGACGGCGGAGGGCGTATGGATCACCAGGATGCCGTCGATGCCCCGGTCCGTGGCCAGGATGGGCAGCAGGTCGGCATAGCGTTCGGGCTGGGCGTCGGGGCCGATGTCGATCGGGTTCTGGTCGGACTTGAGGCCCGGCACGGTGGCGATCGCCGCCAGCGACGCGCTGGAGAATTCCGCCAGCCGGGCGCCGCGGTCGAGCAGGTGGTCGCTGGCCAGCAGCCCGGCGCCATAGCCGTTGGCGACGATGGCCAGCCGTTCGCCCATGGCGGCGCCGGGAAAGCCGAGGGTGGCCGCGGCGTCGAACAATTCCTCGATCGCCTCGACCCGGACGCAGCCGGCGCGGGCCAGCACGGCATCGAAGATCGCGTCGGCATCCGCCAGCCGGCGGATCGCGGTGGTCGAGGGCGGCAGCGGGCCGTGGCGCCCGGATTTCAGCACCACCACCGGCTTGGTGCGGGCGGCGGCGCGCAGCGCGGACATGAATTTCCGCGGCTTGGTGATGGTTTCCAGATACATGATGATGGCGCCGGTCGCATGGTCCAGCGCCAGCCAGTCGAGGATGTCGGCAAGGTCGACGTCGCATTTGGCGCCGAGCGAGATCGCCCGCGACAGGCCGATGCCGTTGCCCGCCGCCCAGTCGATCAGCGTATCCAGGATGCCGTTCGAATGGGTGATGAAGGCGAGGCGCCCCGGCTGGGGCAGCACCGGCGAGACCACGGCCTGCAGGCCGATCGCCGGCACCGACAGGTTGAAGGCCCCGGGCCCGACGATGCGCACGCCGTTGCGCCGTCCGGCCTCGACCATGGCCGGGACCACGGCGGGATCTTCCGGCGGCGCGCCGACCGCCAGCACCACCTTGCAGCCCTTCTTGCCCAACACCTCGATCAGCGCCGGGGCGCGGTCGAGATCGCCGTTCAGGATCGCGAGGTCCGGCGCTTCCGCCAGCGCCTCGACGGCCTCGATCGTATCCTCGGCCACCAGCAGGCGGCCGTGGAAAGGGGCGCGGCGCATGCCGTCGGCGACGGCGGCGGCGACGGGATCGCGCGGTTCCGCCGGGCCCAGCAGGGCAACGATCCGCGGATTGAACAAGTAATCGAGATGGCGCACGGTCATGCCCCATCATCACAGAAAGCGGGCCGTTCGTCCCCTGACCAATTGGTGACCGCGGCATGACACAGGGAAGAGAGAGCAAAGGCATGAAGGCGATCGTCGTCACCGGTCTCGGCCAGGGACCGCGCGGGCTGCAGTATCTCGAGGTGGCGGATCCCCTTGCCGGCGCAGGGGAAATCACCATTACGGTGCGCGCCGCCGGGGTCAATTTCGCCGACAGCCTGATGCTGGCCGGCAAGTATCAGACGCGCCAGCCGCTGCCCTTCTCGCCCGGTCTCGAGGTTGCCGGCGTGGTCGAATCGGTGGGGCATGGCGTCGCAGGTTTCAAGCCGGGCGACCGGGTCCTGGCCATTCCGTCCTATGGCGGCTATGCCGAAAAGGTCGCGGTCGCCGCCGACCGCGCGGTCCCTATCCCGGACGAGATGGATTACGTCACCGCCGCCGGCTTTCCCGTCGCCTATGGCACCTCGCACCTCGGGTTGTGGCACCGGGCCCGGCTCAAGGCGGGCGAGAGGCTGCTGGTGCTGGGGGCGGCGGGCGGCGTCGGCCTGACCGCGGTCGAGCTCGGCGTCCTGATGGGGGCGGAAGTGATCGCGGTCGCCAAGGGCGCGGAGAAACTGGCCGTCGCCGCGGCCCAGGGCGCCCATCACCTGATCGATGCCGGCACCGACGACCTGAAGGCGGCGATCCTGGCGGCCGGCGGCGGGGTCGACGTGATCTATGACCCGGTCGGCGGCGCCCTGTTCGAAGCGGGCCTGAAGGCGGCCAATTTCGAGGCCCGGGCCCTGATCATCGGCTTCGCCAGCGGCGACGTGCCCCAGATCGCCGCCAACCGCCTTCTGGTGAAGAATGTCGATGTCGTCGGCTTCTGGTGGGGTGCCTATGCCGACAAGGCGCCGGGCGTGATGGCGGACAGTTTCCGCACCCTGATCGGCTGGTGGCAGGCGGGGCGCCTGCGCCCCCATGTGTCCGACACCCGGCCGCTGGAACAGGCGGCGGAAGCGCTCGAACTGGTGCTCGAACGGCGTTCCACTGGCAAGGTGGTAATCACGGTCGGCTGACGGCTCAGGCCGTTTCGCCTGGTTGATGGGCGGCCGGCTGGCGGGGGCCCGGCTGGTGGGGAATCGCCACCGGCCGGCCGGTGGCGACGGCCTGCGCCGGCCAGTCCTGGCGGAAGGGGGCGATATTCTCGACGAACTGGGCCGCCGTCGCCCCCCAGGTGAAGCTGAGGGCATGGGCCCGGCAGGCGGCGGGATCGAGGCCCAGGGCCCGCAGGCAGGCGCTGCGCAGGTCCTCGTCCAGGGCGCCGGTCTCCGGCGTCAGGATGTCGGCCGGGCCCGGCACCGGATAGGCGGCGACCGGCAGGCCGCAGGCCAGCGCTTCGAGGACGACGAGGCCGAACGTGTCGGTCCGGCTGGGGAAGACGAAGACGTCGCCGGCGCGGAAATGGGCGGTGAGATCGTCGCCGTGGCGCGCCCCGGCGAAATGGACCTGGGGATAGGCCGCCTTCAGCCGGGCCATTTCCGGCCCGTCGCCGACGACCAGCTTGGAGCCCGGCAGGTCGAGGGCGAGAAAGGCGTCGATATTCTTCTCGACCGCGAGGCGGCCGACATAGGTGAAGATCGGCCGCGGCAGGTCGGGCAGGATATCCTTGGGGCCGGGCGTGAAACGTTCGAGGTCCACCCCGCGCGACCATTGGCGCAGGTTGGCGAAGCCGCGCCCCGCCAGTTCCTGGAACAGGGAGCGTGTCGCCACCATCAGCCCGCGCGACGGTGCGTGGAACCGCCGCATCAGCCGGAAGGTCAGGGCCGCCGGCACGCGGAAGCGCGCTTGGACATATTCGGGAAAGCGCGTGTGATAGGCCGTGGTGAAGGGCAGGCCGCGCTTCAGGCAGAGACGCCGCGCCGCCCAGCCGAGCGGCCCCTCGGTCGCGATGTGGATGGCGTCGGGCTTGAAGGATGCGATCAGCCGGGCCAGCCGGCGGCCCGGAAACAGGGCGAGGCGGATTTCCGGATAGGTCGGCATCGGCAGGGTGCGGAACTGGTCCGGGGTCACGAAGCCGACGGTATGGCCCTGGAGGCTGGCCTCGCGCGCCACCGTATCCAGGGTGCGCACGACGCCGTTCACCTGGGGATACCAGGCGTCGGTGACGATCAGGAGGCGCAAGGGGTGATGGGCGGGGAAAGGCGAGGGGACGGTCATCCGGCGGTAACGAGCCTGGTTTCGCGGCCGCGCTGGCGGCGGGTCTGGCGCTTCTCGAACTCAGGCGCCCAGCGCAGGATCTCCATGCGGCCGTCCTGGTGCTCGACCAGGGCGGTGCAGCTTTCGACCCAATCGCCGTCGTTGCAATAGGTAATGCCGTCGATCTCGCGGATCTCGGCGTGGTGGATGTGGCCGCAGATCACGCCGTCGACATGGTGGCGGCGGGCTTCCTCGGCGACCGCGGTCTCGAAGCTCGAGATGTAATCGACCGCATTCTTGACCCGGTGCTTCAGATAGGCCGACAGCGACCAATAGGGATAGCCCAGGCGCCGGCGCAGCCGGTTGAACCAGGTGTTCAGGGTCAGCGCGATATTATAGGCCCAGTCGCCCAGATGGGCGAGCCACTTGGCGTATTTGACGATGCCGTCGAAGGCGTCGCCGTGCAGCACGAACCAGCGCCGGCCGTCCGCCCCGACATGGACCGCATCCATGGCCACGGCGACGCCGCCGAAATGCAGGTCGACGTAGTCGCGCGCCGCTTCGTCGTGATTGCCGGGGATATAGATCACGCGGGTGCCCTTGCGCGCCTTGCGCAGGACTTTCTGGACCACGTCGTTGTGGCTTTGCAGCCAGTACCACGAGCGGCGCAGGCGCCAGCCGTCGATGATGTCGCCGACGAGATAGAGGTGGTCGCTTTCCGTATGCTTCAGGAAATCCAGCAGCATCTCGGCCTGGCAGCCGCGGGTGCCGAGGTGGATGTCGGAAATGAAGATGGTGCGGTAGCGCCGCTTGTCCTTCGGGTTCTCCGCGCCGTCATCGTCGCTGCCGCCATCGTCGTCGTCGGGATCGAGGGTGGCGGGCAAGCCGCCCCCCGGGCCCGCCAGCGCGCCGGAAAGGGCTTCGGCGGAAAGCGTTTCGGAATCGTGGCGGCGGGTCAGCGCAGGCAGCATCCGTGTCAACAAAGCGGCACCCTCCCGTCACAAAAGAGAAGCAAAATATTCGGGCAGCGCGTTGATAGCACAATATCTTGTCGGCGTAGAATAGAGTATTCGAAAACATGGGATGTGTTGCCGTGAATACGCAACTTGTGACAATTAAGTGAATATTGTGACAACGGAATGACTAATTTGATCGCGGGGCAGGACTGTCATCTGACGGTCATCTACAATCCGGTTGCGGGGCAGCGGCGGGGACGGCGGTTTCGCGCCGTGCTGGCGGCGCTGGCGGCCCGCGGCATCGCCGTCGACCTGTTGGAGACGGCGGGCCCGGGCCATGCCACGAGGCTGGCGCAGGACTTGCGCGAGCGTGCGGTGCCGCCCCGGCTGGTGGTGGTGGCCGGCGGCGACGGCACGATCAACGAGGTTGCCAACGGCCTGGCCGGGGGACCGGTGGCGCTGGGCATCGTCCCGCTGGGCACGGCCAATGTGCTGGCGCTGGAACTCGGGCTGCCGCGCGATCCGGCCGGCATTGCCGCGACCATCGCCGCCGGCGCGTGCCGTTCCATTCACCTCGGCCGGGTCGATTCGGCCCTCGGGGCGCGGCATTTCGTCATGATGGCGGGGGTCGGCTATGACGCCCATGTGGTGGCCGGCGTTTCGCCGCGCCTGAAGCGGCGGGTGGGCAAGCTCGCCTATGTCGGCGAAATGGTCCGCCAGTTGCGCCATTTCCATTTCACGCCCTATCGCCTCGCCTTCGACGGGGCGGCGCCGGTCGAGGCGGCGTCGGCGATCTTCGCCAACGGCCGCCACTATGGTGGCGCCTTCGTCTGCGCGCCTGCGGCCGATCTGGCCGCCGACCGGCTGGAAGCCTGCCTGTTCGGGCGGGGCGGGCGCCTTGCTGCCATTCATTACGGCGTCATGCTGGGGCTCGACCGGGTGCCGCGCCTGTCGTCGGTCACCTTGCAGCCGTTCCGCCGGCTGGCGGTGACGGGGCCGGCCGGCGACCCCATTCAGGGCGACGGTGATGTCATCGGCCGCCTGCCGGCCGAGATTCGCCTGGCCGATACCACTCTCCTGGTGGCGGCGCCGGTGCGGCCGCTGCTGACCGAGTCGTAAAACCCGGCCGCGCGCAGGCCCCTGGCCCCCCATCTTGGGGGTTGCGGGTTTGGTGTCATTTGCACAGATAAATTTCGAGACCCTGCTCTAAATTGAAATATTGTTGTTTCTCAGTGCCTTGGGCCGGTTGACTGATTTTTTTTCGGATTTGGGCTTGGCAATTCCGCGCTGCAATGTCATATTGTGCATCGCGGCATCAGCTTGCTGGTGTCGCTGCCCTTCCTGGGCGTTTCCTCCCTAAACTTGGGCCGCGTTCGTCGCGGCCCCTTTTTTTTGCCCAACGCGGATGTGCGCGGCCTCAGAGGCCGAGCTGCATCAGCACGCTGTCGAGCCAGCGGCCTTTCTTCAGGCCGACGGCGCGCAGCACGCCCGCCGGCTCGAAGCCCAGGGCGCGGTGCAGGCCGATGGAGGCGGCATTGCCGCTGTCGCCGATGACGGCGACGATCTGGCGATAGCCGCGGGCGCGGCATGCCTCGATCAGCTGGGCAAGCAGGACGCGGCCGATGCCGCGGCCCGCCGCTCCCGGGTCGAGATAGATCGAATCCTCGACGGTGAAGCGATAGGCGCTGCGCGGCCGATAGGGTCCGGCATAGGCATAGCCGAGCACCGCCTCATTCTCGTCGAGCGCGACCAGATAGGGATAGCCGCCGGCCAGCAGGGCCTGCTGGCGCCGGCCCATTTCGGCCGGATCGGGCGGCACTTCCTCGAAGGAGGCGAAGCCCTCGGCGACATGATGGCGATAGATCGCGGTGATGCCGGGCAGATGGTCGGGGCCGGCGGGGACAAGCCGCCAGCCGGTCACGGTGCGGCCTTCAGGTCGGTTTCCGGCAGGCCGGCCAGGGCTTCGATCAGGGCGTCGAGATCGGCCTGGACCTGGGCGAAGCCCCGATTCGGCTCCAGCCGGGTCTCGTCCATATAGAGTGCGCGGTTGATTTCGATCTGCAAGGCATGGCGCCCGCGCCGGGGCCGGCCGTAATGATGGGTGATATAGCCGCCGGCATAGGGATCGTTGCGCCCGACCCGATAGCCCCGGGTGCGCAGCAGCCGTTCCGCCGTCTCGATCACCACGGCGGCGCAGCTCATGCCGAAACGGTCGCCCAACACGATGTCGGGCCGGCCCTTGTGCTCCTCGCCGCCGTTGGCGAGCGAGGGCATGGAATGGCAGTCGAGCAGGATGGCCATGCCGTGGCCCCGTTCCGCGCTGCCGATCGCCTCGGCCAGGGCGGCGTGATAGGGGCGGTAGCATTCGGCGATTCGGGCTTCCGCCTCGGCGAAGGCGAGCTTTTCGCGATAGATCTCGGCCCCGTCCGCGACCACCCGGGCGATGGTGCCGAGACCGCCCAGGACACGCAGCGAGCGGGTATTGGCGAAGGCCGGCAGGTTGTCGCGGAACATCGCCGGGTCCAGCTCGTAGGGTTCGCGATTCGGATCGACATAGGCCCGCGGGAACAGGGCGCGGACCAGGGTGGCGCCACGGCGGGGCGCCGAGGCGAACAGCCGGTCGACGAAGCAATCCTCGGACCGGCGCAGGCTGACCGGGTCGAGCCGGGATTGGCGCAGGAAGGCGGGGGGATAGGTGGCACCCGAATGGGGCGAACTCAGCACCAGGGGCCGGGTCGCCGCACCCGGCTGGGGGCCGGCCACGGCCACCACCGCTTGTTCGTCGGCGCGGTCGGCGGACGGGAACGGCGGCTCTGCGGTGACGATGGTGGCAATGGACACGGGCGGCGGTCTCGCTGCTGGCACGGGCGATCCCTCTAGAATGAGCCGAACTGCCGCCAAGGTGAAGGCCTGACCTGACGATCACGCCACCGCTTTGCCGATCACCGGCCGGAAGGCGGGGTTCGCCGCCGGCCGGGCCGGCCGCAACAAAGATGTTGCAAGCCGGCTTTCGATCCCTTAAATACGCGGCTCCCGGCCGACGGCAGCAACCCACCGCCCCGGCCCCCGGCATGGCCCGGACGCGTAGCTCAGTGGGAGAGCACTACGTTGACATCGTAGGGGTCGCTGGTTCAATCCCAGCCGCGTCCACCATCCCTCACGCCCCCCTTGAAATGACATGCGCGTCCCTGCTTCGGCGGCGGGGAGACGGGCGCTCAAGCGTCCTCGACCACGTCGATCGTCGGCTGGCCGTCCAGTTCGAGGCGCAGGCGGCCGCGGCCGGTACGGATCAGGCGCAGCGGCGCCTGATGTTCCTCCAGCCGGCGGCGCAGCAGGATGAGGCGGGTTTCCAGGTTGTCCTTGACCTCGGGCAGGCGCAGTTCGGGGGCGAGGCGGATTTCGCGGTTGGTGAACTCCTGCCGCCCCTCGCGCAGGAAGATCGCGATCAGGTGGTAGAGCAGGCGCCCCGGCACGCCCTTGATCAGATAGCCCTCGTCGATGAAGACGCTGTCGTCGTAACGGTAGTAACGCAGGCGGATCCGCCGTGCCGGGGCCGGGGGTTCCATGGTTCCGGCCGGGGCGAGACCCGGGGCGTCGCGCGCCTCGGCCTCGTGCAGGCGCAGGCCCGCGGCGAGCTGCCCGGCGAGCAGGGCGAGGGCATCCTCGTCCTCCTGCAGGAAGGCGAAGCGGGCCGGCGATTCGACGAAGAGCACGCCCAGCATCTGGCCCCGGTGGATCATGGGCACGGCCATCTGGCTCAGGGCTTCCGGCAGGCCGGGCAGCGGAATGCTGCGCGGCGCGACCGGCAGGGCACCGCCGACCGCGGCGGCATAGCGCCGGCCCCGGCTCATGTCCGAGATGCGCAGCGGCAGCCGGCTGTCCGCCGCGATGCCGATGACGCCCTGGCCCGCCGGCACTTCCGAGCCGATCCCCAGGCTGTCGTAGCCGCGGCTGGCCAGGGTGGTCAGGCGGCGCCCGTCCGCATCCGGCACCAGGATCATCGCCTGGCGAAAGCCGAAGACCCGGTCCAGCCCTTCGAGGGCGAGATCGATCATGCTGTCCGCCTCGGGGGCGGCGCCGAGGACGGCGGCCAGCCGCGCGGCGGCGCCCAGCCGGTCCAGCGCCGGTGCCGCGGGGGGGCCGGTCTCGCCCTCCAGGTCGGGGCACGGCACCGGAATGCAGGAGGTCACGCGATAGATGTCGGCGCTGCGCAGGGCCATGATCTCGGCCATGCCCTGCTGGCTGCTCATCGCCTTCAGGTGCGCGGCCATGCGGGTGAACAATTCACCCGCCGCCTCGGCGCGGAGAAAGGTGATGTCGAGCTGATACTGCCGGCCGCTGATGCCGTCGACCAGGATCAGGGCGGCATGGCCGCGGGTCCTGGTATTGGCCGCGGTCTTGGTGAAATACTGGTTCGACAGCGCCACATGGTCGTCGTCGAGGTAATAGACATGCGAGAGATAGGAAATATTCGGCATGCCCTCGCCGTCGACGGTCGCGATGATCGAGGGGATCACGCCCTCGAAGCAGCCGCGGATATCGCGCAGCCGGGTCATGGCGTGCCGCCTGCGACGGGCGCCCCGCCGGCGACGATGCGGCTGCCGGCGCCCGGCCCCGGGGTTTGGCGGTAGAGGTCGAGCGGCCGGTAGCGCACGCGCATCAGGTCGCGCTCGCTCAGCCACCAGGCCATCTGCTCGTTGGTGACGCCGAGGGCGGTCAGTTTCGCCATCACCAGCGCCCGGTAGCGCCGGGCGAGGTCGAGATCGGCCGCATCGGCCGGGGCCAGCGCCTCGATCTGCGCCTTCACCTGGAACGACTGATAGCTCGCAGCATCGACGAAGGTGAGCGCCAGCGGCCAGCCCGGGTGCAGGTTGGCGGTCACCGCCGGCCACAGGGCGCGTGGCACCAATGTATCCGCCAGCGTGCCGCCGGCAAGGCAGCGCGTGCCGATGCCCCGGCCGATCGATGGCCGCAGGGCGTCGTCCCGCGCGGCGAGCACGGTCATCACCGGTCCCTCGATGAAGGCGGCCATTGTCGCGTCGATCATCCGCCCCCTCGCTGTCGCGCCCGCTCCGGTCCGGCAGCAGGGTAATGCGGCCCGGCCCGGCTGTTTAGCGATGTTTTAGGAAATCCGCCCGGGCCTTAGCAACGACTTAGGAAGCCGGCCGGCGGGGCCGGCGCTATTGAAGGGCCATCGCCATCGCATGTCACCAGGGGGTTTACCCATGTCGATCTCGACCCGTTACGATATCTATCGCGCCGTTCACAAGGGCCTACGCCTGGCCCATGGCCGCATGCTCGCCCGCCTCGGCAATGCCGATTTCGCCGATGCCGCCGAGGCCGCGGCCGTGCTCGCCGAGCTCGACCGCCACCTGATGCTGGCCGCCAGCCACCTGCGCCACGAGGAGGATTTCATCCATCCCGCCCTCGAAGGCCGGGCCCCGGGGGCGGCGGCGGCGCTGGAGGAACAGCACCGCCACCACGGCGCCCGCTTCGGCGAGCTGGCCGCCCTGATCGCGGCCGTGCGCGGGGCGACGGCGGCGGCGGCGCGGGCGGCGGCGGCCCATGACCTCTATCTCGCCTTCGCGATCTTCATGGCCGAGGATTTCGCCCATATGAACGAGGAAGAGACGGCGGCCCGCGCCCGGCTCTGCGCCCTGTTCACCGATGCCGAGCAGATGGCGATCGAGGGCGCGCTGGTCGGCTCCCTGCCGCCCGAGGAGAACATGGCCTTCATGGGCCTGATGCTGCCGGCGATCGCCCCCGCCGAACGCCTGGCCATGCTGGCCGGGATCCGGGATACCGCCCCCCGCGAGGTGCTGGATGCCGTGATCGAACACGCCGCCCGGCCCAGCCTGCCGCCGCGCGAGTTCAACGTGCTGCTGCAGGACCTCGGCCTCGCGCTGGCGGCCTGACCATGCGCATCCTGGTGGCCGGCGGCACCGGCAAGGTCGGGCGCGAGGTCGTCGCCGGCCTGAACGCCCTGGGTCTGGCCCCCCGGCTGCTGCTGCGGCCGGGGCGGCCCCCGGTCCCGGGCACCGAGACGGCGCGCGGCGACCTGTTCGACGCACCGTCGCTGGCGGCGGCCTGCGCCGGCGTCGACCGGCTGTTCCTGGTCACCCCCCTGGACCCGGAGGAAACCGCCGCCGGCCTCAACGCGGTGGCGGCGGCGCGGGCGGCGGGGGTGCGGCGCATCGTCTTCCTCGGCATCCATAATATCGAGGCCGGGCGCCACATCCCCCATTTCGCCACGAAATTGCCGGTGCTGGCGGCGCTGCGCGAGGCCGGCCCCGGCTGGACCGTGATCGAGCCGAATAATTTCTTCCAGAACGACATCGATCTCTTCGGCGCGATCGGCGCCGGCGTCTATCCCCAGCCGCTGGGGGCACTCGGCCTGTCGCGGGTCGATACGCGGGACATTGCCGCGGCGGCGGTGCGGGCCTTGCTGGAAGACGGCTTCGCGGGCCGGTGCCTGCCCCTGGTCGGGCCCGAGGTGCTGAATGGTGCGGCGGTGGCCGCCCGCTATCAGGCGGCGCTGGGCCGGCCCGTCGCCTATGCCGGCGACGACCTGACCCGCTGGAACGAGGCGGTGCGGCCGCTCCTGCCCGGCTGGCTGCGCCACGACCTGTCGCTCATGTACGGCTATTTCCAGGCCCGGGGGCTCGCGGCCAGCGACCAGGACCTGGCGGCGACAAGGGCCGTGCTGGGCCGGCCGCCGCGCGATCTGGCCGGTTTCATCGCCGGCCAGCAGGCGTCAGGCGCGCTTGCCGAAGCGCTTGAGCGCCCGGTCGCGGCGCAGGCGTGACAGGCGGGCCAGCCAGAAGACGCCGTCCAACTGGTCGATCTCGTGCATGAGGCAGGCGGCGCGCCAGTCCGCCGCCTCGCCTTCCCGGGCGGTGCCGTCCAGGTCCTGCCAGGTCAGGCGGATGCGGGCCGGGCGGGTCACCGGCTCGTAGATCCCGGGCATGGAGACGCTGCCCTCGTCCCGCGTCCCGGTCTCGGGCGAGACCCAGGTGACGGCGGGATTGACGAAAACCTCGGGCCCCGCCCCGGGATCGAGGCGCAGCACGACGAGACGGCGGTAATCCCCGACATGGCAGGCCGACAGCCCGATGGCCTGATGCGCCGCCATGGTTTCGGCGATATCGGCGGCGAGGGCGGAAAGCCCGTCGTCGAAGCGGGTGACGGGGGCGGCCGGGCGGCGCAGCCCGGGGTCGGGATAGAGCAGCAGGGGGCGAATCGGCATTCCCCCTTGTAGCGCCGGCGCCGCGCCGGGCCCAGAGGGGTTTCGGGTACAAGCGGGAACCGGTTTGCCACCCCGTTGACATGCGCCGGTCTGCCCTGCCGACAACGCATATTGGCCGGCCCGGCCCGGTGATTTATCACCGATGGAGCCCGCCCGCCGAAAGGAACCCGCCTTGACCGCCGAAAGCCTCGCCAGCGACATTGCCGACATCCTGGGGCGCTTCGGCGTCGCGCCGTCGCGCTACTCAGGTGTGGGGCGGACGATCGCCTCGCCGATCACGGGGGAAGGGCTGGGCACGGTCGCGGACAGCACCCCGGCCGCGGTCGAGGCGGCGATCGCCCGCGCGGCCGACGCCTTCCGCGCCTGGCGCCTGGTGCCGGCGCCCCGGCGCGGCGAATTCGTCCGCCTGATCGGCGAGGAATTGCGCGCCGCCAAGGCCGATCTCGGCCGCGTCGTCACCCTCGAGGTCGGCAAGGTGCCGTCCGAGGGCGAGGGCGAGGTGCAGGAAATGATCGACATCTGCGATTTCGCCGTCGGCCTGTCGCGCCAGTTGCAGGGGCTGGCCATTCCCTCGGAACGGCCGGATCACCGGCTGATGGAGCAATGGCATCCGGCGGGCGTGGTCGGCGTCATCACCGCGTTCAATTTCCCGGTCGCGGTCTGGTCGTGGAATGCCGCCCTGGCCTTGGTCTGCGGCGATCCGGTGTTGTGGAAACCCTCGGAAAAGACCCCGCTGACCGCGCTGGCCGTCGAGGCCCTGGTGGCGCGGGCGGCGGCCCGTTTCGGCGGCGTGCCGGACGGCCTCGTCCAGGTCGTCACCGGCGGGCGCGAGGTCGGGGCCGCGCTGGTTGACGATCCGCGCATCGCCGTCGTTTCCGCCACCGGTTCGACCCGCATGGGCCGGGTGGTGGGCGAGCGGGTGGCCCGCCGCTTCGGCCGCGCCATCCTAGAGCTTGGCGGCAACAATGCCTCGATCGTCACGCCCTCGGCCGATCTCGATCTGGCCGTGCGGGCGATCGCCTTCGGCGCCATGGGCACCGCCGGCCAGCGCTGCACCACGCTGCGCCGCCTCTTCGTCCATGACACGATCTATGACGCGCTGGTGCCGCGCCTTGCCGCCGTCTATCGCACCGTTTCGGTGGGCAATCCGCTGGCCGGCCCGGTCCTGGTCGGGCCGCTGGTCGATGCCGCGGCGGGGGCGGCGATGGATGGGGCGCTGGCGGCGGCCCGCGCCCTCGGCGCCGCGGTCACGGGCGGCGAGGCGGTGGCCGCGCCGGGGGCGGCGGGCGGCTGCTATCGCCGGCCGGCCCTGGTCGAAATGCCGGCCCAGCAGGGCCCCATGCTGGAGGAAACCTTCGCCCCCATTCTCTATGTCCTGCGCTATGGCGATTTTGCCGAGGCGATCGAATTGCAGAATGCGGTGGTGCAGGGCCTGTCGTCCTCGATCTTCACCACCGACTTCCGGGAAGCCGAGGGGTTCCTCTCCGCCGCCGGTTCCGACTGCGGCATCGCCAATGTCAACATGGGGACCTCGGGCGCCGAGATCGGCGGCGCCTTCGGCGGCGAGAAGGAGACCGGCGGCGGGCGCGAATCCGGTTCCGACGCCTGGAAGGGCTATATGCGGCGCATGACCTCGGCCATCAACTACGGGCGCAGCCTGCCGCTGGCCCAAGGGGTGCGGTTCGACGTCGAATGAGCGCCGCCTATGACGTGGTGATCGCCGGCGGCGCGGTCACCGGGTCCTCCGCCGCCTATCATCTCGCGGCCCATCCCGGCTTCGGCGGCCGGGTGCTGGTGGTCGAAAAGGACCCGTCCTATCAATTCTGCGCCTCGGCCCTGTCGGCGGCCTCGATCCGCCAGCAATATTCGACCGAGATCAATGTCCGGATCTCGCTCTACGGCATCCGCTTCCTGCGCGCCGTCGGCGAGATCCTGGCGGTCGACGGCGAGGCGCCGGAAATCGGCCTGCACGAGGGCGGTTACCTCTTCCTCGCCAGCGCCGCCGGCCGGCCGGTGCTGGAGGCCAATCACCGCCTCCAGGCCGGGCTCGGCGCCGATATCGCCCTGCTCGGGCCCGAGGGGCTAAGGGCGCGCTTTCCCTGGCTGAATACCGAGGGGCTGGCGCTCGGCAGCCTCGGCGTCAGCGGCGAGGGCTGGTTCGACGGCTACGGCCTGATGCAGGCTTTCCGCCGCAAGGCGAGGGCGCTGGGTGTCGATTACCGCGCCGGCAGCGTGGCCGAGGTGCGGCGCGAGGGCGGCCGGGTGACCGGCGTGGTTTTGGCCGACGGCAGCCGCATCGCCTGCGGCGCCCTGGTCAATGCGGCGGGCGGCGGCGGCGCGGCGCTGGCCCGGGCGGCGGGGATCGAGATCCCGGTCCGCAACCGCAAGCGCATGATCTTCACCTTCACCTGCGCCGATCCGGTCGAACGCGCGCCCCTGCTGATCGACCCGACCGGCCTCTATTTCCGGCCCGAGGGCAGGGGTTTCCTCTGCGGCCTGCAACCGCCGGCGGACCGGGATCCGGACGCGGACGGCGATTTCGAGGTCGAGCATGATTTCTTCGACAGCCGCATCTGGCCGATCCTGGCCGGGCGCGTGCCCGCCTTCGAGCGCATCCGCCCCGGCCGGGCCTGGGCCGGCCACTACGACATGAATCTGTTCGATCACAATGCGATCGTCGGCCCGGTGCCCGGCCTTGCCGGTTTCTACCTGGCCAACGGCTTTTCCGGCCACGGCTTGCAGCAGTCGCCGGCGATCGGCCGGGGACTGGCAGAACTGATCGTCGACGGCGGCTATCGCAGCCTCGATCTGTCGCCCCTGTCGTTTGCGCGGATCGCCGCCGGCGCGCCTTTGCGCGAGGCCAACGTGGTCTGACCTCAGGCCGCGGCCACCCGGTTGCGGCCGTCGCCTTTCGCCCGGTACAGGGCCTTGTCGGCGTCGCGCAGCAGGTCGGCGAGGGCGGCCGCATTCTCGGGCCCGGCCGTGGCGACGCCAGCGCTGATGGTGATTTGCAAGGTTCCATGGGCGACGGCGATCGCCAGCCCTTCGACATGGCGGCGCAGCCGCTCGGCGATGGCGAGGGCGTCGCTCGCCCCGGTCGCCGGCAGGAGAACGGCGAATTCCTCTCCGCCCAGGCGGCCGAGCAGGTCGCCCTGGCGCAGCTGCGCCGTGATTTCCCGGCCGAAGCAGGCCAGTACCGCATCGCCGGCGGCATGGCCGTGGCCGTCGTTCACCTGCTTGAAGTGGTCGATATCGATCAGCAGGACGGCCAGGGGCGGGGCCCTGGAGATCAGGGCTGCCCCGGCCGCCAGCGTGGCAGCGCGGTTGAGGCAGCCGGTCAGGGCATCATGCGAGGCGGCGTGGTCCAACTGCCGCAGCAGGTCGTTCTGGGCGGTGTTGATGCTGGCGACGGTCAGCGGCGCCAGGGCCAGCAGGGTGACCCCGGTGCGCATGGACAGGGTTTCATGCAGGAAGGAAATGGTCTGGAGATCGGGCAGCCAGCCGGCCGAGACCGCGACCAGCATCAGCCCGGTGGTGCCCATGGTCAGGATGGCCGTGCCGAAAATGCCGTAGCTCAGCGCGCACCAGATCAGGGCGGGCACCGGAAAGGCGATCGCCCCCGGCCCGCCGATCAGAAAGGCCGCGCCCACCGAACAGCCGACGCCGAGCGCCGGGAGAAGCCGGCGGGGCCGGAGGGCCGCAAGCCCAGGCCACGCCGGCGGCCGATCGGGCAGGGTCAGGATCACCGGCAGGACGATGATGCAATTCACCAGTTCGGCCGAGAACCAATAGGCGATGCCGTCGACCAGCGGCCTGCCGAAGAACAGGGGATTGGCCCAGGCCCCGAGCAGCGTCGCGACCCCTGCCGCCGCGACGCAGACGAAGAACAGGCGCAGCACCGACATCGGGTGCCGCAGGGCGAGGTCCGAGCGCCGCAGCCGGCGGAAGAGCAGGGCGCCGGTCGCGACGGTCGACATATTGGCCGCGGTCAGCCACAGAACGGCCAGCCATTGGCCGCCGGTCAGCAGGTCCGCGGCCATATAGCCGAGGGCGGCGCCGACCCAGCCGCCGGCCACCGACAGCCGGGGAAAGCGGGTCATCAGGCCGAGGGCCAGCGCATTGGCCGGCCAGAAGGCGGCCAGGAAGCCGACCGGCCGGGTCACGATGCCGAGCATGCAGGCGCCGAACACCAGCAGGCCGACAAGGGCACCGGCGCGCCATTGCGCGTGCATCGGGCCGGGGATGATCGTCAAGCCGGGCATGCCGCCCCTCGGGAAAGTCGTCGAACGACTTCGGATAGCAGGAAAACCTTACCAACTTTCTTCACGGTTGCGGGAAATTCGCCACCGGCGGATCGCGGCATCGGTCCCGGCCTTGTTCGGGTTATACCGATGGTGTAAAAGGTATAACCTTTATCCGAAAGGGTTTTACCATGGCGCTCGGCACCATCGGCATCAAGGTCAGCGACGAGGTTCGGGCGCGGCTGAAGCAGGCGGCGGACAAACTGGGGCGGACGCCGCATTGGGTGGTGAAGCAAGCCCTGCTGAATGCACTCGATCAGGTCGAGCGGGGCGGCGGGCTGGCCGCCGCGGACGGGGTTGCACCCGGCAGCGACGACGGTGACCCCGAAGGCGCGGTCCCGTTCCTCGAATTTGCCCAGGGAGTGCAGCCGCAAGGGGTGCTCAGGGCGAAGATCACCGCCGCCTACCGCCGGCCCGAGCCGGAATGCCTGCCCTATCTCCTGGCGCAGGCGGCCCTGCCTCCTGCGCAGCGGGCCCGGGCAGCGGCGACGGCCCGGGACCTCGTCGTCGCCCTGCGGGGCAAGGCGCGCCACGGCGGGGTCGAGGGGCTGATCCACGAATATTCCCTGTCGGCGCCGGAAGGGGTCGCGCTCATGTGCCTGGCGGAGGCGCTGCTGCGCATCCCGGACAAGGCGACCCGCGATGCCCTGATCCGGGACAAGATCGCCGCGGGCGACTGGCAGGCCCATATCGGCCACAGCCCGTCGATGTTCGTCAATGCGGCGACCTGGGGTCTGGTGGTCACCGGCCGGCTGACCGCGACCACCAGCGAGACGGGGCTGTCCGCCGCCCTGACCCGGCTGATCGGCCGTTCCGGCGAACCGCTGATCCGCAAGGGCGTCGACCTCGCCATGCGCATGATGGGCGAGCAATTCGTCACCGGCCAGACCATCGCCGAGGCGCTGGCCAACGCCCGGAAGCTGGAAGAGCGGGGCTTCCGCTATTCCTACGACATGCTGGGCGAGGCGGCGACGACGGCGGCCGATGCCGACCGCTACCTCGCCGATTACGAAACCGCGATCCACGCCATCGGCAAGGCCTCCGGCGGGCGCGGCATCTACGAGGGGCCGGGGATTTCGATCAAGCTCTCGGCCCTGCACCCGCGCTATGCCCGGGCCCAGATCGAGCGGGTGACGGCGGAGCTTCTGCCCCGCCTCAAGGGCCTCGCCGTGCTGGCCCGGCGTTACGACATCGGTCTCAACATCGATGCCGAGGAATCGGAACGGCTGGAACTGTCGCTCGACCTGCTCGAAGCGCTCTGCTTCGATGCCGATCTGGCCGGATGGAACGGCATCGGTTTCGTCGTCCAGGCCTATGCCAAGCGCTGTCCCTTCGTCGTCGATTATCTGGTCGATCTCGCCCGGCGCTCGGGCCGGCGCCTGATGGTCCGCCTGGTCAAGGGCGCCTATTGGGACAGCGAGATCAAGCGCGCCCAGGCCGACGGGCTGGAGGGCTTTCCGGTCTACACCCGGAAGGTCCATACCGACGTTTCCTACCTCGCCTGCGCGCGGAAACTGCTGGCGGCGCCGGATGCGATCTATCCCCAGTTCGCGACCCATAATGCCCAGACGCTGGCCGCCGTCATGGCCATGGCGGGCGACAATTACTATGCCGGCCAATATGAATTCCAATGCCTGCACGGCATGGGCGAACCCTTGTACGAGGAAGTGGTCGGCCGCGAGCGGCTGAACCGCCCCTGCCGGATCTATGCCCCGGTCGGCACCCATGAGACGCTGCTTGCCTATCTCGTGCGCCGGCTGCTGGAAAACGGCGCCAATACCTCCTTCGTCAACCGCATCCAGGACGAGGCGGTGCCCGTCGAGGACCTGATCGCCGATCCGGTCGAGGCCGCCCGCGCGATCGAACCCCTGGGCGCGCCCCATCCGGCGATCCGCCTGCCGCGCGACCTGTTCGGGGCGGAACGGGCCAATTCGGCCGGCATCGATCTCGTCAACGAGCAGCGCCTCGCCTCGGTCTCGGCAGCGCTGCTGGCCGGCCTCGACACGAGGTGGACGGCGGGCGATCCCCTGGCCCCCCGGGTCCCGGTGCGCAACCCGGCGGATCACCGCGACATCGTCGGCCATGTCGCCTTCGCGACACCGGAACAGGCGGCGGCCGCCGTCGAGACCGCG
Organism: Zavarzinia compransoris; assembly: GCF_003173055.1. Lineage (NCBI taxonomy): Bacteria > Pseudomonadati > Pseudomonadota > Alphaproteobacteria > Rhodospirillales > Zavarziniaceae > Zavarzinia > Zavarzinia compransoris. The sequence goes on from NZ_QGLF01000005.1 coordinate 226,138, forward strand.
CTGGCGGCGGCCCCGATCTGGGCGGCGACGCCGCCGGCGGCGCGGGCCGCCTGCCTGTGCCGCGCCGCCGACCTGATGGAAGCGCGGATGACCGCGCTGATCGGCCTCATCGTCCGGGAGGCCGGCAAGACCTTGGCCAACGCGGTCGGCGAACTGCGCGAGGCGGTGGATTTCCTGCGTTACTACGCGGCCCATGCGCGGGCCTTCGACGGCCATGGCGACCGGCCGCTCGGCGCGGTCGTCTGCATCAGCCCGTGGAACTTCCCGCTGGCCATCTTCACCGGCCAGGTCGCGGCGGCACTCGCCGCCGGCAATGCGGTGCTGGCCAAGCCGGCGGAGGAAACGCCCCTGATCGCGGCGGAGGCGGTCAATCTGCTGGTCGAGGCCGGGGTGCCGGCGGGGGCCGTGCACCTGCTGCCGGGCGACGGCGCGGTGGGCGCGGCGCTGGTCGCCGATGCCCGGGTGCGCGGCGTGATGTTCACCGGCTCGACCGAGGTCGCCCGGCTGATCCAGGGGCAATTGGCCGGCCGCCTGACGCCGGAGGGCCAGGCCATTCCCCTGATCGCCGAAACCGGCGGCCAGAACGCCATGATCGTCGATTCCTCGGCCCTGGCGGAGCAGGTGGTGGGCGACGTCCTCGCCTCCGCCTTCGACAGCGCCGGGCAGCGCTGTTCGGCGCTTCGCCTGCTGTGTATCCAGGAGGAGGTGGCGGAACGCACCCTGGCCATGCTGAAGGGGGCGCTGGCCGAACTGTCGGTCGGCAACCCGGACCGTCTCGCCACCGATGTCGGGCCGGTGATCGGGGAAGAGGCTCGGGCGACGATCGAAGCCCATGTCGAACGCCTGGGCGGCCGGGGCCGGGCCGTGCACCGCCTGCCCCTCGGCGAGGCGGCGCGCCACGGCACCTTCGTCGCCCCGACCGTGATCGAGATCGAGAGTCTCGACGACCTGGGGCGGGAAGTCTTCGGTCCCGTGCTCCATGTCCTCCGCTTCCGGCGGAAGGACCTGGATACCCTCGTCGACCGGATCAACGCCACCGGCTATGGCCTGACCTTCGGGCTGCACACAAGGATCGACGAGACCATCGCCCGGGTGGCCGGCCGGGTCCATGCCGGGAATATCTACGTCAACCGCAACGTCATCGGTGCCGTGGTCGGGGTCCAGCCCTTCGGCGGCCACGGGCTGTCGGGCACCGGGCCCAAGGCGGGCGGGCCGCTCTACCTGTCCCGCCTGCTGTCGCGCCGGCCGGACGGGGTGCTGAAGGGCGACGGCCAGGGGGTGGCGGCGGTGGCACCCCTGGCCGATCATCTGGCGGCGGGCGAGCGGGGCGACCTCGCGCCGCGCCTGCTGCGGCTGGCGGAACGCTCGCCGTTGGGCGTCCGGCTGGAATTGCCGGGGCCGGTGGGGGAGCGGAATATCTACAGCCTGCGCCCGCGCGGGCTGGTGCTCGGGCTTGCCGCCGGCGTCGACGGGTTGCTGCTGCACCTCGGGGCGGCGCTGGCGACCGGCAACCGGCTGGCGGTGGAGGCCGGGCCGGCGGCGGACGGGCTTCTGGCCGCGCTGCCGCCCGGGCTTGCCGCCGCGGTCGAGGTCGTCGCCGACGGGGTGGCGGCGGCACCCGTCGCCGCCGTGCTCTTTGCCGGCGACGGCGATGCGCTGGCCGCCGTCTCGCGGCGCCTGGCCGCCCGGCCGGGGCCGATCGTCACCCTTCAGGGCATTGCGGGGGACGAGGATTACCACCTCGACCTCCTGCTCGAGGAAGTGGTGGTTTCGACCAATACGGCGGCGGCCGGCGGCAATGCCAGCTTGATGACCATCGGCTGACCCGCTGCCGGGCCGGGGCAGTGCCCGATTTCGGCACTTGCCCGGGGCGCCATGCCTGCTACCCTCCCCTGACAAATAATCAGGGGAGGGTCGGGTGCAGCAGCGCATTTCCATCCAGCAGGATTTCCGCATGCCGGTGGCGGAACTCTACGCCTTGCTGTCGGAGCATGAGAACCTGTCCAAGGTCTTCGCCCCGGCGGTGGTGACGCGGCTGCGCGACGGCGATACGGTGCGGAACGGCGTCGGTTCCGTGCGGCGCCTGAAGATGCCGGTCGGCGCCCCCTTCGAGGAAACGGTGACCCAAGCGGTCGAGAACGAGCTGATCGAATACCGCATCACCAGCGGCAGCCCCTTGAAGAACCACCTGGGGACCATGCGCTTTTCGGCGCGGCCGGGCGGCGGTTCGCATCTCGACTACACCATCGTCTTCGAGGGCAGGGTGCCGTTCATCGGCGGGCTCGTGCGCCTTCTTCTCGACCGGGGCATCCGCCGGGGGCTGGGCGCCTTCGCCTAATCCGATGCCCGGTCCCTAATTTGTCCCCTGGTCGATGACGATGGTCGCGGTCATGCCGGCGGACAGGCGGACCTCCGCCGGCACCGGCCCGAGGGCGATGCGCACCGGGATGCGCTGCGCCAGCCGGACCCAGGAAAAGGTCGGGTTGACATTGGCCAGAAGATCGCTGCCCTGGGCCGCCTCGCGGTCGACGATGGCGCGGGCGATGCCGGCGACCTTGCCCGGGATCGCCGTGTCGAAGCCCATCAGGCGGATCGAGGCGTCCGCCCCCTCGCGGATCGCGGCGAGCTTGGTTTCCTCGAAATAGCCGACGACATAGAAACTGTCGCTGTCGACGATGGCGAAGACGGGCCTGCCCCCGCTGGCGTAATCGCCCAGGTGCAGTTGCAGGTTGGTGACATAGCCGTTGACCGGGGCCCGCACCTCGGTCCGCGCCAGGTTCAGGCGGGCGGCGTCGAGGTCCGCCTCGGCCTGGCGCAGCGACGCCTGGGCCTGGGCGGCGGCGCTGGCCGCCTGTTCGCGGGATTCGGCGGTGATCGCGTTCGATCCCAGCTGGTTGCGGCGGGTGCTTTCGCGCTGGCGCTGGGCGGCCTGTTCCTGCAAGGCGGCGACCGTCGCCTCCGCCCGCGAGACGGCGATCCGATAGCGCTCGGCATCGATGGTGAAGAGCAGGTCGCCGCGGGCGACCTTCTGGTTGTCGACGACCTCGATCGCGGTGACGAAGCCCGAGACGTCGGGCGCGATCTGCAGGACATCGGCCCGGACGCGGCCGTCCCGGGTCCAGGGGCTGTCCATGTAGAGCGCCCAGAGATAGAGGCCGGCGGCGATGGCGACGGCGACCGCGGCAAGGGTGAGGGAGACGCGGACGAGGCGCGGCGGGATGGTCATGGGCGGGAACTCCGTCAGCGGTGCAGCAGGGCGGCGACGCCGGCCAGCACCATGAGATAGAGGGCGGTATTGAACAGCGGCGGGTGCCAGATCAGGCGATAGGCGCCGGCGGCGGCAAGCCCGGCGCGCAACAGCCACCACAGGCCGGCGGCGATCGCCGCATAGAGCAGCAGGGGCGAGAGATAGACGCCCGCCAGGCTCAATTCCTTCAGCAGCATCATGCGGCGACCTCCTCGGGCGGGGCGGGGGCGGATTCGGGCGGCAGGCGGAAGAAGCCGGCATGCTCGCCAAGGCTGGTGCGGATGCCGGAGAGGGCGACGACCAGGGTGGTGACATGGGCCTCCGGCGCGTCGGCCGCCAGCGCCCGTGCCGTCGCGGCGTCGAGGGCGGCGAGCAGGTCCGGGCCGGCCCCGGCCCCGGCGAAATGGCGCCCCAGGGCGGCGATGCCGGCCCCGGCGGCGGCGCGCAGGGCGGGATCGAATTCGCCGAGCGCCTGCTGCACGAAGAGGATGTTGTGGCCGATGCGGAGCGCGGCGAGACTGCCCTGGAGGATCGCCCGGTGGTCCAGGTCGTCGGGCCCGAGGCGGGTGATCAGGGCATTGATGCGATCGAAGGTATGGCTGGCGAAACGGCCGTGGTCGCGGCCCGCCGGTGCCGCGCAGAGGGCGGCAAGGTCGCGCCGGATGCCCTCGACGTGACGCTGCACGGTCCAGTCGACGCCGAGCGGCCGCAGCAGGCGGAACAGCACCACCGAAGCGCCGATGCCGAGGATCAGGGCGAAGGCCGCGTTCAGAAACGCCTCGAAGGCGAGCACCGGCCGGTTCTGCAGGCCGATGATGGCGATCAGGCTCATGATCAGGGGCATCACCATAGGGGCGAAGCGGCGATTGGGGATCAACAGGCCGAGCGGCACCAGGACGAGGCCGAGGCTGACCGCAAGCTGGGTGAAGCCGTCGATGGCCGGAAACACCGCATAGTCGTAAAGGGCGGCGACCGGGATGGCGACGGCGCTGAGCTTCAGGAAGCCGAGGGCGCCGGCGGCCGGATCGTCCAGCGTCGCCATCAGCGAACAGACGACCACGACCAGGGTCGCGGCGGTGCCGCCATAGCTCCAGCCGGTACCGATCCAGAAGGCCGAGACGGCGGCAAGGGCAAGCGCCGCGACCAGGGCGCCGACCAGGGCCTGGGTATGGTCGCGATAGCGCGCGAGGCCGGGGGCGGGGCCCTTGCCCGGCTTGGCCTCGCCGCGCAGGAAGGCGCGGGCAAGCCCGCGCAATTCGCCCATGGTGGTCAGCACGTCGCGAAGCCGGGCGAGCACGATATATTCGAGGCGCCGGGCGGGATCGGCGCGGAGCGCGGCGAGATCCGGCAGGGCGGCGGCCAGGCGGCGGCGCAGGCCCGGCACCGGCCGGCCGGCCTCGATCGCGGCGGCGGCATCGTCGAGCAGGGGGGCGAGGGCCAGGGCGCGGTCCGGCCGGTCGCGAAGCAGCAGGCGGTGCCGGTCCTGGATCGAGACCAGGATCGAGGCCAGCGACAGCAGCCGGGCCTGAAGATGGCGCAGGGTCTCGTCCTGGGCGCGGATGCGCGGCGTGTCCAGCCGGGCCTGGGCGCGCAGCAGGTCGACGGTCATCAGATCGGCCAGCAGCTTGCGCCGGTCGGCCAGCGCCGCGCGGTCGTCGCCGGTGCCGCGCAGGACGTCCGCCGCCCACAGGCGAGCGGCCTGCACGCTGTCGCGCACGGTGCGTACCAGCACGCGGCCGGCGGTCAGCGGCAGCACCACCCGGCTGACCAGGGTGGCGCAGCCGATGCCGAGGCAGATCTCGGTCACCCGGGCGACGGCGGTATCGAAGACCGCGAGCGGCGTCTCGACCGCGGCGAAGCCGACGATGGCGGCGGTATAGCCGGCCAGCATGGCGCCGTAGGAACCGGGCGCGTCGCGCAGCAGGATCGAGACGTAGAGACACGCCCCGACCCAGAGTGCGAGGCCGGCGACGAAGAATTCCCGCGCATCGGCGAAACAGGCGATCAGGGTCACCGCCATGGCCGCGCCGGCGAAGGTGCCGGCGATGCGGGCGGCGGATTTCGCCAGTACGGCGCCGGCCAGCGGCTGGGACACGATATAGGCGGTGAGCAGCGCCCAGGTCGGCTGCGGCAGGTCCAGGCGCAGCGCGATCCAGGCCGCCAGCATGCCGGCGCCGAACGTCTTCAGCGAGAAGGCGAGATCGCGGGCGAGGGCGGTCATGGCGCCCCGGCCCGGCGTTTCGCCGGCACCGCCATACGGGCGCAATTGTCCTGCACCCGGGCGAAGACCTTGAGGCAGGTCTCGATCGCCGCCGGGTCCAGGCCGTCCAGCAGCCGTTCGTGCAGGCCGAGGGCGTCGAGGCGGATGCCGGCGGCCAGCGTCCGGCCGGCGGCGGTCAGGTGCAGGGTCTTGGCGCGGCGGTCGTGCGGGTCCTCGCGCCGTTCGATCAGGCCGGCGGCCTGGAGATTGTCCAGCAGGCGGACGAGCGACGGCCCCTCGATCCCGAGGCTGGCGGCCAGCCGGTTCTGGTGCAGCCCCTCGCCCAGGATATGGATGTGGATCAGCGGGCGCCAGGTCGCCTCGCTCAGGCCGTGGACGGCGAAAGCCTCGTCCAGGGCGCGGCGCCAGGCGCGCATCGTGGTGATGAGCTGAAAGCCGAAAGTGTCGATATCCATTTTCATGCTATTAATTAGCTTCCTACTAATTATATTTTGAATTGTTATCCGGGGAAGGCAGCCCTGCATCCGGCGCAGGGCCCCATCGCCGGTTTCCACTTTGCCGGAAACCGCGCTAGGTTGCCCGCTCGCATCGCGAGGGGACCATGGCGTTCAGGGTGAAACTGCCGCAATTCGAGGTGGAGATCGAGGTGCCGCGCGGCATGACGATCCTGGATGCCGCCCTCGACGAGGACCTGGACTATCCCTTCTTCTGTCGGGGCGGCACCTGCGGGCGCTGCAAGTCGGTGCTGGTCTCGGGCGCGGTCGACCTGAAGCCCTATGCCGGCTTCGCCCTGACCGAGCGCGAGGCGGCGGCCGGCCTGATCCTGGCCTGCCGGGCCCTGCCGCAGGCCGATTGCGAAGTCACTTTTCTGGACGCGCCGGCCACCCCCGGCTGAAGGACCCGCCATGGCCATCACCATCGCCACCTGGAACATCAATTCGGTGCGCCTGCGCATCGGCATCGTCGAACAGTTTCTGGCCGGCCACGCGCCGGACATCCTGTGCCTTCAGGAAATCAAGACGATCGAGGACGCTTTCCCGCGCAATGCCCTGATCGAGGCCGGCTATCCCCATCTGGCCATCGCCGGGCAGAAGGGCTATCACGGCGTCGCCATCGCTTCGAAAATCCCGTTCAAGACGGTCGAGAAGGACGATTGGTGCGCGATGGGCGACGCCCGGCACCTGCGCGTCCGGCTGGAGAACGACGTTCTCCTCGATAATTTCTATATCCCCGCCGGCGGCGACGAGCCGGACCCGGCGGTGAATCCGAAATTCGACCACAAGCTGAAATTCCTGCGCGAAATGGTCCAATGGGGCGAGGCCCGCCGCGCGCAGACCAAGCGGGCCGTCGTCGTCGGCGATTTCAATGTGGCGCCGCTCGAACATGACGTCTGGAGCCACAAGAAACTCCTCGACGTGGTCAGCCATACCCCGATCGAGACCGATCTCCTGGCCGAGGTCCAGGCGGCACACGATTGGGTCGACGCCGTGCGCCATTTCGTGCCGGCGACCGAGAAGCTCTATTCCTGGTGGTCCTATCGCGCCGCCGATTGGGCTGCCGCCGACAAGGGCCGCCGTCTCGACCATATCTGGGTGACGCCGGACCTGAAGGACGGCCTGGTGTCGACGGAAATCCTGCGCGCGGCCCGGGGCTGGGACAAGCCGTCGGACCATGTCCCGGTCCTGCTGACCCTGGAGGTCTGAAAAATTGCTCCCATTTAGGAAGCATTAACCCGGCATATGTCCCCATTTCGGTGATAAACCTTTCTTGGGCGGATCACCGGAATGACCAGGAACAAGCGCTTCGCCTTTGGCCCCCGTGCCGGCCGTTGTGTTTCGGTGTCTTTGCTTGCCTTGCTGGCCGCCTGCGGTGGCGGCGGGGGTGGGGGCGGGGGCGGCGATGCCACCGCGGCCTCCGGCGGCTCCAGCGCCGCGCCGGAAGCCGCCCTGACCGCGCCCGCCACCCAGACCCCCGCGGCCGTCCAGGCGGTCGATACGGTCGCCAGCCTGGTGACGGCGCCGGTCGCCGCGCTCACCGCCCAATTGGTGCCGGCGCCCGCCGCCTCCTTCGAGACGGCGGAATATTGGCGGAACTACAGCCTCGACATGATCAACGCTTCCGCCGCCTATGCCACCGGGGCGTCGGGCCAGGGCGTGGTGGTCGCGGTCAACGACGGGCTGGTCGATACCGGTGTCGCCGAACTGGCGGGGCGGATAGCCGGCGGCGGCCGCAACCTGACCGACGACACCACCGTGAACACCCACGCCACCCATCTCGCCGGGATCATCGCCGCCAACCGCAATAGCAGCGGCATGGAAGGGGTGGCCTGGTCCGCCACCATCCTGCCGGTCGCGAGCTTCGTCGACGACGGCGACGGCAACCGCGGTGCCGGCAGCGCCCCTTATGACGGCATCGCCTATGCCGCCGATGCCGGGGCCGACATCATCAACAACAGCTGGGGCTCCGCGGTCGGCGATCCGCAATCGGCGGCCCTGGTCGCGGCGGTGCGCCATGCCGCCCGGCTCGGCGCCATCACCGTCTTCTCGACCGGGAACGAGGGCAAGGCCCAGCCCGGCACCACCGCCCTGGTGCCGCAGACGGCGCCGGACACCCAGTCCCTGTTCGTCGCCGTGACCGCGGTCGGCAGCAACGGCGTGCTCGCCACCTATGCCAATGCCTGCGGGGCTGCGGCCTCCTGGTGCCTGGCGGCGCCCGGCTCGCGCATCACCTCGAGCGATGCGGGCGGCGGCTATGTCAGCATGAGCGGAACCTCGATGGCGGCGGCGGTGGTTTCGGGCGCGCTGGCCGTCGTCACCTCGCGCTTTCCGGAACTGACCTCGGCCCAGGTGGTGAGCCGCCTGCTGGCCACCGCCGATGCGACCGGCCGCTATGCCGACAGCGCGACCTATGGCCGGGGCCTGCTCGACCTCGGCGCCGCGACCCGGCCGATCGGCACCCTGGTCGCCAATGCGGTCGGCAGCACGGTTTCGACCGGTAGCCTGACGGCCTCCGCCGCGGGCAGCAGCCTGACCGGCAATGCGGTCCTGGGCGATGCGCTGGTGCATGCCCTTGCCGCCGTGCCGGTCGCCCTGTTCGACAGTTACGACGGTGCCACCTTCGCTGGCGACCTGGGCGATCTGGTGTCGGCCGGGCGGGGCCTCGATGTCGGCGATCTCGCCTTCGGCGATTTCGGCACCGGCTTCTTCGCCGCGCGTTCGGGCGGGCCCGGCCTCTCGCTCTCGCTGTCGGAACGGCGCCAGGATATCGGCGCCTATGCCGCCCTTCAGGGGCTGTCGCGCGCGGGCACGGAAACCGTGGTCGCGGCCCGCCTCGCCCTCGACAAGGGGACGGTGCTGTTCGCCGGCCTCAACGCCGGCTTCGCCGAGGTGGCCCCGGCCTATGCCGACCTGCCCTATCAGGCGGGGCTTGCCCTCAGCGACGGCGCCTTCGTCCCCGGCGTCCTGGCGCTGGCGGACGGCGGGGCCATGCTCGGCATCGACAGCGCGCTCGACGGCCAGGTCGCCCTGACCGTCACCCTCATGAACAAGGCGCCGGGCGACGATATCGGCGCCGGTGGCGCCAGTGCCGCCGAGGCGCGGCTGCGCTTCGACGCCGGCGGCGGCCTGACCCTCGAAGGCGGCATCGCCTATCTCCGCGAGGAGGGCGGGATGCTGGGGGCGTCGGGCACCGGGCTGCTCGCCGTCGAGCGGGCGGAAACCGTCCAGGTCTCGGTCGGGGCGCGCCTCGCCCTGTCGGCCGATACGATGCTCTATGCCCGCTACGACCGGGCGACCACCCGCTCCCTCGATTCGGGCGCCTTCATCGGCGGGGCCGAGATCGCCAGCGATGCCTGGAGCCTTGGCGTGGTCGGGCGCAATGCCGCCATGGCCGGCGATTTCTGGGGGTTCGGCGCCCATCAGCCCCTGAGCGGGCGGGGCGGCGACCTCGTCCTGGACCGGCCCCTCGGGCGCGATGCGGACGGCAGGGTCTACGGCGATACGGTCGCCGTCGGCCTCGACGGCGGCGGGCGGGAGGTCGACCTCGAAGCCTTCTACGCCCTGCCGGTGGGCGAGCGCGGCCTGTTCGGCGTCAACCTGCTCTATGTCAGCCAGCCGGGCAACAGCGCCGCTGCCCCGGACGAAGTCCTGGGCATGCTGCGCTATCGCCAGCGGCTGTGGTGATCAGCGGCGGTCGCGCAGCAGGGCGGTGGAACGGTCCAGGCGGCGGGCCAATTCGCGCATGACCGCGATGCCGACGCCGGGGAATTCCTGCACCAGGTCGAAGAACAGGTCGGCGTCGAGGCGCAGCACGGCCACTTCCGTATCGGCCTTCACGGTCGCGGTGCGCGGCACGTCGGCCAGCAGGGCGACCTCGCCGAACAGGGTGCCGGCGGGCACCCCGCCCACACGGATGGTCGAGCCGTCGGCGGCATCGACCAGGGCCGAAGCCTCGCCCGACAGCACGACATAGACCGCGTCGCCCGCCTCGCCCTGGCGCACCAGGAGGGTGCCGGCGGGCACGGTCTGCCGCTCGGCGGCGAAGGCGATCAGCTTGAGACGCGCCGGATCGACGCCCTGGAACAAGGGCACGCCGGCAAGGGTCGCGGCGTCTTCACTCAGGCTCATGTCACAATTCCTCTTCCGGCCGCATCACCCGGCCGCGCTCCATAGTTACCACACGATCGAAGCCCTGCGCGTGGCCTGCATCACCGACGGTGGCGACGACACAGGCACCGGCGGCGGCTTCCTCGCGCAGGATATCCATCACGCTGGACCGGCACGCACTGTCCAACGTGCCGAGCACGTCGTCCAGCACGATCACATCCGGCCCGCGCAGCAGGGTGCGGGCCAGGATCAGGCGCTGGCGCTCGCCGGGGGCAAGGCGCGCCCCGCCGATGCCGACATCGAAGGCAAGGCCGAGGCGGCGGATCGCCGGCCCGAGGTCCAGGTCCTCCAGCACCTGGGCGGCCAATTGCGGCACCCGCGTCGATGCCCCCGCCCGGTCGAGGGCGATCCGGCCATAGAGCACATTGTCCAGGATCGAGGCGGCGGGGTTGATCGCCGCCGGCTCGAAACGGGAGATGCCGGCGGCCAGGGCCGGGGGCAGGGCGGCGGCCAGCGGCTGGCGGGCGGCGACCACCGCCGCCTTCAGGCCGTCGTCGATGGCATTCAGCCGGTGGCGGGCGGCCACCACCCGGAACGGCAGGTTCAGCAGCAATTGCCGGTCGCCCTTGGCCGGCGGCACCGGGCCGAGGCCGGCGATCACCTTCAGGCGGCGCAGTTCCTGGGCACTGACCAGGGCGAAGCGCCGCACCATCTCATGCCCGGGATCGAGATCGGCGAAAAGTTCGACCATCACGCCGGCGATGCGCCGCCCGGCCTCCAGCAGCCGGTCCAGAAGCCCGGCCCGGGCCAGGAAATCCTGGATGAAGGGATGGTCGGCCAACCGCTCCGGCACCAGGGTACCGTCGCGCGGCAGGCCGAACAGCAGGTTTTCCGCCAAGGTCGCATGGTCGTTGTAGCGCTCGGGATCGAAGCGGGCGATCAGGGCCTCGTCGCCGCCGGCCGCCAGCCGTTCGGCCAGCGCCGCCCGGGCGGCGATCAGGCCGGCGGCCAGGGCCGGCTCCTGGCTCGCGGTCAGGCTTGATTGCAGGCCGAGGCGGAGCAGGGAATCGTCGAAGCCGAGGCGGGCCAGTAGGGCGATCATGCGGGTATCGAGGCCGGCCCGGTCGGCGACCCCGGCGGCGGCGTAATCGATCCAGTCCGCATCCGCCGCATCGGCCGGGTTGCCGGCCCGGGCCGCCTCGTCCTGCGCCGGGGTCGGGGCGCCGGCGGGCGGTGCCCGGCGCAGCCCGAACACGAGGTTGGAGCGGATCGAGCCGGCATGAAGCCCCGAGCCCGGCCCGACATAGGCGAGATGCCGGCCCGCCGCCTGCATCGACAGGTCGGCGACCCGGTGGCCGCCGACGGCGATATGGCCGCCCGCCGGCTCGATCAGGCCGGCGAGCGCCTGGGCCAGGACTTCCCGCCCGCTGCCGGTCGGCCCGGCGATGGCGGTCAGCCGCCCGGCGGCGACGGTCAGGAACACCCGGTCGAGGAGGATGGCCTCGCCCTCGTCGCGGACGGTCAGGTCCTCGACCGTGATCGAGGAGCCGCGCAGGGACGGGATCTCGGTCTCGGCGCCCGGGGCCGGGCGCAGGTCCGGGCGGTTGAACAGGCGCAGGGTGGTGTCGTATTTGACCTCCGCGTCTTCCCGCGCCTGATACCAGTCGAGCAATTCGCGCCAGGGCGCCGCCATGTCCTTATGCGCGGCCAGCACCGCGACCAGGGTGCCGATGCCGAGCCGGCCCTCCAGCACCAGGATGCCGCCAAGGGCGTAGAACAGGATCGGCCCGGCCTGCTGGACCAGGGTGTTCACCGTCTTGATGGCGAATTTCTCGCCGTGGATCGACAGGCGGATGGCGAAGATCTCGCCCAGGCGGGCGCCGATCCAGGCCCGGGTCCAGCGCACCTGGCCGTTGGCGTGAATATCGGTGATCAGGCGGAAAGTCTCGTCGATCCGCTCGCCGAAGCCGCGCATCAGGATGCCGCGCCGGCGCGACAGCGCATTCACCCGCCGCTGCAGGCGCGGCACGATCAGCATCGAGGCGGGATAGAGCAGCATCGCGCCCAGCGCCATCAGGGGATCCTGCAGGAACAGGAAGGTCAGGATCACGACCAGCGTGCCACCCTGATAGGCCGGCACCGCCACCGCATCGCCGACATGCATGCTGAGGGCGTCCAATTCGCCGCCCATGGTCGCCATCGTCTCGCCCGCGGTCCGCTGGCGGAAGGCATGCAGCGGGAAGCGCAGCACCAGGGACAGGATCTCGAAGCGGATGCGGCGCAGCGCCCGCTCCGCCGTCAGGCAGCGCAGCCGGTTGATGGCAAGCCGGAAGCGCTGGTTGATCAGCACGAGCAGGAGGAGGAGCGCGCATTGTCCGGCCAGCATGCCCTCGGTCGTCAGGGACAGGCCGGCGGGCAGGGCAAGGCCGAACACGCGGAAGCCCCCGGTCATGCCGCCGCCGATCAGGGCGACGATTTCCTTCGGCATCTCGTAATAGAGCCAGAGGAAGGGAAAGGAGGCGAAGGCGATGCCGAGCAGGGCGAACTGGCTGCGCGCCGTATGCCGCCACAGGAAACGCGCGAAGGTCGGCTGCACGCCTGAACGCCCTTGACCGGGGAGAGGGGGATCAGCCGGCCCGGACCACCGGCGCGGCGGGCAGGGTGCCGTCGGCCGGCGCGGTCGGCGGCGGCAGGATTTCGGTGATGGCGCCGGGGGCGCGCCAATGCAGGCTGTCGAAGGAATGGCAGGCCGGGCAATGGGGCGCCCAGGCGGCGGGGGTATGGCCGCAGGCATCGCAGAACCAGCGCGGCTCGCCCTCGCCCGAATTCGCCTTTTCGTGCCATTCGGCGGCGCGGCGCTCGTCGCCCTTCTCGCGCCGTTCCAGTTCGGCCAGCAGGTCGAAGGTCCGCCGCGTCGCCTCGTTGTTGGTGACGAGGACCATCAGCGCTTCCCGCGCCACCGCCCATTGGCGGAGGTTGAGCGATTGTTCCGCGGCCAGGAGCCGGCTTTCCCGCGCCCCGGGATTGATGGCGGCCAGGGTTTGCAGGCGCTTCGCCTTTTCCTCCTCGCTCGCCTCGGGGGCGATGGCGGCATAGGCGTCGGCGAGATCGGGGTGCGGGCTCTCGCCCCAGGCGTTTTCGATCAGCCGCTCCGCCTTCCGCAATTTGCCGGAGGTGGCGAGCAGGCGGGCCAGCCGGGTGGTCGCCGCGATCAGGCCGGGGGCGAGCGTATGGGCGGTCTCGGCCAGGGACAGGGCTTCCCGCGTGTCGCCCCGGGCCAGCGCGGCATCGGCCTGGCCGACGAGCACGACCGCGCGGTGGCGCTTGCCCTCCGCATTGTCGATCAGCTTGTGGCGAAGGGCGCCGACCAGGGTCTCCTCCGCCGCGCGCCATTCGCCGAGGGCGGCTTGCAGGCCGAAGATCTCGCTCGCCACCCAGGGCGCGCCGGGGCGCAGCGCCTGGGCTTCCCGGGCGCGGGCCAGCGCCGTGTCGTTGTCGCCCCGGCGCCGCGCCATGACGATCAGCCCGCGCAAGCCCAGGAATTTCGTCTCGTCGTTTTCCAGCATCAGGTGATAGGCGCGCTCGGCGGCGGCCATGTCGCCGTTCAATTGCGCCGCCTGGGCCGCCAGCAGCAGGGCGAGGGGGGACCCCTCGGTCGCGCCTTCGGCCGCGACGGCCTGTTTCTTCGCGTCCCGGGCATCGCCGGCGGCGACCGCGACGAGGCCGCGCACCAGCGCCAGTTCACCCTGGCGCCGCCGTTTCAGTTCGCGCCGGCGGGCAAGGATACGGGGCCCGCGCGAGACCAGCAGGATCAGCCGGCCAAGGGCGGCCAGCACGGCGACCAGCAGCACCAGGGCGACGAGCAGCACCCCGACCGAGGTTTCGATCCGGTAGCCCAGCCATTCGACGGCGATCGCGCCCGGCCGGTCCGCCAGCCAGGCGGCGACGGCGGCGATGCCGAGAAGGACGGCGAAAATCGCGGCGATCTTGAGGACGGCGCGCATGGCTCAGTTCGCCTCGGCAAAGCGGGCGGAAACTTCGCCGTCCAGCAGGTCGACCGCCGCTTCGGCGGCCAGCCGCGCCTCCGCTTCGGCGCGCCAGGGGGCAAGCGCCGCGGCCGCCCCGCCCTGGAGCCTGGCGATCTCGGCGACGGCACCCGCCAGGTCGTTGCGGGCCAGCCGGACCTCGGCCCGGGCGATGACGGCGGCAGCGTCTTCCCCCGCCACCTCGCCCACCGGGCGGATGGTGACCAGATTGCCGGCCTCGGCCAGCAGGCGGTCGACGACATCGGCATCCGCCGGAATATTCGCCGCCTGCACCGCGGCACGGGCCAGGGGCGAGAAGGCGGTGGCCAGGGCCGCCCGCGTCGGCAGGCCCTTGTCGGCCCGGGCGGCCAGGGTTTCCAGCGCCTTGCCGATCGCCGGCTCGGCCAGGAGCTTCAGGGCTTCGAAATGGCTGTGCACGGTGGCGAGTGCTGCCGCATAGGGCGCTTCCGCCGCCAGGGCGCCGCGCAGCCGGCCGATGCCGTAGACGAGGGCGACGCCGCGGCCGACCGCGCGTAATTTCTCGGTCTCGGCGGCGATGCGCGCGTCATTGGCACCGGCCGCCGCCTTCAGGGCGGCGATCTCGCGCTCGAGGGCGGCGATCTGGCCGGCGTCGGCGGCGGGGGCGGCCAGTTTCGCCTCGATCGCGGCCAGGCGGGCCGAGAGGGCGGCATCGGCCATCAGGCCGGGCGCGGGGGCCGGTGCGGGGGCGGCCGGGGTCGCCTCCTCCTCGGCGGCGGCGTCCTCGGCCGCGCCCAGGCTTTCCTCCAGCACGCCTTGGCGTTCGCGCAAAGCGGCGATCTCGCCGCGCAATTCTTCGAGCGCATCCTTGTCCGCCGTGGCGGGAAGTTCGGCGACCCGGGCTTCCAGGGCCTGGATCTTGCGGTCGAGGCCGGCGACGGCGGCCTCGAGGGCGCCCAGCCGGGCATCGCCGGCGGCGGCAACAGGGGCGGTCGCCGCCGGGGCCGGGGCCAGGGTGGTGGCGATACGGTCGCCATAGCGGTGCCAGACGAAGGCGCCGGCGCCGATCAGGGCGATGGCGGCAACGCCGTACCAAAGGCTCCGGCGCGAGCCGCGGGCGGGCGGCGGCACCGCATAGGCCGGCGAATCGAGCCGGGGCGGCGGGTCTTCCAGCGGCTTGTCGAGCACCGGGATCTCGGTTTCGGCAGCAGGCGGTTCGGGAGCGGCAACGGGGCCGGTCCCGTCGCGCTGGTCGAGGTCGTCGCGCTGGTCCGGGGCTGAACCCGGCTGGTCGGGACGCTCGGTCATCTCATGCTCCGTTGCTTGCGCCGGTGCTTCCGCACCGGCCTCGCCGATCAGGGCTACCAGGGCGGCTTCGGTCGGCTCGGCCGCGACCCGGACCCGGCCGAAGCCGAGCGGTGCCAGCGCCGATGCCACCGCCGCCGACAGGCAGTAGGCCGTCATGCCGCCGAAATCGATCTTCGGCGACAGGACCGAGGCGAGGGTAACAAAGGTCGCCGCAGTGCGGGGAGAGAAAAACAGGATGCCGTCGAAAGCCCCGGCATGCAGCCCCTCCACTGCGTCCGGCGGCAGGCGGTCGACCGGCACCGCGTCGTAAAGCGCGACCCGCTCGACCGTGAAGCCGCGGGCGCGGAGATCGCCGGCAAGATCGCCCGCCACGGTGGCGCCGCCGGCGTGGATCAGCCGTCCCGCCGCCGGTTCGAGGGCGCGGGCGACGAGGGCGGTCAGGGCGACGACATCGCCCTCGGCGCTGACCACGGTTTCGAAACCCGCCTCGCGGGCCCGGCGCGCGGTCGAATCGCCGACCGCATAGAGCGGAATGTCGCGCCGCTCCACCGCCCGGGCGAGGCCGGCGATGCCGTTGCCGCTGGTCACCAGCAGGGCCTGGGCGCCCACGGTGTCGATCGCGGCATCGGCACGGAAGCGGATTTCCAGCAGGGGCGCCAGCACGCTGTCGTGGCCGTGGCGTTCCAGGGCCCAGGCGAGGCGCCGTGCCTCTTCCTCGATTCGGGTGATCAGCAGGCGCATGGGCGGTCAGGCTCCGCGCAGGAGGTCGCGGGCGCCGCGCGCCAGCAGGTCGCGGGCGGCCTCGGCGCCGATCGCCGCCGCATCCCCGGCGGCGCCGCGGCGTTCGACGGTCAGGCGGGCGCTGCCGTCGGGGGCCAGGGTCTCGCCCAGGAAATGCAGGCTGCCGGCGCCGTCCAGCCGGGCGAGGCCGGCGATCGGCGTCCGGCACGAGCCGTCCAGCCCGGCCAGGAAGCTGCGCTCGCAGGCGGCGGCCAGGGCGCTTTCGGCATGGTTCAGGGGCGCCAGCAGGCGGGCCGCCGTCTCGTCGCTACTGCGGCGCTGGACGCCGACGATGCCCTGGGCGATCGCGGGCAGCATCACCTCGGGTTCGAGAATGCCGTCGGCCCGCTCCGCCATCCCGAGCCGGCGGAGGCCGGCAAGGGCCAGGAAGGTGGCATCGAAGGCGCCCTCGGCGATCCGGGCCAGCCTGGTACCGACATTGCCGCGCAAGGGCTCGACCACGAGATCCGGGCGGCGCGCCTTCACCTGGGCGCCCCGGCGCAGCGAGGCGGTGCCGATCCGGGCCCCCGGGGCCAGGGCGTCGAGGCCGGCGGCGCCGATCAGGGCATCGCGCGGGTCTTCCCGCTCCAGGTAGCAGTCGATGGTCAGGCCGTCCGGCGGCGCCGTCGCCACATCCTTCATGGAATGGACGGCGAGATCGATGCTGCCCGCCAGCAGGCCGTCCTCGATTTCCTTGGTGAACAGGCCCTTGCCGCCGATCTCGGACAGGGTGCGGTCCTGGACGCGGTCGCCCGTCGTCTTGATGACGGCGATCTCCGGCACCGGCAGGCCCGGGTGGGCCGCGACCAGCAGGTCGCGCACCATATGCGCCTGGGCAAGGGCAAGGGGGCTGCCCCGGGTCCCGATCTTCAAGGTTGCTTGCAAGGTCCGTGCTTCCAATGTTACGGCACGCATCTAACATTCACCTCGCCCACAAGGAAACCCCCCGGCATGGCCGAGACGCCCGCCCTGGTGCTCGGAATCGAATCGTCCTGCGACGAGACGGCGGCTGCCGTGGTGGCCGGCGACCGGCGGATCCTGTCCAATGTCGTGCTGTCGCAGCTCGACGATCACCGCCCCTATGGCGGCGTCGTGCCCGAGATCGCGGCCCGGGCCCATGTCAGCCATCTCGACGGGCTGATCCGCCGCGCCCTGGACGAGGCGGGGGTGACCCTGGCCGAGATCGACGCCATCGCGGCGACGGCGGGGCCGGGGCTGATAGGCGGCGTCATCGTCGGCCTGACCACGGCCAAGGCCCTGGCCCTCGGCGCGGGCAAGCCGCTGATCGGCGTCAATCACCTGGAAGGCCATGCCCTGACCCCGCGCCTCGTGGCCGAGGTGCCCTTTCCCTATCTGCTGCTGCTGGTCTCGGGCGGGCATTGCCAGTTGCTGGCGGTCGAGGGGGTGGGGCGCTATCGCCGTCTCGGCACGACGATCGACGATGCGGTGGGCGAAGCCTTCGACAAGACGGCGAAACTGCTCGGCCTCGGCTATCCCGGCGGGCCGGCGGTGGAACGGGCGGCGGCGGCCGGCGATCCGGCCCGCTTTGCCCTGCCCCGGCCCATGATCGGGCGGCCGGGCTGCGACTTTTCCTTCTCCGGCCTGAAGACGGCGGTGCGCGAGACGGCGGCGGCCCTGCCCCAGCCGCTGGCTGAGCAGGACAAGGCCGATCTCGCCGCCAGTTTCCAGGCCGTGGTCGGCGCCGTCATGGTGGACCGGACGCGCCGCGCCATCGCCCTGATGCCGCCGGGCAGCCCCCTGGTGGTCGCCGGCGGGGTCGCCGCCAACAAGCACCTGCGCGCCCGGCTGGAAGCGCTGGCGGCGGCAACGGGCGTGCCCTTCGTCGCCCCGCCCATCCGTCTCTGCACCGATAATGCGGCCATGATCGCCTGGGCCGGGATCGAGCATTTCCGCGCCGGCCGGCGCGATCCCCTGGACCTGAAGCCGCGCGCCCGCTGGCCCCTGGATGCGGCCGCCGCGGCGCCGGGCGCCAAGGCCTGATCGCTTTCAGGACAGAATCACGCCGACCGAGCCGACGACGGCGGCCGTCGCCTCCGCCTCGGCGCCGGGACCGTCGCCCGCGGGGGCGTCCAGGATCGCGGTCAGGGTGCGGATGATGTCGGCCAGGGTCTCCGGCGCGTCCCACAGGCGATGCGGCCGGCTGCGGTCGCCGAGTGCGGCCTCGCGCAGCGCCAGGACCCCGGCCAGATAGGCGCCGATGAAGACGAAGCGCTGGTTCTGCATCGCGGGGCTCAGTTTCGGCAGCAGCCGGCGCAAATGGTCCAGGCAGCGGAGATAGCCCGAATTCCACCGCCCCTCCAGCGCATCCATGAACAGGTCGCGCCGGTTCAGCATCAGCATCTGGATGAAGCGGATATAGGCTTCCTCCTCTCCCGCCGCCGCAAGGCCGATGGAGGGTTCGACCAGGGCCGCCGCGATATCGGCGATGCGCGGCCGCCGCCCGCCCGCCTCCAGCCGGTCCAGCATCGCGTTGCGCCGCTCGTCGATCACCCTGGCGCCGTCGGTGACCAGTTCGCGCACCAGCGCATCCTTCGAGCCGAAGTAATAGCCGACGGCGGCATGGTTCTTCTGGCCGCAGGCCTCCGCGATCCGGCGCACGGTGACGCCGTCGACGCCGTGGCGCGCGAACAGGCGCAGCGCCGCCCTTTTCACCTGATCGCGCGGCGTCAATCCCGCCATGGCCGTGCCTCCAGCTTCGTCTTGACAGGCTATTCCGAACGGCTCACTGCTTTCAAATAAATTATCCAATTGACTTAAATAAGGGGAGGGGAGATGCCCGAGCGGGAGATACCGGTCGATCTGGCGGCGCTGGCGGCCTGGATGACCGCCCGGGGCCTGGGCCGGGGGCCGATCGGCGGGGCGCAACTGTTGGCGGGCGGCACGCAGAATATCCTGCTGCGCTTCGAGCGCGATGGGACCTTCTATGTCCTGCGCCGGCCGCCGCTGCATCTGCGTGCCCATTCGAACGAAACCATGCGCCGCGAGATGCGCATGCTGGCGGCGCTGGCCGGCACCGACGTGCCCCACCCGCGCCTGATCGCCGCCTGCCCGGACGAAACCGTCCTTGGCGCCGCCTTCTACCTGATGACCCCGGTCGCGGGCTTCAACGCCACCACCGGCCTGCCCGCCCTGCATGCCGGCGATCCGGCCCTGCGCCGGCGCATGGGCCTGTCCCTGGTCGAGGGCATCGCCCGCCTGGGCGCGGTCGATCACCATGCCGCCGGCCTCGGCGATTTCGGCCGGCCGGAGGGATATCTGGAACGCCAGGTGGCGCGCTGGCGCGGCCAGCTGGATTCCTATGGCGAATATCCCGGCTGGGCCGGCCCCGCCGCCCTGCCCGGGGTGGCGCGCATCGCCGACTGGCTGGACCGCCACCGGCCGCCGCTATTCACGCCGGGCATCATCCACGGCGACTATCACCTGGCCAACGTCATGTTCGAGCACGGCGGGCCGGAACTCGCCGCCATCGTCGATTGGGAATTGACCACGATCGGCGATCCGCTGATCGACCTCGGCTGGCTGATCGCCACCTGGCCGGACGAGGCGGGCACTGCGGTCGCCGGCCTCGGCGTCACGCCCTGGACCGGGTTCCCGGCGGCGACAGATCTCGTGACACATTACCGGTCCCTCAGTGCCCGCGACCTGTCGCATGTCGATTGGTATGCGGTCCTCGCCTGTTACAAGCTCGGCATCATTCTCGAAGGGACGAACGCCAGGGCCGGCGCCGGCAAGGCGCCCAAGGCGACGGGGGACCTGCTGCATGCGGCCGCGGTCGCGCTGTTCGAGCGCGCCGCCGGCTGGATTTCCTGAACAGCGTGGGGAGGGAGACAGATGAACGAACTCGATTTCACCGGCCGCAACGTCCTGGTCGTGGGCGGTTCCAGCGGCATCGGCAACGGCATCGCGCGGGATTTCCGCCGCCGGGGCGCTGTCGTCCATGTCTGGGGCACAAGGCCGTCCGCCGCGGATTACGCCGGCAGCGAGGGTTCGGACCTGTCGGGCCTTGGCTATGATGCCGTCGATGTCGGCGATCCGGCGGCGCTCGAGATGGCCCCCGTTCCGTTTCCCCGCCTGGATGTGCTGGTCCTCAGCCAGGGCACCGTTCTCTACAAGCAGGGCGAATTCGCGCGCGCGGGCTGGGACCGGGTGATCGCGGTCAATCTCAACAGCGTGATGCATTGCATCACGAAATTCCGCCCGTACCTGCGCGAGGCGCAAGGCTGCGTGGTCATCATCTCGTCCGTCTCGGGTTTCATCGCCAATCGGGGCAATCCGGCCTATGCCGCCTCGAAGGCGGGCGCCGTCGCCCTGACGCGGACGCTGGGCGAGGCGCTGGCGCCCGAAGGGATCCGGGTGAACGGCATCGCCCCCGGCCTCGTCGATACCAAGCTGACCAAGGTGACGACGGAACACCCCAAGCGCCGCGAGATGGCGCTGGCTGCCATCCCCCTCGGGCGCATGGGCACGCCCGCCGACATGGCGGGGGCGGCGGCTTTCCTGGCCTCGCCGCTCGCCGCCTATGTCGTCGGCCAGACCCTGATCGTCGACGGCGGCCTGATCCTGTCCTGACGGAGGCAACCATGAATTTCGAGCACAGCGACAAGACCCTGGCCCTGATCGCCCGCCTGACCGCCTTCATGGACGAGCACGTCTACCCGGTGGAAGCCGAGCGCCACGCCTTCACCCATGATCCGGCCAACCTGTGGCGGCCCTGGCCGGTGCTGGAGGACCTGAAGGCGCGGGCGCAGGCGGCGGGCCTCTGGAACCTGTTCCTGCCCCATGAATACGGGCGCTTCAGCCCCGGCCTCGGCAATCTCGACTATGCGCCGCTGGCGGAGATCATGGGCCGGGTGCCCTGGTCCTCGGAAATCTTCAACTGTTCCGCCCCGGATACCGGCAACATGGAGGTGCTGGCCAAATACGGCACGCCCGAACAGCAGGAGCGCTGGCTGGCGCCCCTGCTCGCCGGCGAGATCCGCTCCGCCTATCTGATGACGGAGCCGCGGGTCGCCTCGTCGGATGCGACCAATCTGGAAACCTCGATCGTGCGGGATGGCGGCGATTACGTCATCAACGGTTTGAAGTGGTGGATCTCGGGGATCATGGACCCGCGCTGCACCCTGCTGGTCGTCATGGGCAAGACCGATCCGGCCGCCCCGAGGCACCGCCAGCATTCCACCATCATCGTGCCGCGCGACACGCCGGGGATCACGATCACCCGCAACCTCACGGTCTTCGGCAGCCATAATTCGCCGGGCGGCGAGGCCGAGGTGCTGCTCGAAAACGTGCGGGTGCCGGCGGAAAACCTGATCCTCGGCGAGGGGCGGGGCTTCGAGATCGCGCAAGGCCGCCTCGGGCCCGGGCGCATCCA
This sequence comes from Zavarzinia compransoris, assembly GCF_003173055.1. Classification (NCBI taxonomy): domain Bacteria; kingdom Pseudomonadati; phylum Pseudomonadota; class Alphaproteobacteria; order Rhodospirillales; family Zavarziniaceae; genus Zavarzinia; species Zavarzinia compransoris. Next base: position 247,694 of record NZ_QGLF01000005.1, read on the forward strand.
TCATTGCATGCGCTCGATCGGCCAGGCCCAGCGGGCGCTGGAGATCATGGCCCGCCGGGTCGACGGGCGCATCGCCTTCGGCCGCCGGCTGGCGGACCAGAGCAGCATCCGCCAGGATGTCGCGCGCTCCTATTGCGAGATCGAACAGGCCCGGCTTCTGACCCTGAAGGCGGCGGACCAGATGGACCGCTACGGCGCCAGGGGCGCGCGGGACCTGATCGCCGCGATCAAGATCGTCGCCCCCCGGATGGCGCAGGAGGTTGCCGACCGCGCCATCCAGGCCCATGGCGGCATGGGGGTGAGCGACGACACGCCGATCGCTTCCTTCTTCGCCCTGAACCGCTTCCTGCGCATTGCCGACGGGCCGGACGAGGTCCATATGTCCCAACTCGGCAAGATGAAGATCGAGGATTATGCTGCGGCGGCGCAACGGGAACGGGGATCATGACGGTGGTGGCTGGGCTTACCAATTTCCGGGATTTCGGCGGCTATGCGGCCGCGGGCGGGCGCCGGCTGGCGCGCGGGCGGCTGTTCCGCTCCGCCGGCCTGTCGGCCTTGAGCGACCGGGGGGTGGACGACTTGGGGCGGCTGAACCTCGGCCTGCTGGTCGACCTCCGCCATCCGCACGAGCGGCTGCGCGAACCGTCGCGCCTGCCGGCGGCCTTCGCCGGGCGCGTCTTGGCGACCGAAGGTGCGGCGGGCGGCGATGCCGCCCATCTGGCCGGGCTGATCAGCGGCCTCGCCGACGGCGGCGAGGGGCGGCGGATGATGCTCGACTATTACCGCCACGCGCCCTTTTCCGAAGACCGGCGCGACCTTTTCGCCCGCGCCATCACCGCCCTGGCCGAGACCGAGGGCGCGGCGCTGATCCATTGCACCGCGGGCAAGGACCGCACCGGCCTGCTGGTCGCCCTGATCCAGCATCTTCTCGGGGTGGCGCGGGCCGATATCATTGCCGAATACATGCGCTCGCTCGATGCCCTGGCCGAACTGGAGGCGGCGAGCAGCCGATGGCTGATCGCCCAGAACCTGCCGGGCGACCTGGGGCCCGGGGTGATGCGCGCCTTCGCCGGCGTCGATCCCGCCTATATCGAGGCCGGATTGGATGCGATCGAGGCGGCCTGCGGCACGGTCGATGCCTATTGCCGCGACCTTCTCGGCCTCGGGCCCGCGGTCCGGGACAGGCTCGCCGCCCGGCTGTATGATTGAGGGCGGGCCATCGTCACGGTTTGGAAACCTTCTTCTTCGATGGTTTCACCGGTCCAAAGCCCGACCAAGGAGGAGAACATGGGTGTTTTCGATTCGATCAAAAGCCTGATCTTCGGCAAGGCGGAAGCCGCGCCCGCGCCGGAAGCGGCCGCGGAAGCCGCTCCCGCCCCCGTCGCTGAAGCGGCGGCGGCACCGGCCCCGGCTGCCCCGGCCGCGCCCGCGGCGGTGGTCGATGTCGCGGCGATCCTCGACCAGGCGGTGGCCGCCAGCGGCCAGAAGCTCGACTGGAAGCATTCCATCGTCGACCTGCTGAAGGCGCTGAAGCTGGACAGCAGCCTGTCGTCGCGGAAGGAATTGGCCAAGGAACTGGGCTATACCGGCAGCACCGACGATTCCGCCGCCATGAACATCTGGCTGCACAAGGTGGTGATCCGCAAGCTGGCGGAGAACGGCGGCAAGGTTCCCGCCGATCTCCTGGACTGAGGCTTAAAGCCCGGGGGGCGCCGGCGGTCAGTCCGCCAGCGCCTTGCCCGCCAGTTCGGCGACATTGCGCGACAGGCCGGGGAAGCCGGCGATACGCTCCAATTCCGCTTTCATCAGGGCGCCCAGGTCGGGCCGGTAGCGGCGCCAGCCGCCCAGGGGTTCCAACTGGCGCGCCGCCACCTGCGGGTTGATCAGGTCGACCTTCAGGATCTCGTTCGCCAGGAAGCGATAGCCGCTGCCGTCCGGCGCATGGAAGCGCCGGGGATTGCCCTGGGCGAAACTCGCGACCAGGGCGCGGAAGCGGTTGGGCGTGCGCCGGTCGAAGGCCGGATGGTCGAGCAGGCGGGTCACCCGCTCCAGCGCCTGGGCCGAAGGGTCGCGCGCCTGAAGCGCGAACCATTTGTCGACCACCAGGGGCTCGTCCTGCCAGCGGTGGTAGAATTCGGCCAGGGCCGTCTCGAATGCCGGCCCGCCGATCAGCATCAGGGCGGACAGGCCGCCCAGCGCCTGGGTCATGTCGGCAGCATCGGCGGCATGGGATGCGGCGCGGGCAAGGTCGGCCGGGCCGGCGGCGGCGGCCAGCAGGTCGAGCACGCCGTTCCGCAGCGCCCGCCGCCCCGCGCTGTCCGCATCGGGCGAGAAGGGGCCGGCCGGCGCCAGAGCATCGTGCAGGGCTTCCAACTGCGGGCGCAGCTTATCGGCGATGACGCGCCGCAAGTGTTCGCGGGCGCTATGGATCGCCTCCGGGTCGGCCGGGGTGCGCGCCAGCGCCAATTCCTGTTCCCCCGGCAGGGACAGCAGCAGGGCCTTGAAGCCCGGCTCCGCCCCCTGGTCCGCCAGCGCCCGGCCGAGCGCCGCGGCATAGCGCGCCTCGCCCGCCGCATCGCCGTTGCCGGCCGCACCCGCCAGGATCAGGTCGCGGGCAAGGCCCTGGCCGGCCTCGAAGCGGTTGAACAGGTCCGGATCATGGGCGAGGCGGGTGAAGCGATGTTCCCCCGGCTCGTCGAGGGTGAGCACGACCGGCGCCGAAAAGCCGCGCAGCACCGACAGCACGGGGGGCTGCGCGACCCCTTCCAGCCGCACCGTCGCCTCGGCCGTGTCGAGGACCAGGGTGGTTTCCTCGACCGTGGCGCCGGCGGCGGCGAAGGATTGCACCCGGCCGTCCTCGTCCAGCAGGCCGAGGCGGACCGGGATGGGCAGGGGCTGTTTCTCCGCTTGGCCCGGGGTCGGCCCGATCGCCTGGCGCAGCGTCAGGCTGAGGGTGCGCTCGGCGGCGTTCCAGGTTGGCGAGGCCGTCACCTTGGGCGTGCCGGCCTGGCGATACCAGGCGAGGACGCCGGCCATGTCGCGGCCCGTGACCTCGGCAAAGCAGGACAGGAAATCCTCGACCGTCACCGCCTGGCCGTCGAAACGCTCGAAATAGAGGTCCATGGCGCGGCGGAAATCGGCGGGGCCGACCAGGGTCTTCAGCAGGCGGCAGATTTCCGCGCCCTTTTCATAGACGGTCGCGGTGTAGAAATTGTCGATCTTCTGGTAGACCTCGGGCCGGGCCGGATGGGCCAGCGGCCCCGCATCCTCGGGGAACTGGCGGGCGCGCAGCGCGCGGACATCCTTGATCCGCTGCACCGGCTCGCCGCGCTGGTCGGCGCTGAAGGATTGGTCGCGGAAGACGGTCAGCCCCTCCTTCACGCAGAGCTGGAACCAGTCGCGGCAGGTGATGCGGTTGCCGGTCCAATTGTGGAAATACTCGTGGGCGACCACGCTTTCGATCCGTTCGTAATCGAAATCGGTCGCCGTCGCCGGATCGGCCAGGAGCAGGGAGGAGTTGAAGATATTCAGCCCCTTGTTCTCCATCGCCCCCATGTTGAAGTCGCGCACGGCGACGATCATGAACAGGTCGAGATCATATTCCCGGCCATAGGCGTCCTCGTCCCAGCGCATGCTGCGCTTCAGGCTGTCCATGGCATAGGCCACGCGCTGGCCCTGGCCCGGATCGACATAGAGGCGCAGGTCGATGCCGCGCCCGGAGGCGGTGGTGAAACGGTCGGCGACCATGTCGAGATCGCCGGCGACCAGGGCGAAGAGGTAGCAGGGCTTGGGAAAGGGATCTTCCCAGACCGCGAAATGCCGGCCCGGGCCGGCGGCACCCTGTTCCACCAGATTGCCGTTCGACAGCAGGTGGCCATAGGTCTCCGGCGCCTCGATCCGCACGCGATAGCGGGCCAGCACGTCCGGCCGGTCCGGGAACCAGGTGATGCGGCGAAAGCCCTCCGCCTCGCACTGGGTATAGAAGCGCCCGCCGGACATATAGAGACCTTCGAGCGCCGTATTCCCGGCGGGGTCTATCTCGACCTCGGTCTCCAGGGTGAAGGTATCGGGCACGGCGGGAATGGTCAGCAACTCGTCGGTCAGTTGATAGGCGTCCGCCGCGAGCGGCCGGCCGTCGATGGCAAGCCCCAGCGTCTTCAGCCGGGCGCCGTTCAAAACCAGCGCCGCGCCCGGCTCGCCGGTGCGGCGAAGCGACAGGCGGGCCGCGACTCGGGTCGCCTGCGGGCTCAGGGTGAAATCGAGGGCGATGGCGTCCACCAGGAAGGCGGGCGCGCGATAGTCCGCGAGGCGGACCTGACGGGGAGCTTCGGCGTTCATGGTGCTTCTTACTTAAGCCTTGCCCCGGGCCGAGGGAAGGGGCGGCGCTTGACGGGCGGGGCGGATTTTGGTCCCTTCGCAGCAGAGGGAAGGAGCCCCATGCTCGACCGCACCCATCCGGAATACAGCTATCTCGACCTGCTCGACCGTCTGTGGCGGGACGGCGTGCGCCGCCAGGACCGTACCGGCACCGGCACCCGCGCCCTGTTCGGCCAGAGTCTCCGCTTTGATCTCACGGACGGCACGGTGCCGCTGCTGACCACCAAGCGGGTGTCGTGGAAGACCATCGTCCGCGAATTGCTGTGGTTCCTGCGCGGCGAGACCAATATCCGCCCCCTGGTGCAGGAAGGCGTCACCATCTGGACCGATTGGCCGCTGGAGCGCTATCGCAAGGCGACGGGCGAGGCCATCACCCAGAGGGATTTCGAGGCGCGGATCGTCGCCGATGCCGATTTCGCCGCCGCCTGGGGCGACCTCGGCCCGGTCTATGGCGCCCAATGGCGCCATTGGCCGCGCTACGAGCCGGCGGGCGACGGGCTCTATCGCCGCGACCCGGAGGGGATCGACCAGATCGCCCGGCTGGTCCGCGACATTCGCGCCAACCCGACCTCGCGCCGGCTGATGCTGGCCGGCTGGAACGTGGCGGAAGTGGACCGGATGGCCCTGCCGCCCTGCCATACCACCTATCAGTATTTCGTCGCCGAGGGGCGGCTGTCCGGCCTGCTGCACCAGCGCAGCTGCGATGTCGGCCTGGGCCTGCCCTACAACCTGATGACCGCGAGCCTGCTCATCCGCATGCTGGCCCAGCAATGCGACCTGCTGCCGGGGGAATTGCATTGGTTCGGCGGCGACGTCCATGTCTATGAAAACCATGGCGAACTGGTCGAAACCCAGACCGCCCGGGTGCCTAAGCCCTGGCCCCGGCTCGATTTCGCCCGGCGCCCCGATTCGATCCTCGACTACCGGCTGGAGGATTTCGTGATCGCGGGCTACGAGGCCTATCCCGCCATCGCCGCCCCGATCGCGGTCTGACCGCCTTGGCCGTTCCCGTCGTCATGGTCGCCGCCCGCGGGCGGAACGGCGTCATCGGCGCCGGCAATGCCATGCCCTGGCGCATGCGCAGCGACCTTGCCCATTTCAAGGCCGCGACCCTGGGCAAGCCCCTGGTCATGGGGCGGAAGACCTACGAATCGATCGGCCGGCCGCTGCCCGGGCGGCGTACCATCGTCGTCACCCGCGATCCCGGTTTTGCGGCGGCGGGGGTCGAGGTGGCGCGCGACCTGCCCGCCGCCCTCGCCCTCGCCCAGGCGCTCGCCGCCGACATGGGGGCCGATGCGGTGATCGTCGCCGGCGGCGCCACGCTTTACGCGCAGGCGATGCCCCTCGCCGACCGCCTGGTCCTGACCGAGCTTGATCTTGCGCCTGTGGGGGACACCTGGTTCCCCACCCCCGATCCGGCGGATTGGGTCGAGGTCTCCCGCGAGCCCCGCCCCCGCGGCGAGGGCGACGATGCGTCCTACGACATCGTGGTGATGGCGCGGCGCTGATCCCGTCATCCGAAAGTATGATGGCTGGTACTTAAGTCTATTATCCCCGACGAAAGTTCATCATCGGATGGGATAAGGTCGTATTACATCGATCGTATTAATTTAAAAGTACCATTTAAAATAAATTCCTCCCCACCAATGCTGCTTCCGACTGGACGTCGGGGCCGGAGATGGCGGCCCTTTACGTCCAGCATGGAAAATATTGGGAGGGACGTCATGTCGGGGACGAAGGGGATTTGGACATTGCTGGGCGCGACGGCGATCGCGACGCTGGCGATGATGCCGGGCGCGCGGGCGGACGCGACCGAGGACCTGCTGCGCCAGCTGCGCGCCAAGGGGATCCTGAACGAAAGCGAATATCGGACCCTGCTGGGCCGCAAGCAGACCGAGGATGCGGAGAAGGCCCAGGCGACCGAAGCCGCGACCGCCGCAGCCGTCGCCGCCGCCAAGGCCGAGGTCACCTCGGGCGACAATCTCTACGTCCGCTTCAAGGACCCGGCCAAGGGCATCGGGCTGCAGATCGGGCCGGTCGACGTCTCGCTCTCGGGCTCGGTCAATGCCTTCTATGTCGGCAGCGACAAGGACCGCAACAACCAGCCGGTGGCGCTCGGCGCCGTGGGCGGGCGGCAGGATACGTCGTCGGTGCGGAACGGTCTGCTGCCCGGCTTCCTGAAGATCGACGTCTCGACCACCGACGACGGCATCACCTATGGCGGCCATTTCGGCCTCTATCCCGGCATCAACAGCGTCGAATATACCAATGGCGCCAATTCGGGCGGCGCGCCCCAGGGCCTTGCCACCTCGGGCATCGACTTCCGCCAGGTCTATATGACCATCGCCTCCGACCGCTTCGGCGAGTTCAAGGCGGGCCGCGACATCGGCCTGTTCGGCTCGGAAGCGATCCTGAACGACATGCTGCTGCTCGGCGTCGGCGCCGGGGGCAGCAACGGGGCGCCGTCGAACACCTCGCTCGGCCATATCGGCACCGGTTACATCTATACCGACTTCCAGCCGCAGCTCACCTATACGACGCCGGACCTGAACGGTTTCAAGGCCAGCGTCGGCATCTTCCAGCCGCTCGACACCGTCGCCGTGCTCGGGCCGAAACTGTCGGGCCATGAGACACCGGGCTTCCAGGGCAAGCTGACCTACGACTTCAAGTCGGGGGATTTCGGCGGGCGCCTGTTCGCCGGCGGCATCGTGCAGGAACTCTCGGCCAATATCGACGCGGGCGAGCCGACCAACGCGGAAACCACCGCCTATGCCTTCGAGATCGGCGGCAAGCTGAGCTATGGCGGCGCCAGCGTGCTCGGCTATTACTACAACGGTCAGGCGATCGGCACGACCGGCCTGTTCTACGGCTCGATCGCGGCCAACGGCAATGCCCGCGATTCGGAGGGCTTCCTGGTCCAGGCCAGCTATACCTTCGACCGCTTCACCCTGGGCGCCAGCTACGGCGCCTCCTATCTCGACCTCGCGGCGGGCGAAGCCCGCTCGATCCTGGTCGAGAAGAACGAATCGACCGCGTTCCAGGCCCGCTATGCCCTGCGCAAATGGGCGACCGTGGTCGGCGAATACATCCACACCGAGGCAACGGCCCACGACGGCAGCGATGCCACCGAGGATCTCTTCGCGCTCGGCACCATCATCTTCTTCTAGGAGGTGATGGTCGGGCCCCGGCGGCGGCGACCTCCCGCCGCCGCCGGGGCCGGCCGGCCTGTCCTCGATCCTGCCTCGCGACCCTGGGCACGGCCGGCGGCCGGGCGGGCTTGCCCCCGCCCGGTTCCGGCCATAGGATCGCCGAAAATGGGAGGACATGGTGACGGTTGCAAGCGTAGGGCGGCGGGCGCGTCTCGTCCGCGGTTCCGTGGTCGTGCTGATGATAGCCCTGTCGCTGGCCGCGTGCCGCCGCTCGGCGACGCCGACCTATCAGGTCGGGCCGCCGGTGGCGCTGTCGGGCGAACCCCTGCTGTTCGACGTGAAGGACAGTTGTTCCGAGGCGCAGGGCCGCTGGTTCGCCCGCGCCGACGGCAACAAGGACGGTTTCGTCGATCTCGGCGAAGCCAAGGCCGACGCCCGCCGCTTCTTCGCCGCGGTCGACAAGGACGGCAATGGTTTCATCACCCCGACCGAACTGACCGACTACCGGACCAAGGCCTATCCGCCGGAATATCGCGCCGCGCTGTCGGTGCCGATGCCGCCCGCCAATGCGCCGCAGAAGACGCCGGGCGGCACCGAGATCCAGGACCCGGAAATGCGCCGCTACCTGATGACGCCGATCACCACCGATCTCGTCATGTCCGCCGACCAGGATCTCGACTTCCGCCTGACGGTCGACGAGATGCTGGCCAAGGTGACCGAACGCGGTGCCCGCCTCGATGCGGACGGCGACGGCAAGCTGTCGCCCGCTGAAGTGAAGGCCTATTGCGGGACCTGATCGGTGCGCTTCCGCCCCGTGATCATGGCACGCACCAGGTTCTCGCGGTGGCGCAGGCTGGCGAAGACGACGCCGGCGACATGAAGGCCGATGCAGGCCAGCATGGTATTGGCCAGCACCGCGTGCAGGCCGCCCACCCAGTCGACGCCGAAATAGGCGTCGGTGGTCGACAGCCAGCCGGTGAAGCCGGTTCCGGCGACCAGCGCGATCAAGGCGGCGATCATCACGGCGCCGGCCGGATTATGGCCGAGATAGCGCTTGCCCCGGCCCAGGGCCTCGTCGCGCAGGTAGCGCAGTGCCGCCGGGGGCGAGGCCAGGAAATCGCCGAAGCGGGCGTGGCGGGTGCCGATGAAACCCCAGGCGATCCGGGCGGCGACCAGGCCGCCGGCAGTATAGCCGGCATAGCGGTGCACGGTCTCGCCTTCCTCCGCCAGCCAGGCGGTGGCGATCGCGGCGACCAGCGACCAGTGGAATAGCCGCACGAAAGGGTCCCAGACGGCGACCATGCGTTCGTCGGTATCGGTCATGACGCAACCTCGAAGAAAAGGGGCGAACCCCGTATCCGCCGCGCCAGGGGCAGGGGGGCGGATACGGGGCCGCCGGCGATGCCGGGAGGGGCCGGCACCGGAGACGGGACGATCAGGGGACGGGACGATCAGTTGTAGGTCTTGGTCTTCACCGCTTCCCCGGTCCAGGGGTTGATATAGACCTCGACCTTCTTGCCGGCGGCATCGGTGCCCTTGATCTCGTAGCAGCCGTCGTCGGTCTCGAACTTGCGGATCTTGTAACCCTGGCCTTCATAGAGGGCCCGCACCTCGGCTTCGGTCTTGGTCGGGCCGGTGCCGGTGCAAAGATCGTCGGAAGCGAAGGCGCTGCCGGCGGCGAGCAGGGTGGCAAGGCCGAGGGCGAGGCTGGACAGATGACGCATGATGAACTCCTTGGTATTCTGCTCGGGCCGGTGTCATGGGCGGAAACCTTGGCCGGCGACGACAGGGTTGGGCGACGAGGGGATCATCGCGGGCAAAGCTGACGGCTGCCTGACGGACATGGAGTTTTCGTCGCCATGCGCATTCTTCTGGTCGAGGACGATCGCGATCTCGGCCCCGTGGTCGCGGACAACCTGCGGCGCGACGGTTTCGCCGTCGATCTTGCCCCGACGCTGGCCGATGCCCTGGCGCTGGCCGCGGCCGGGCCTTTCGCTGCCGCCGTGCTCGACCGCCGCCTGCCGGACGGCGAGGGGCTGGGCATCGTCGCCGGCCTGCGCCGCCTGCAACCCGGCCTGCCGATCCTGGCGCTGACTGCCAGGGACGCCACCGACGACCGGGTGGAAGGCTTGAACGCGGGCGCCGACGATTACATGGGCAAGCCCTTCGCCCAGGCGGAACTGGTCGCCCGGCTGCGGGCCCTGCTGCGCCGGCCGCCGGCGAGCCTTGCCCCCGTGCTCCGCCTTGCCGATGTCGAATTCGACGGCGAGGCGCGGGTGGCGGGGCGGCCGGTCCCGCTCGGCCGGCGCGAGCGCGCCTTGCTCGACCTGCTGCTGCGCCGGGCCGGCCGGGCGGTGCAGCGCGACACGGCCCTGGAGGCGCTCTACGGCATGGACGAGGCGGTGGAGCCCAATGCGCTGGAGGCCGCGGTCTCGCGCCTGCGTCGCAGCCTGGCGGAGGCGGGGGCGGGGGTCGAGATCGTCACCCTGCGCGGTGTCGGCTATCTGCTGCGGGCGCTGTCATGAGGCGGCGGTTCAGCCTGGCGGGGCAGACCCTGCGCGCCCTGATCGTCGCCAATCTCCTGGCGCTCGGGGTGATTTCGGCCGGTTTCATCCTCTCCGGCCTCTCGGACCGGAAGGACCGGCGCGACGAGATCCTGGAACATATGGCGTCCGACCTCGGCGATGCGCTCGGTTTCGACGGCGCGGGGCGGCTCGTTCTCGACCATGACGCCGACGATTGGCACGAGCGCCTCGAAAAGGACCGAAGCCTGCAGTTCCTGGCTTTCGATCCGGCCAGCGGCTCCTGGCTGGCCGGTTCCAGCGCGGTGCTGCGCGCCGCCATCGGGGATACCTGGCTGCGCGACTGGCGGCAGAGCCGCCTTGCCCTCAGCCTGCCGGACGGCACGCCGCTGCACGGCGCGATCATGACGGTTTCGGTCGACGGCCGGCCGCTGCGCGTCGCCATCGCCCGGGCCGACAGTACCTGGGACGACACCCTGTCCTGGGCGGGGGAGGAATTGACCGAGGAAATCGCGCCGTCGGCGGTGCCCGCCCTGCTGCTGTCGCTGGTCGTCGCCTATATCGCCATCCGCCGTGCCATGCGCCCGGTCAAGGCGGCGACCGCGCGGCTGGGCGCCCTGGACCCGACCCAAGCCGGCGATCGCCTGGACGAGGATCGCGTCCCCCGGGAGATCGCGCCCCTGGTCGCCGCCGTCAATGCCGCCTTCGACCGGGTGGCGGCCAGTTTCGCCAAGGAGCGCCGCTTCCTGGCCGATGCCGCCCATGAATTGAAGACGCCGATCGCCGTGCTGCGTGCCCGGATCGACAGCCTTGCCGACCGGGCGACGGCGGAGCGGCTGGGCGCCGATATCGATCGCCTGGGCCGGATCGTCGACCGGCTGCTGACGTCCGCCCGCCTGGAACAGGCGGCGTTGCGGGCAGCCCCCCTCGATCTTGCCGCCCTGGCGCGCGACGTGGTCGCGGAATGCGCGCCGCTCGCCCTGGCCGGCGGCCGCGAGATCGCCCTCGAGGCGCCGCCGCACCCGGTCGCCGTCGAGGGCGACGCGGCCGCCCTGGCGGAGGCGCTGCGCAACCTGATCAATAACGCCCTCCGCTTCACGCCGGCGGGATCCGCGGTCGAGGTTACGGTCGCCGAGGCGGCGGGCGCGACCGTCACCGTGGCCGACCGCGGCCCGGGCCTGCCCGACGGCCTGTCGGACAGTGTGTTCACGCCCTTCGTCAGTTCCGAGGCCAGCGGTTCCGGCCATGCCGGCCTCGGCCTTGCCATCGTCGCCGCCGTCGCCCGCCGCCACCAGGGCCGGATCGAGGCGGCGAACCGGGCCGGCGGCGGCGCCGAATTCCGCCTGCACCTGCCCCGCCGGCTCAGCGCAGGCGGCGCTGGCGATCGGGGCTGAGGCCGAGGCGCGGATTGTCGTAATGCCCAGCCACCGTCCCCCGGTCGAGGCCGATATCCTGGAGCAGGCGGGCATCCCGGCCCAGAAGATCGGCCATGGCCCGGCGGTGGGCGGCCAGCGCGCGAAGTTCCCGCAGCCAGGACAGCAGCCGGGGCAGAAGCCCGGGCCGGGCCGGCGCGAGGGCGGCGGTATTGTGAGTTTCGTTGATCATTTCAGGTCTCCGGGCTTTCGCTGTTGGAGACAGAGATGAACCTGTTCCCTGCTTTGGACAAAGGAGAAGCATTGCGCTAACCTGTGAACTGAATTCACAGGTTCGGGCGCCATGGACCGCTTGCCGCTGAATGCCCTCCGCGCTTTCGAGGCGGCGGCCCGCCATCTCTCGCTGACGCGGGCGGCGGGCGAATTGCACCTGACCCATGGCGCGATCAGCCATCAGGTGCGGGCGCTCGAAGCCGTGCTCGGCACGGCGCTGTTCCACCGCCGGGGGCGGGGCCTGGTCCTGACCGAGCCGGGGCAGCAATTGGCGGGCGTGCTGACGGCGAATTTCGCCGGGATCAACCAGGCGATGAACGCCATCCGCCGCCAGGCCAGCGGCACCCTGACGGTGACCGTGCTCACTTCCTTCGCCGCCCGCTGGCTGGTGCCCCGGCTAGAGCGTTTCGCCGAGGCGCATCCCGATATCGTCCTCAACCTGAGCACCAGCCGGGAACTGGCGGACCTGCGGCGCGACGGCATCGATGTCGGCGTGCGGGTGGGACGGGGGGATTACCCCGGTCTCGACACCCGCTTCCTGATGGCGGAGGATCTTTATGTCGTCGCCGCGCCCCATCTGGCCGGCGGCCTGCCGAAGGCGCCCGAGGACTTGTGCCGTTACACGCTGCTGCGCGATTCCTTCGACGATTGGGCGATGTGGTGCCGCGCGGCCCACCTCGACATCAAGACCCTGAAATTCGGCACGGCGATCCAGGATTCCGCGGTGCTGCTCGATGCCGTGGTCAGCGGCGGCGGCATCGCCCTGGCGCGCAGCGTGCTGGCGGCGGCCGATCTCGCCGCCGGCCGGCTGGTGCGCCTGTTCGACGTCCAGGTCGCGGATGTCTTCGCCTATTGGACCGTCGCCCTGCCCGAGCGGGCGGAGGAACCGGCGATCCGCCGGTTCCGCGACTGGCTGCACGCCGAGGCCGAGCGTTTCACCGGCGGCCAGCGCCCGCCGGTGAAACCGGCCTCGTTCCGGCCGTGATTTACCAGGTTTCGACGAAGGGGCGCAGCTCCAGCTCGTGGGTCCAGGCGCTGCGCGGCTGGAGGTGAAGCTGCCAATAGGTTTCGGCGATGGCGGCGGGATCGAGGGTGGCATCCTCGCCCTTGCCCTCGATCAGGCCGGGCAGGAAGCCGCGCACCCGGTCCCCGGCGACGACGCCGTCGATCACCACATGGGCGACATGGAGGCCCTGGGGGCCGAATTCCCGCGCCATGCTCTGGGCAATCGCCCGCAGCCCCGCCTTGGCCGAGGCGAAGGCGGCGAACATGGGCTTGCCGCGCAGCGAGGCCGAGGCGCCGGTGAAGATCAGCGTGCCGCCCGCCGGCAGCAGGGCCCGGACCGCCGCCTGCCCGACCAGAAGCCCGGCCAGCGGCCCCTGGCGCCACATGCCTTCGAGGAATTCGGGCGTGATGTCCAGGAAGTTCATGGGCCAGTTGCCGCCGACATTGAAGACGACGAGGCCCGGCACATGGCCGGCGGCGGCGACAGCGGCGAAGACGGCCTCGACCTCCGCCGGCACCGTGGCATCGCAGGCGAGCGCGGTGGCGCTGCCGCCCGCCTGTGCGATCTCGGCGGTGACGGCGGCCATCTTGTCGGGATGGCGGCCGGCGACATAGACGGGCATGCCCCCGGCGGCGGCGCGGATGGCGACGGCGCCGCCCACCCCCGATACCGGACCGACCCCGAAGACGATGGCGGCCGCGCTCATGCCAGCGCCTCCTCGACGAAGTCCAGGCGGTCCTGGCCGAAGAACATCTCGTCGCCGACGAAGAAGGTGGGGGCGCCGAAGGCGCCGCGCGCCACCGCGTCCTCGGTATTCGCCTTCAGCCGGTCCTTGACCGCGGCATCGTTCACCAGGGTCTCGAAGCGGGCGCGGTCGAGGCCGGCCTCGTCGAGCACGGCGGCCAGCACGGCGGGATCGCCGAGGTTCCGGTTGTCGCGCCACATGGCGTCATAGAGCGCGTCGCAATAGGTACAGAAATCGTCGCTGCCCTGGTAACCGACGGCGCCCCGCATCAAGGTGATCGTGTTGATCGGGAAGGCGTCGTTGAAGGCGAGGGGAACGCCGAAGCGCCGGGCGAAACGCGACAGGTCGCGGAACATGTAGATGCCCTTGGCCGGCACGGTGGCGGGCGCGCTGTTGCCCGTCGCCTTGAACAGCCCGCCCAGCAGGATCGGCACCGGCTTCACCGTGGCACCGGTGCGTTCCGCGATGGCGCCGATGCGCCGCCAGGCCAGATAGGCCGTGGGGCTGCCGAAATCGAAATAGAAATCTACCGTCTTGGACATGGTTTCCTCACCAGCTTTCCGACCAGGGGCGGAGGTCGAGTTCATGGGTCCAGGCATCGCGCTGCTGCGCGTGCAGGGACCAATAGGCATCGGCGATGTGATCCGGGTTCAGGATCCCGTCGTGTTCCTTGGTGGCGTAAACGGTCGGGAAATTGTCGCGGATGAAGGCGGTGTCGATCGCGCCGTCGATGATCGTATGGGCGACATGGATCCCCTGCGGTCCCAATTCCCGCGCCATGCTCTGGGCCAGCGCCCTCAGCCCGTGCTTGGCCCCGGCAAAGGCGGAAAAGCCGGCGCGCCCGCGCACCGAGGCGGTGGCGCCGGTGAAGATGATGGTGCCCCGGCCCCGGGCCAGCATGGCGCGGGCGGTCTCGCGCCCGGCCAGGAAGCCGGCGAAACAGGCCATTTCCCAGACTTTGTAATAGACCCTGGCGGTGGTCTCGGTGATGGTGAAGCGGACGTTGGCGCCGATGTTGAACACCATCGCCTCGATCGGGCCGACGCCGGCCTCGATCCCGGAGACCAGGGCCGTTACCTGTTCCTCGCGCCGCGCGTCCACGCCGAAGGGCAGGGCGGTGCCGCCCGCCGCCTCGATCTCGGCGACGAGGGGGGCCAGCTTGTCGGCATTGCGGCGGACGAGGCAGGCGGTGAGGCCTTCGCGCGCGAAGCGCCTGGCGATGGCGCCGCCAAGGGCATCGCCGGCCCCGACCACCAGGGCGACCGGTTTCGTCATCTCTCTCCTCCCGCCTGGATGCAATTGTCTTTGCAACTCTGTATGATCGGCATCATCCAAATCAGCATGATCATCATCATGCAGATCGTCAAGGGAGGAAGCTGTGGGGCACTCCAAGGCCCAGAAGGAGGCCAACCATAACCGCATCATCGAGGCGGCCATGGATCTCCTTCGCCACAAGGGGCTGGACCACATGGGGGTGGCGGAAGTGATGCGCGCCGCCGGCCTGACCCATGGCGGCTTCTACAGCCATTTCGACAGCCGCGAAGCCATGGTCGCGGAAGCGCTGTGCACCGCCTTCGCCCGCGACGAGCGCCGCCTGGACAAGGCGGCGGCCCAGCGCGGCGGGGAGAAGCGCCGCGCCATGCTGGAGGCCTATCTCTCGCCCGGGCACCGCGACAATCCGGTGAAGGGCTGCACCGTGGCCGCCCTGACCGGCGATTTCACCCGGGCGGATCCGGCGCTCCGGCATATCTTCACCGAACAGGTGCGGCGCTATCGCGACCAGGTGGCGGCCATGGTGCCGGGCGCGGCGGCCGAGGGACAGGCGCTGTTCGCCTTTTCCGCCATGATCGGCGCCCTGCTGATGGCGCGGGCGGTTGACGACGAGGCGTTGTCGGATGAAATCCTGGCGGCGGCGCGGCGCCACCTGGCCGCCGCCATCGAGCCCGAATGATAAAAACCAAAGAGGAGAGCTGAATGACCCATCCCTTCGACCATAGCGGCCAGCATGTCTTCGTGGCCGGCGGCACCAGCGGCATCAATCTCGGCGTTGCCGAAGCCTATGCCGCTGCCGGCGCCAGGGTGACCGTGCTGTCGCGCAAGCAGGACAAGGTGGATGCCGCGGTCGCCCGCCTGAAGGCCCTGGGCGCCGAGGCCCAGGGCTTTGCCGGCGACGTGCGCGACCCCGCCCGCATCGAGGCGGTCTTTGCCGAGGCGGTGGCCGGCTTCGGCGACTTGAATGTGCTGATCTCGGGCGCCGCCGGCAATTTCCCGGCCCCGGCCCTGGGCATTTCCGCCAATGGCTTCAAGTCGGTGGTGGATATCGACCTGCTCGGCACCTTCCATGTCGTCAAGGCGGCGTTTCCGCACTTGAAGAAGCCGGGCGGCTCCATCGTCAATATCTCGGCGCCCCAGGCCTATATCCCGATGGATTTCCAGATGCATGTCTGCGCGGCCAAGGCCGGCGTCGATATGATCACCCGGGTCGGGGCGCTCGAATGGGGCGGCTTCGGCGTGCGGGTGAATTCGATCGTGCCCGGCCCGATCGAGGACACGGAAGGCATGGCCCGCCTGGCGCCGACGCCGGAAGCGCAGGAGGCCACCCGCCAGTCGGTGCCGCTCGGGCGCTATGGCACCAAGGCCGACATCGCCCATGCCTGCCTGTTCCTGTCCAGCCCCTATGGCACCTATATCTCGGGCGTGGTCCTGCCGGTCGACGGCGGCTGGAGCCTGGGCGGCGTCGCCGCCATGTCCGCCACCATGAAGAAGGCGCTCACCGGCGGCTGAGGCTGCCGGTGAGCGTCGGGGCGCCGGGCGCTTCCGCCTGCCGGAACAGGAAATCCTCCGGCAGGCCCAGGCGCCGGCAGGCGAGCTGGGGCGGCGTGTCCGTCATGATATGGGGCACGAAACGGGCCAGCGGGCGCAGCGCCGCGAAGGCCAGGGCTTCCTGCACCGGCCGGCGCGGGAAGCCCAGTTGGTCGCGGGCCCAGCGAGGCAGCAGGGCGATGCCGGCGGTGACCAGCAGGCCCTTGGAACTGCCGCCCGCCATGCCCGGGATGCTGCCCCGGCGGGCGATGGCGAGGAAATTGTCCAGTTCCGGCCGCCGGCTCAGGCGTGGCGCCCATTGGCGGATGAAATCCTCGGCCTCCCGGTGGCTTCTCGGCACGGCAAAACGGCCGTAGTCGCCGGCGACAGCGGCGGATTCGGCGACCAGCCGGTCGCGTTCCTCGGCGCTCAGGGGCCGGATCAGGCGATGATAGGCCTCGGCGAAGCCGAAGCCGGCGGTCAGATGGACGAAGGTCATGCGCGCCGGATCGAAGGCGGAATAACGGCTGCCGTCGTCCAGCGGCCCGCGCACCTTGGCGTGGCGCCGCGCCACTTCCTGCATCAGGGCCGCCTTGGCCGAGGTCGAGGCATAGGTCGAGGCCAGCGCCGCCGACAGGGTGCGCTGGGTGCGGCCCAGCGTATCGGCCTTATAGGTCGAATAAGTGTCCACCCCCTTGCCGATGCCTTCCTCCGCCATCTGCAGGATGACGGCCGGAATGGCGCCAAGGGCGAAGACGATCGGATTGGCCATCACCCGCCAGGTGACGCTGTCCGGCCCGCAATCGCCGGGATCGCCCGGCCCCGCCAGGTAATCGACGCGGAAGGCCGGATCGTCCGGCCGGTAGACCCGGTCCAGCGAGCGCCTTAGGCCGCCGTGGATCGGCAGTTTGGCGAATGCCCGTGCGGTCGCGTCCCCCAGTCCCATGATCGGCCCCTTCGGCTTGTTCAACGGGGACCAGCATGGCAAAGCCCGAATGTGACGAAAACTCGGCTTCCGGTCGTATTCCGGCAAGGCCCGGGGGCAAGGGCCAAGGGATTGGAATTATTGGCTTAATTGCCTGCGGCCGGGCTCAAGGGGCGGCCCGTGCCGGCCGCCGCCCCGGGGGCTCACTCGCCTTGGGGGCGGGCGGCCAGCACCGTGCGGATCGCCCCGGTCAGGGTGGCGATCTCGTCCGGCGTGGCGATGAAGGCGGGCGTCAGATAGACGATATTGCCGAAGGGCCGGACCCAGACGCCCGCCTCGACGAAGGCGCGCTTCAGGGCATTGAGGTCGCCGATCTTCGCCAGTTCGACCACGCCGATCGCCCCCTTCACCCGGACGTCCACGACCCCGGGCAGGTCGCGGCAGGCGGGGAGTTGGTCGTGCAACTGGGCCTCGATGGCGGCGACCTGTTCGAGGCGCGGCTCGGTCTCGAACAGGTCGAGGGCGGCATTGGCGACGGCGCAGGCGAGCGCATTGCCCATATAGGTCGGCCCGTGCATCAGCGCGGCCGCGGCGCGGTCGTCCCAGAAACCGTCGAACACGCGGGCGGTGGCGACGGTCGCGGCCAGGGCCATGGTGCCGCCGGTCAGGGCCTTGGACAGGGTGACGATATCGGGCACCACCCCCGCCGCCTCGCAGGCGAACATGGTGCCGGTGCGGCCGAAGCCGACGAAGATCTCGTCGAAGACGAGCAGCGCGCCGATCCGGTCGGCGGCGGCACGCAGGCGGCGCAGGACCCGGGCGTCGTGCATCTTCATGCCGCCCGCGCCCTGCACCAGGGGTTCGACCAGAATCGCGGCGATCTCGTCGCCATGGGCGTCGAGGAAGGTATCGAAGGCCGCCGCCTTTTCCTCGTCCAGGGGCAGGTCCACGACATGGTGCCGGGGCAGGAGGCCGGTGAACAGGGCATGCATGCCCTCGTCCGGGTCGCAGACCGCCATGGTGCCGATGGTGTCGCCGTGATAGCCGTGGCGGAACGAGACGAATTTGTTCCGCCCGCTCGTCCCCCGGTTCAGGAAGAACTGGATCGCCATCTTCATGGCGATCTCGACCGAGACGGAGCCTGAATCGGAAAAGAACACCCGCTCCAGGTCGCCGGGCAGCAGGGCGGCCAGGCGCCGGGCCAGGGTCAGCGCCGGTTCCTGCACCAGGCCGCCGAACATGACATGGGGCAGGCGTTCAAGCTGTGCCGCGGCGGCGGCCCGGATGTGCGGGTGGTTATAGCCGTGGCAGGCCGTCCACCACGAGGCGATGCCGTCGATCAGCTCGCGCCCGTCGGCCAGACGGATGCGCGTGCCCGCGGTGGAAGCCACCGCCAGCGGCGGCGCCACCGTCTTCATCTGGGTATAGGGCAGCCAGATATTGCCGAACCCGGCCGTGTACCAGCCGGGGGCGTCGCCGGCCACGGCTTACTCGGCGGCCTGGGCCGGGGCGGCCGCTTCGCAGGCGAGCGGCATGGGGCGGACGCCCAGGCGGTCGAACAGGTGCTGGTCCTTGGCCTTTTCCGGGTTGTCGGTGGTCAGCAGCTTCTCGCCGATGAAGATCGAATTGGCGCCGGCCAGGAAGCACAACGACTGCATCTCGTCCGACATATGCTCGCGCCCGGCCGAGAGGCGGATCATCGAGGCCGGCATCAGGATCTTGGCGACGGCGATGGTGCGCACGAATTCGAACGGATCGAGCGGGGCGGCGGCGTCGAGCTGGGTGCCCTCGACCTTGACCAGCAGGTTGATCGGCACCGATTCCGGATGGGCCGGCAGGTTGGCCAGGGTCTGGAGCAGGCCGACCCGGTCCTCCAGGTCCTCGCCCATGCCGACGATGCCGCCGCAGCAGACATTGATGCCGGCATCGCGCACATGGGCCAGCGTGTCCAGCCGGTCCTGATAGGTGCGGGTGGTGATGATTTCCTCGTAATACTCGGGCGAGGTATCGAGGTTGTGGTTGTAATAGTCGAGGCCGGCGGCCTTCAGGCGCTGCGCCTGATCGCCGTCCAGCATGCCGAGGGTGACGCAGGTCTCCATCCCCATGGCCTTCACGCCGCGGATCATCTCGACCACGGTGTCGAGGTCGCGTTCCTTGGGGCTGCGCCAGGCGGCGCCCATGCAATAGCGGCTGGCGCCCGCGTCCTTGGCCTTCTGGGCTTCGCGCAGCACGGCGCCGACCGCCATCAGCTTGGATGCCTTGAGGCCGGTGTCGAATTTCGCCGACTGCGGGCAATAGCCGCAATCCTCGGGACAGCCGCCGGTCTTGATCGACAAGAGGGTGGACATCTGCACTTCGTTGGCGTCGAAGAAGCGGCGGTGCTCGCCTTGGGCGCGGAAGATCAGGTCGGCGAAGGGCAGGCGGAACAGGGCGTCGATCTCGGTCCGGTCCCAGTCGTGGCGAAGGCCGTCGAGGGCGACGGCGGCAGACGGGCTACGGACGATTTCGGTGCTGGCGATTCCGCTCATGGACGACCCAATCCTCGACATCTTACCAAGGGCGACGGCCCCCGGCTGTTGGCCGCAGACTAGGCGGCTTTGCCGGGACGTCAATAGCGGCGATCGAATCAGAAGGGATTGACCCCGGCGCGCAATGGGACCAATGTGCGCCGCCTTTCAGGAACCGTGTCGATCATGTCTTCCCTCGACGCCTTCGCGGCAGGCAAATTGGCGGCGCTGGATGCCCGGCACCAGCGCCGGACCCTGGTGCCCACCGCCCGCCTCTCCGGCCCCTGGCTGGAGCGGGAGGGGAAGCGATTCATCTCGTTCTCCTGCAATGACTACCTGAATTTCTCCACCGATCCCCGGGTCAAGGCGGCGGCGATCCGCGCCGTCGAGCAGCATGGCACCGGCGCCGGCGGCTCCCGCCTGATCACCGGCAACCACCCGCTGATCGAGGAACTGGAACGGCGCCTCGCCAGCCTGAAGGGGACGGAGGCGGCCTGCGTCTTCGGTTCCGGCTATCTCGCCAATGTCGGCATCATCCCGACGCTGGCGGGCCGGGACAGCCTCGTCCTCGTCGACGAACTGGCGCACAATTGCATCAATGCCGGGGCGCAGATGGCGCAGGGCGCGGTGCTGCGCTTCGCCCACAACGACCTTGGCGACCTCGAACGCCTGCTGCGCGAGCACCGGGGGCACCATGCCCATGTCCTCGTCGTCACCGACGGCGTGTTCTCGATGGACGGCGACCTCGCCCCGCTCGAGGCCATGGGCGCGCTCTGCGCCGAGCATGACGCCTGGCTGATGGCGGACGATGCCCATGGCATCGGCGTGCTCGGCGGCGGGCGCGGCTCCGCCCATGTCGGGGCGAAGATGGCGCGGGTGCCCTTGCAGATGGGCACCCTGTCGAAGGCGATCGGCTCCTACGGCGCCTATCTCTGCGCCTCGCAGCCGGTGATCGACCTGATGAAGACCCGGGCGCGCACCCTGGTCTATTCGACCGGCCTGCCGCCGGCCGCGATCGGCGCCGCGCTCGAGGCCCTGAACATCATCGAGAGCGAACCCGACTATTGCGCCCTGCCGGTAGAAAAGGCCCGGCGCTTCACCCGGGCGCTGAACCTCGCGCCGGCGGAAAGCCCGGTGGTGCCGGTGATCCTGGGGCCCGAGACTCGGGCGCTGGAGGCCCAGCGCCTCCTGGCCGAGGCGGGCTTCCTGGTCGCCGCCATCCGGCCGCCGACGGTGCCCGCCGGCACCTCGCGCCTGCGCTTCGCCTTCTCGGCGGGCCACGAGGATGCGGATATCGACCGCGTCGCCGCCCTCCTGCGGGAGCGGGTGCTGTGACCCTGTCGCTCTTCGTCACCTCCAGCGGCACCGAGATCGGCAAGACCCTGGTCACCAGCGCCCTGGCCCACCAGTTGCGCGGGCGCGATGCCCGCATCCTGAAGCCCGTGGTCAGCGGCTTCGAGATGGCGACGGCGGCCGACAGCGACCCTGGCCTGATCCTGGCCGCCGGCGGCCGGGCGGTGACGGAACAGGCGATCGCCGAGATCGCCCCCTGGCGTTTCCGGACGCCGGTCGCCCCGGACCTTGCCGCCCGCCTCGAAGGCCGGGCGATGACGGCGGCCGAGGTGGCGGATTTCTGCCGGAAGGCCGGTGCCGGGGCGGAGGTGCTGGTGGTCGAGGGCGCGGGCGGCCTGATGGCGCCGATCGCGCCGGGCGAGACTTTCCTCGATGTCCTGGCGCTGACGCGCTGGCCGGCGCTGCTGGTGGTCGGCAGCTATCTCGGCACCCTCAGCCATACGTTCACCGCGGTCGAGACCCTGAAGGCGCGGGGCCTGCCCGTCGCCGGCATCGTTATCAGCGAAAGCGCCCGCGACCGGCAGTCGATCCCGGAACTCACCCGCTCGATCGCCGCATTTCTGCCGGATTTGCCGGTTTGTGTCGTGCCCCGCCTGGAAGGCCCCCGCCCTTGGGCCCAGGTGCCGGCGCTGACACAATTTCTTGTGGACAAGTCATGATCTTGTGTGGCGCAAAATGCGCCGCGCGAGATATAGTTTCTTCTGTTGCGGTCAAAACCGTTTTTGGGGAGTGAGGACACATCATGTCCTGGACCGATGAGCGCATCGCGACCCTGCGCGATCTGTGGGAACAGGGCCTGAGCGCCAGCCAGATTGCGGCCAAGCTCGGCAACATCACGCGCAATGCCGTGATCGGCAAGGTGCACCGCCTGGGCCTGTCCGGCCGGCCGAGCCCGGTGCGCACCGAACGCGCCGCCCAGGCCCCTGCCGCCGCCCCCGCGGCGCCGGTGGCCGCGGCCCCGGCGGCGCCCGCCGCCCAGGCCCCGGCCCGCCCGGCGGAAAGCCAGCCGCGCATCCTGCCCGCCGGTCCGGCGCCGGCGCCCGCCGCCGCCCGCCCCGTCCGCCTGGTGACCACGACCACCGCCGATGTCGCCGCCCAGGCGGCGCAGAAGCCCCGGGTGCTGCCGGCCAGCCCGGCCCCTGCCCCGCGCGAGGCGGCGCCCCGGGCCGCGGCGCCCGCGCCCGAACCGGAACCCATGGTCCGCGCCACCCTGCTGTCGATCAACGACCGCATGTGCAAATGGCCGGTGGGCGACCCGGGCGAAGCCGGTTTCCATTTCTGCGGCCGCCGCGCCCAGACCGGCATGCCCTATTGCCAGGACCATGCCCGCATCGCCTATCAGGCCGCGACCCCGAAGGCGCGCGAGAAGCGCGACCGCGACCGCGAGCGGGAACGCGAGCGCCTGCTGCGCAGCCTGTCGTAGGGAAGGCGCATATCACGCATCGAAGGGGCCCCCGCGGGCCCCTTTTTTGTGCCCCGTCTTAACTTTATGCCCTCTCTTAACCATGTGTTCGGCATTGGCGGGCATGCTGCCGCCATGTCCGAGACAGCCCTTGCCGCCCTCTCGCCGCGCCTGCGGCACCGCCTCGCCGAGATCGAAGCCCTCGTCGCGCGCGAGGGCGATGCCCTGATGGTATGCGAGGCGGGCGACCTCGCCCCGCCCTATCCGCGCATCGTGCTGATCAACGAGGCGCTGACGCGCCTGACCGGCTATGACCGCCAGGTGCTGCTGGGCGAAACCCCGCGCCTGCTGCAGGGCCCGGAAACCAGCGCCGAGACGCGGGCCGAGATCCGCGCCGCGCTGGAGGCCCGGCGCCGCGTCCATGCCGAGATCGTGAACTACACCAAGGACGGCGAGACCTATTGGGTCGCGCTCGACATCGTCGCCGTGGTCGATCCGGACAGCGGCCGCCTGTATCATGTGGCGTTTCAGCGCGACATCACGCGGCGCAAGCGCCTGGAAGTCGAATGGGCCGAGGCCCGCGCCCGCGCCGACCGCGCCATGCAGGGCCGCCAGGATTTCCTGACCGCCTTCGCCCGCGACATCCGGGCGCCGCTGGCCAGTATCGCCGCCCATCTCGAACTGCTCGACCGGGGCGGGCCGAAGCCGGCCCAGGGACCCCTGCTGGCCGCCGCCGGCCGCGCGGCGGCGGAGGCGGGGCGCCTGGTCGACGACCTGCTCGACCTCGGGCGGATCGATGCCGGCGCCACCCTGCCGGCCCCGCTCGGCAGTTTCGCGCTCGACGATTTCCTGGCCGATATCCGCCTGCTCTTCGCCAGCGACGCCAATGGTCTCGGCCTGCATTTCGAGATCGCCGCCGGGCCCGGCCTGCCGGCCCAGATGACGGCGGACCTGACGCACCTGCGCCAATTGGCGGGCGTGCTGCTCGGCTGCGCCCTGCACCGGACGGAAAGCGGCGGGGTCGCCTTCAGCGTCGAGGCCCTGGCGGGGGCGCTGCGCTTCTCGGTCCATGCCAGCGGCGAGCCCGGCCATCCCCTGGGCCTCGGCCTGACGGTGGCGGAAAAGCTGGCGGCGACCCTCGGCACCGGCATCGTCACCGACAGCGCCCCGGGCGAGGGCACCAGCCGCTGGTTCGACCTGCCCGCCCGCGGGCTCGCGGCCGAGGCGGCGGCGCCCCGTCCGCCGTCGGACTGGTGGCCGGCGCTGCGGGCCGGCGCCCTGGTCGGGACTCCGCCCGCGCCGGCGCCCGCGCTGGCCGAGGTGCTGCAGCAGCGCATCCTGGTCGCCTGTGCCGATGCCGCCGAACGCGCCACCCTGGCACGGCAGTTGCAATCGCTCGGCGTCCGCATCGATATCGTCGCCAACGGTGCCCAGGCCCTGATCCTGGCGACGGCGGAAACCCCTTACGACCTCGTGCTGGCGGATGCCCGCCTGCCGGTGGTCGACGGCGCCGATTTCATCCGCGGCCTGCGCACCCATGAGGCGGCCCACGGCCTGCCCCCGGCCCAGGTGGTCGGCCTTGCCGATACCGCAGCCGAGGGCGAGGCGCTGCGCCGCGCGGGCATGGATCAGGCGCTGGAGCGGCCGGTGGGCCTTGGCCAATTGTCCGATCTTCTGGCCGGGGGCAGCCCGCCCGCCCCGGACGACCAGCCCCCGCTCGATGCCGAAGCCCTGAAGCAGCGCCTCGGCATTGCCGACGACCTGGAACTGGCGGCGGTGCTGGCGGTCTTCGCCGAAACCCTGGACGGGCTGGAAGCCGGTCTCGTCGCCGCGATCGGCGAGGCGGACAGCGACCGCGCCCAGGACCTGCTGCACGCCCTGGCGGCGGAGGCGCAGGATGTCGAGGCGCGGGCCCTGGTCGCGGCGCTGGCGCCCTGCCGGATCGCGGTCGGCAACGGCGACTGGCCCTTCGCCCGCCGCACGCTGGAGCGGATCACCGCCGAGGCGGCCCGCCTGCGCGCGGCCATGGACCGCATTCTCGGCCTCGCCTGAGCCCTATTCCGCCGCCCGCGCCAGGTGGCGGGGCGGATCGTCCTGCCGGAAGGCGGCGAGCAGGGGGGCGCGGTCGCGCGCCACCGCCGCCATCGCGGCCGCCTTCACCGGGCCGAAGCCCCGCACCCGCGCCGTCTGGGCCATCAGGGCGACGGCGATATCGTGGCGCGCCGGCGTCAGGTCGCGGGCGATTTCTTCGGCGAGTGCCAGATAAGTCTCGCGCAGCGCCCGTTCGGCCCGGCGTTCCGCCGTCCAGCCGAAGGGATCGAAGGCGGTGCCGCGCAGGAATTTCAAGCGTTTCAGAAGGCGGAACAGGGCGAACACCGGGGGGCCGAAGGCGCGTTTGGCCGGCCGGCCGGTCGCCGGGTCCGCGCCCGCCAGCAGGGGCGGGCTGAGATGGACATTCAGGCGATAGCCGCCCTCGAAGCGGGCCGCGACCATGCGGGCGAAATCGCCGTCGGTATAGAGCCGGGCGACCTCGTATTCGTCCTTGATCGCCATGACGCGATAGAGAGCCTCGGCCGTCGCCCGGGCCAGGCTGTCCTCGCCCGGGCGAACCCGCGCCTCGGCCGCGCGCACGGCCTCCACCGCCCGGGCGAAGCGGGCGCCATAGGCCCGGTTCTGATAATCGCCGAGGGCCCGGGTCCGGCGCGCGATATGGTCGTCCAGACTGGCGGAGAGGCGGTGATGGGCGGGTTCCGCCCCCGCCTCGGCGGATTGCGCCGCCGCCGCGACACGGGCGGGATCATGGGCCTGCATCCGGCCCCAGCGGAAGGCCCCGCGGTTGGCGGCGGCGGCGGTCTCGTTCAGGGCGATCGCGGTCTCGATCGCGGCGGGCGCGACCGGCAGCAGGCCCTGCTGGCTGGCGATGCCGAGCAGGAACAGGTTGGCCGCCATGGCATCGCCGACGAGTTCGGTGGCCAGCCGCGTCGCTTCCAGCGCGGTCACCCGTTCGGGGCCGCAGGCCTTGCCGATCAGGCGCAGCAGGTCGGCGACGGGCAGGCGGGCGTCGGCGTCATGGGTGAATTCGGCGATGCTGCCGGCATGGCTGTTGACCACGGCGCTGGTCCGGCCCGGCGCCATGCGCGCCCGCGCCTCGGCCCCGGCGGCGACCACTGCATCGCAGCCGAGGATCAGGTCGGCGCCGCCCGCGGGCACCCGCACCGCGCTGCCGTCCGCCTGGGCGCGGATGCGGATATGGCTGGTGACGGCGCCGCCCTTCTGGGCAAGGCCGGTCTGGTCCAGCACGGTGGCGTCCAGCCCCTCGACATGGGCGGCCATGGCGAGCAGGGCGCCCAGGGTCACGATCCCGGTGCCGCCGACGCCGAGCGCCAGGCCCGACCAGGGCAGGGCGGCCAGGGCGGGTTCAGGCAGGACTTCGGCTGCGGGGGCGTCGCCGCCCCTGGGGTGGGGCATGCGCAGGCGGCCGCCCTCCACCGTTACCATGCTGGGGCAGAAGCCCTTCAGGCAGGAGAAATCCTTGTTGCAGGACGATTGGTCGATCTGGCGCTTGCGGCCGAATTCGGTCTCGACCGGCACGATCGACAGGCAGTTGGACTGGCTGCCGCAATCGCCGCAGCCCTCGCATACCGCCTCGTTGATGACGACCCGGCGGGGCGGGTCGGCCATCAGGTTGCGCTTGCGCCGGCGGCGCTTTTCCGCCGCGCAGGTCTGGTCGTAGATGATCGCGCTTACCCCGGGAATGTCGCGCAATTCGCGCTGCACGGCGTCGAGGTCGGCGCGGTCGTGCAGGCTGACGCGGGGCGGATAGGCCGGGGGATCGTGGCGCTTGATGTCGTCGGAGACGAGGGCGATCCGCTCCACCCCCTCGGCGCGGATCTGGGCCGCGATCATGGCCGGGGTCAGGGGGCCGTCATGATGCTGGCCCCCGGTCATGGCGACGGCATCGTTGTAGAGGATCTTGTAGGTGACGGGCACCCGGGCGGCGACCGCGGCCCGGATCGCCAGCAGGCCCGAATGGAAATAGGTGCCGTCGCCGAGGTTCTGGAAGATGTGCCGCGTCGTCACGAAAGGCGCCTGGCCGATCCAGTTCGCGCCCTCGCCGCCCATATGGGTGAAGGTCTCGGTCGCGCGGTCCATCCAGGTCGCCATGTAGTGGCAGCCGATGCCGGCATGGGCGATGCTGCCCTCGGGCACCACGGTCGAAGTATTGTGGGGGCAACCCGAACAGAAATAGGGCGTGCGCTTCGCCGGCGCCGGGGCCGGCGCCGGCGGGGACGGTGCCGCCAGGTTCAGCCGGCGGGCGAGGGCGGCTGCCACCTCCACCGGGGACAATTCGTCGTGGGTTTTCAGCAGGGGCGTGCCGTCGGTGTCGCGCTTGCCGGCGACGGCGGGGCGGGCGCCGGCACGGGGGTAGAGGATCGCCTTGATCTGGTCCTCGATCAGGGGGCGCTTCTCCTCGACCACCAGAAGCTCCTCCAGCCCCTCCGCGAAGCCGGCGATACCCTCGGGCTCCAGCGGCCAGACCAGCGCCACCTTGTAGACGGCGATGCCGAGCGCCGCCCGCCGCGCCGGATCGAGGCCGAGCAGGGCGAAGGCTTCCAGCAGGTCGCCGTAAGCCTTGCCCGCGGTGACGATGCCGAGGCGGGCGCCGGCCGGCCGCTCGACCACCCGGTCCAGCCCGTTGGCCCTGGCGAAGGCGGCGACCGCGGGCAGCTTGTGCAGGTGCAGGCGCGCCTCCTGCGCCTGGGCGGTGTCGGGCCAGCGGATGTGCACATCCGCCGCCGGCACCGGCGAAACCGGGCCGGGAAAGCCCGATTTCGCCGGGATGGTGCCGGTGGTATCGGCGATTTCCGCCACCAGCTTCAGCGCCACCCAGACCCCGGCATGGCGCGACAGCGCGATCCCGGCCAGGCCGTAATCGATGATCTCGGCCAGGCTGGCCGGGGCCAGCACCGGGATCATGGCATCGACGAAGGCATATTCGGTCTGATGCGCGGTGGTCGAGGATTTGCAGGTATGGTCGTCGCCGGCGATGGCCAGCACGCCGCCGCGGGGATGGGTGCCGGCGAGATTGGCGTGCTTGAACACGTCGCCGGTGCGGTCGACCCCCGGGCCCTTGCCGTACCAGAAGCCGAAGACGCCGTCGACCGTCGCTTCCTTGCGCCCCAGGGCGATCTGCTGCGTGCCCCAGAGGGCGGTCGCCGCCAGATCCTCGTTCACGCCCGGCTGGAAACGGATGTTCACCGCCTCGAGCAGGGGCTTCACCCGGTTCAGTTCGAGATCGAAGCCGCCGAGCGGCGAGCCCCGGTAGCCGGAAATGAAGCCGCCGGTCTTC
Source organism: Zavarzinia compransoris (assembly GCF_003173055.1). Taxonomy (NCBI): domain Bacteria; kingdom Pseudomonadati; phylum Pseudomonadota; class Alphaproteobacteria; order Rhodospirillales; family Zavarziniaceae; genus Zavarzinia; species Zavarzinia compransoris. The sequence continues at coordinate 275,478 of NZ_QGLF01000005.1, forward strand.
AGGCCGGCCTCGCGGTCGCGGCGCTGCTGCTCGAAGGCGAGGCGGACCAGCGCCTGCATGCCGTTCAGCAGGATATGGCCGTCATGGCTGAGATATTTGTCGTCCAGCGTGACGGGAAGCGGGCCCTGGGCACCGTCGGGCATGGTCGTCCCTCCCGATCGTTTATTCTTGTCGTCTCCTTCATATTGGCACAAAGCGCCCCCCTGGACAAGGAGGCCCCGCCTCGGGCACAAGGCGCTTTCCAGACAAGAGGTGCTTAAATGTCCATCGAACGCTTCGACGCCGGCCCGCGCATGTCCCAGGCGGTTGCCTATGGCAACCTCGTCTATCTTGCCGGCCAGGTGGCCGAGACCCGGCACGGCCAGTCGGTGACCGAGCAGACCCGCGAGATCCTGGCCCAGATCGATGCCCTGCTGGCCCGCGCCGGCACGGACAAGACGAAGATCCTGTCCGCCAACATCTATCTCGCCGATATCGCCACCTTCGGCGAGCTGAACGCGGTCTGGGAAGGCTGGGTCGTGCCCGGCCAGACCCCGGCCCGCGCCACCATCGAGGCGAAACTGGCCGCACCCCAGTACACGGTGGAAATCCAGGTCGTCGCCGCCAAGTAAGCGGGTACCGCGCGCCGGTATTTCGCCGGTAAAACGGCAGAAACGTTGACAGATCGGGGGAGCGGCTATTTACTCGCCGCTCTTCTGTGCCGGGAACTGCTGGCGGCACCGCCATCCATGGGGGATGACGGGCGGCCGGCAGGCTTTTCTATTTCCAGGAGCGAACCCGTGACTACGTCTGCCGTTCTGCCCACATACGCACGTGCCGATCTCGCCTTCGAGCGGGGCGAAGGCGCCTGGCTGGTGGCGACGGACGGCCGACGATTCCTGGATTTCGCCGCCGGTATCGCAGTCTGCGCCTTCGGCCATGCCCATCCCTATCTGGTCAAGGCCCTGACCGAGCAGGCGGGCAAGCTGTGGCACACGTCCAACATGTTCCGCATCCCGGGGCAGGAACTGCTGGCCCGGCGCCTTGCCGACGCCAGTTTCGCCGACTATGTGTTCTTCACCAATTCCGGTGCGGAAGCGGTCGAATGCGCGATCAAGACGGCGCGCAAATATCATGTCGCCACCGGCAACCCGGAACGCTGGCGCATCATCGGCTTTCATGACGCCTTCCACGGCCGCACCCTGGCGACCATCGCCGCCGCCGGCCAGAAGAAGCTGCTGGAGGGATTCGGCCCGCCGGTCGAAGGCTTCGACCATGTCCCCTTCGGCGACCTCGACGCCTTGAAGGCCGCGATCAGCCATGAAACCGCCGCCATCCTGTTCGAGCCGATCCAGGGCGAGGGCGGCATCAATCCCCTGTCGGACGAGACGATGCGGGCGATCCGCCAATTGTGCGACGACAACGGCATCCTGCTGATCCTCGACGAGGTTCAATGCGGCATGGGCCGGACCGGCAAGCTGTTCGCCCATGAATGGGCCGGCGTCGCGCCGGACATCCTGGCCACCGCCAAGGGCATCGGCGGCGGCTTCCCGCTCGGCGCCTGCCTTGCCAGCGAAAAGGCCGCGGTCGGCATGAACGCCGGCACCCACGGCTCGACCTATGGCGGCAATCCGCTGGCCATGGCGGTGGGCAATGCGGTCCTCGACCTGCTGCTCGAACCCGGTTTCCTCGACCGGGTGAATGCGGCCGCCAGCTCGCTGCGCCAGTCGCTGGCCATGATCGTCGACAGCCATCCCGGCCTCGTCGAGGGCGTCCGCGGGCGCGGCCTGATGCTGGGCCTCAAGGTCCGCGACGGCATCGAGAACAAGCGCTTGCTGGTGGCCATGCGCGCCGCCGGCCTGATCGGCGTCGGCGGCGGCGACAATACCGTCCGCCTGCTGCCCCCCCTGAACATCACGGAAGAAGACGTGGCCGCCTGCGCCCGGCTTCTCGATACCGCCTGCGCCGCCCTCTCGGCCGAGTTGAAGGCGGAAGCGAAGGCTGCATCATGACTGTCACCGCCAAGGCCCCCAAGCATTTCCTCGACCTCGACCTGCTCGACAAGGCGACCTTGCGTTCGATCCTCGAGCGCGCGAAAAAGCTGAAGACCGCACGCCAGGGCCAGCCCAAGGGCATGCCCGATGCCGGCAAGCCGCTGGACGGCCGCGTGCTGGCCATGATCTTCGAGAAACAGTCGACCCGGACCCGGGTTTCCTTCGATGTCGGCATGCGCCAGCTCGGTGGCCAGACCCTGCTGATGCTGGGCTCCGAACTGCAGTTGAACCGGGAGGAGACGATCGCCGACACCGCCCGCGTGCTGTCGCGCTTCGTCGACGCCATCATGCTGCGCACCTCCGCCCATTCGAACCTGACCGAAATGGCGGAAGCGGCGACGGTGCCGGTGATCAACGGCCTGACCCGCTGGTCGCACCCGTGCCAGATCATGGCCGATATCATGACCTACGAGGAGCACCGGGGCCCGGTCACCGGCCGCACCTTCGCCTGGCTCGGCGACGGCAACAATGTCGCGCGCAGCTTCATCCATGCGGCGGCGCGCTTCGATTTCACGCTCCGCCTCGCCTGCCCGGACGAACTGGCCCCGCCGAAGGACATTCTCGACTGGGCGGCCCGGGAAGGCGCCAAGGTCGAATTGACCCGGGATGCCGATGCCGCCGCCCGCGGCGCGGACGCCATCGTCACCGACACCTGGGTTTCGATGGGCGACAGCGAGGCGGAACGCCGCCACAACCTGCTGGCGCCCTATCGGGTCGATATGCGGCGCATGGGCCTTGCCGCCAGGGATGCGGTGTTCCTGCACTGCCTGCCCGCCCACCGGGGCGAGGAAGTGACCTCCGAGGTCATCGACGGGCCGCAGTCGGTCGTCTGGGACGAGGCGGAGAACCGCCTGCACGCCCAGAAGGGCATCCTGACCTGGTGCCTCGCGGACTGAGCCCCCGCGCCGCCGCATCCGGCCATGTCCGCCGCGCAGGGCCAGCGCGCGGCGGACATCCCCATATAGCGCGGATCGCCCGGGGCGGCCGTTCCGCGCCCGGCAGAAGGGTTTCGAGCCGATGAGCCATCATCACAACGACAAGGGCCTGGACCGGGTCCTGCCGTTCCAGATCGATACGCTGGACGTGCGCGGCCGCCTCGTGCGCCTGGGGCCCCTGCTCGACAGCGTGCTGTCGCGCCACGATTATCCGCCCGTCGTCTCGCGCCATCTGGCGGAAATGATCCTGGTCGCGGTCCTGCTCGGCAATTCGGTGAAATTCCAGGGCACCTTCACCGTCCAGACCAAGGGCGACGGGCCGGTGTCCCTGATGGTGGCGGATTTCGTCACCCCCGGCACCGTGCGCGGCTATGCCCAGTTCGACCGCGAGGCGCTGGAACGCCTGGGCCCCGAGCCTGCCTTCACCGCGGTCTTCGGCAAGGGCTACCTGGCCCTGACCCTGGACCAGGGCCCGGAGACCGACCGCTATCAGGGCATCGTCGCCCTGGAGGGGCAGAATCTGGGCGAATGCGCCGAGGTTTATTTCCGCGATTCCGAACAGATCCCGACCCTGGTGCGGCTGGCCGCAGCGCTTGGCGCCGACGGCCATTGGCTGGCCGGCGGCCTGATGGTGCAGCACCTGCCCCACGGCAGTGCCGGCGCCCGCACCGATGCCGGCGGCCACCTGCCGGATGCCGCGGCCGAGGACCGCTGGCTGAATGCCCGCAGCAAGGCGGCGACGGTGGCGGCGGCGGAATTGCTCGGCCCCGATCTCCGTCTGGCCGAGGTCGCCTGGCGCCTCTACCACGAGGACGAGGTGCTGGTCTATCCGACCCTCGGCCTTGCCGAGGGCTGCCGCTGCTCGCGCGGGAAGATCGCCCAGGTGCTCGCCCGATTTTCGCCCGAAGATCGTGCGGAAATGGCGGTCGACGGGCGCATCCGCGTCAGCTGCGAATTCTGCAATTCGGCCTATGACTTCGATCCCGTGGCGATCGAGGCCGAGGTGCCGCAGGAATAGGGGTTCGTTCATGGTCTCGCGTCGCGACTTCCTCATCGCCGTGCCCGCGGCCGGGCTTGCCGCCTGTGCCGGCCGGGACCCGGCACCCAGCTTCCCGCCCTTCCATGTCGGCGGCAGTCCCCTGCTGTTCAACCTGGCCGAGGTCGAAGTGCGCAATCTCTCGACCGCGCTCGGCCAGGGCCATGTCGAGGCGGATTTCGACGTGCCGCCGCTGACCGCGCTCGAAAACTGGGTCGGCGACCGTATCCAGGCCGCCGGCGCCAGCGGCCGGCTGATCGTCAATGTGCGCGAAGCCTCGGCGGTGCAGGAGCGCCTGGCCACCACCGGCGGGGTGGAGGGGCTGTTCCGCAGCGAACAGGGTTATAAGGTCACGGTCCGCCTGGTCGTCGAATTCGTCGCCGAGGATCCGAGCCGGCTGGTTGGCGGCCGCACCACGGTTGCCGTCGACCAGTTCAAGACCATGGCCGAAGACGTCAGCTTCACCGAGCGGCGCCAGACCAATTATGCCCTGTCCCGCACCCTGATCGAAGCCTTCGACGCCAAGGCGGTGCCGTCGCTGCGCCAGTTCCTGGGGCCTTTCCTCGGCTGACGCAGGCGGCCCTCAAGGCTCGCCGTGGCCCAGCCGGCAGTCGCCGGTGCGGGCCCCGGTGTCGGTCTCGCAGCGGCGGTCGCAGCCCGAGGTGCTGCCGCACAGGCTTTCCAGGCTGTGGCGGCCCGCGTCGCGCCAGTTGAAATCGGCGCAGGCGCCGAGCAGGGGCACGAGAAGGGCGATCAGGATCATCCGGGTCATGTTGTGCCTTCAATCGGTGATCTGCAGCAGGTCGCCGGGCGCGCAGTCGAGATGGCGGCAGATCGCCTCCAGGGTCTCGAAGCGGATCCCCTTGACCTTGCCCTGTTTCAGCAGGGACAGATTGGCTTCGGTGATGCCGATGGCGGCGGCAAGGTCCTTGGACTTGACCTTTCTTGCCGCCATCACGCGGTCCAGGGTGACAGTGATCGGCATCAGACGAACTGGGCGTTTTCTTCCGCGGCCCGCGCCCCTTCGGCCATGATCGCGCCGACGATCCAGGCCCCGCCCGCCACCAGCAGGCTGACCAGCTGATCCGAACCGATGCTGAGCGCCAGCTGGCGCCCGCCCGCCGGCATGCCGAGGGTGAGGAGGACCGAGAGCACCGGCGTCGCGACCAGCGAGGCGACGACCGCGACCGCGATCCAGGCGCCGAAGCGGCTGAAACGGCGGGCATTCTCGGCCGTCAGCACGGCGCCCGCGGCGAAATTGCCGAAACAGCGCGCCAGGTGATGCAGCCCCAGCATCAGGAACAGCACCGGCACCAGGGACACCGCGGCGGCGGCATGGCGCTGCCAGGGCGCCAGGGAGGCGGGATCGAAGGCGGCCATCACCGTGCCCGGCAATTTGGCGACGGCGAGAAGATCGACCGCCGGCGCCAGTTCGCCGAAGGCGACGGTGGCGGCCGGCAGGGCCAGGATCACGGCCCGGGTCGCCCAGGCGAGCGCCGCCGCCCGCCGGCGCATCCGCCGGTGCCGGGCGGGATCATGATCGGACATCATGGACTCCCCTTGTGAAGACAATGGGAGCATGGCATAAACTTATCGAATTACGATAATTTTTTATCGTCAGTCGATAAATTTACTCAGGCACATGGGCGACGATCTTGCCGAAGAGATCGCGGCTCTGCATGCGGCGGAGCGCGGTGCCGATGTCGCCCAGTTCGATCTCGCTGTCGATCACCGGGCGGATGCCGGCGGCCATCTTGGCAAGGCCGTTGCGGATATTGCCGAAATTGGCGCCGAAGGAACCGAAGATGCGCAGCTGGCTCTGGAACAGCTGGAACAGATTGGTTTCGGCGGAAACCCCGGTGGTCGAGCCGCAGGTGACGAGGCGGCCGCCGCGCTTCAGGCAGAACAGGGATTTCGCCCAGGTGTCGGGGCCGACATGCTCGAAGACGACGTCGACGCCCTTCTTGTCGGTCGCGCGGCGCACGATCGATTCGAAGCGGTCCTTGTTGTAGTTGATGGCGACATCGGCGCCGAGCGCCTTCACCTTCTCGATCTTGTCGTCCGAGCCGACGGTGGTGAAGACATAGGCGCCGATATCCTTGGCCATGCGGATCGCGGTGGTGCCGATGCCCGAGCCGCCGGCCTGGATCAGGATGGTTTCGCCCGGCTCCAGCCTGGCATTCTCGAACAGCATGTGTTCGACGGTGCCGAAGGTGGTGGTGGCGCAGGCGGCATCGACGTCGTTCACGCCGTCGGGAATGTGGATCGCCTGGCGGGGATCGAGGTTCAGCACCTGGGCCGCGACGCCGTCGATGTGGAAGCCCATGATGCCGGCGATATTCTCGCAGAGATTCTCCTGGCCCTTCAGGCAGCGCTTGCACTGGCCGCAGGTGACGCCGGCATAGATCGCCACCCGGTCGCCGACCTTGTGGCTGCTCACCCCCTCGCCGACGGCGGCGACCACGCCCGCACCCTCGACCGCGACGGTGAGGGGCAGTTTCCGCTTGGCGAAAGCCATGCCGCGCAGGCCCCAGACGTCGATATGGTTGAGGGCGACGGTCTTCATCCGGACCTGGATCCGGCCCGGCGGCGGCGCCGGCGGCGTTTCCATCTCGACGAGTTCGGTACGGCCTTCCTCGATCAGGCGCAGCGCCAGCATGCCATTCCCCTGTTCTTCTCGATCACTTCGTCGCGGCCAGCATCGTGCCCAGGCCGCCGTCCACCGTCAGGGTGGTGCCATTGACATAGGACGCCTCGCCGCGCAACAGAAAGGCGACGGCATTGGCGACCTCGGCCGCCTTTCCCAGGCGCTGGGCCGGGATCGCCCGGGCCAATTGGGGCGGCACCTCGCCGGCCATGGCGGTCTCGACCCAGCCGGGCGCGACCACATTGGCGGTGACGCCGCGCCGCGCCACCTCGGTCATCAAGGTGCGGACATAGGCTTCGAGGGCGGCCTTGGAGGCGGCATAGGCGCCGTTCCCGGCCGCGGCGCGCGTGGCCGCCAGGGCCCCGATGGCGACGATCCGGCCCTGGCGGGCGGCGGTCATGCCCCGCACCACGCCTTTGACGAGGCCCATGAAGGCGAAGAGATTGACTTCCATCACCGCCGCCGCCCGCTCGACGTCCAGGGTCGCGGCCAGGGCGTCATGGGTGGCGCCGGCATTGTGGACGAAACCGTAGAACGGTTCCTCCGCCGCCTGAAGCGTCTCGGCGAAAGTGGCGACGGCGGCCCGGTCGGCCAGGTCCAGGCGATGGGCCTCGGCCCCGGTCTCGGCCGCCAGGGCGGCGGCCGCGGCTTCGTCGCGGCGCCAGGTGAAGGTCACCTGATAGCCGTCGGCGGACAGGCGGCGGACGATGGCGCTGCCGATGCCCCCGGTGCCGCCGGTGACGAGAACCGGATAGCCCATCAGTCGGGATTGCGGCCGATGACGAGGCAGACGTTCTGCCCGCCGAAGCCGAAGGAATTGGACAGGATCAGGTCCACCTCGGCCGGGCGCGCCTCGTTCGGCACGAGATCGAGGGGGATATCCGCCGGCCCGTCGTGATTGATGGTCGGCGGCAGCACCTGGTGCTGCAGGGTCAGGACCGAGATCGCCGCCTCGACCGCGCCGGCCGCGGTCAGCGTATGGCCGATCATCGACTTGTTGGAGGAGACGGGGACTTCGGCCGCCTTGTCGCCGAACACCTGCTGGATGCCGAAGGCTTCCATCTTGTCGTTCTCGGGCGTCGAGGTGCCGTGGGCGTTGATATAGTCGATGTCGTCCGGGGTGATGCCGGCATCGTTCAGCGCATTGTTGATGGCGCGGATGATCGCCTCGCCGTTCGGGTTCGACCGGGTGCGGTGGAACGTGTCCGCCGCCTCGCCGACACCCCTGATATAGCCGAGGATGGTGGCGCCGCGCGCCTTGGCCGCCTCGGCATCCTCGAGCACCAGGGCGCCGGCGCCTTCCGCCATGACGAAGCCGTCGCGGCCCTTGGCGAAGGGGCGGGCCGCCTTGGTCGGGTCTTCGTTGTTGGTCGAGAGCGCGGAGAGCAGGGTGAAGCGGATCAGCGCCTCGACCTGGATCGAGCCGTCGGTGCCGATGGCGAGCGCCGCCTTGGTCTGGCCCCGGCGGATCGCCTCGACGCCCAGCTGGATCGCGGTGGCCCCCGAGGCGCAGGCGGTGGTGAGGGTGATCGGGCTGCCCTTGGTGCCGAATTCGTCGGCCAGCTTGTCGGCGATGGTGCCGTTCAGGAAATCGACATAGATGTCTTCGCCGGCCTGGGCGGCGGCGGCCATCATGCCGTCATAGGTGTGGGGCTGGCCGGGGGCCTGGCGGTCCAGGCGGGTGCGCTGGGGCCATTCGTGCTCGACCGGCGGCGAGGCCAGGAACAATTCGCCCGGAAAATCGCCGGCCGTGCCGAGGCCGGCCTGCTCGATCGCTTCCGCCGCCGCGGTGCGGGCCAGGGCGAAGGACAGCAGGGTGGCCGAGAAGGGTTGCTCCAGCAGGAAATCGACCGAGCCGCCGATGGTGGTGCGCAGGTTGTCGGTCGGGAAGCGGGTGATGCGGTGAATGCCGGACTCGCCGGCCACCAGCTTCTGCCAGTTTTCCTCGGCCCCCTGGCCGAGCGAGGTGACGAGACCGATGCCGGTCACGGCGACAGCACGAGAGGCCATGATCCTACTCCTCCGCTCGCAATCAGATCCGCTCGACGAGGGCCATGCCCTCGCCGCGGCGGTGGCCCCAGGTGGTGACGACCACCTGGTCAAAGGGTACTTCCGGCCCCGCCTCGACCGCATCGCCGGTCAGCGCGGGGAACAGCTTGCCGTCCTGCGCCGCCTTGGTGGCGAGCACGAGATTGGTCAGGAAGGCGCATTCGATGGAATGGCCGAGGCCGAGCGCGGTCGGGCGCACCTGTACGCCTGCCGCTTCGACCTTGGCCAGCAGGAAGGCGCGTTCCTCGGCCGTCACCGGGCCGACGCCGGTCGCGGCCGAGAGCACGGCGCTGCCCGGCTTCGGCGCCAGCGCCGCCCATTCGCGGGCGGCATTGGCGGTCGCCTGGCCGGGGGCGCGGCGGCAGCGGTCGTTCAGTACGCCCTTCAGGCGGGCGAGGGGCTTCGCACCCCGCGCCTCGGCGCTGTCGCGCGATTCGATCACCAGGAAGGCGCCGGCGGAGCCGAGTTCCATGCCCGCCTTCGGGCGCTGCCAGAAGGGCAGCTTCGGATCGTCCAGCAGGTAGCCGCCGGCTTGATAGAGCAGGGGAATGTCCCGGCGCGTGGCATTGAAGGCGCTGCCGACCAGGAAGAGATCGGCCTGGCCGCCCTGGATGCGCTCGAAGGCGACGCGGACCGCGTCGACGCCCGCCGCCTCCTCGCCCATGAAGGTGCGGCTGGAGCCGGAAACGCCCAGCACGATCGAGATATTGCCGGCGAAGAGATTGGGCAATTGGGCCAGGAACAGGGTCGGGCGCAGTTCGGTCTGGAGCTTTTCGGCCAGGAGATTGCCGTCGTCCCGGCCGTTCAGCGCGGCCAGGATGGCTTCGTCCACGGTCTCGTCGCGCTCGCCGCCGCCGACGCCGACCATGAGGTTGATCTGCTTCAGGACTTCAGGCGCGGCGCCCAGCAGGCCGGCCTGTTCCATGGCCATGGCGGCGGCGACGCAGCCCGACAGCATGACCGGCCCCATGGCCCGCTGATCGCCGCGCTTCGGCACGAATCGGTCGAGCGCCGGCAGGGTGACGGGGTGAAAGGTGAAGGGCGGGAGATAGGTCGTGTCGGTCGCGGCAGCGATCGCCGCGGGATCGGACAGGCCGGCCCAGGTGGCTTCGACATCGTGCCCCAGCGGCGACAGCAGCCCCTGGCCCGTGATCCAAACCTCGCGCGTCATGATGATCCTGTTCTTTCGCAATTCCCGGTTCAGGCGATGCCGGTGTGGCCGACGGAACGCACGAACTCCAGCATTTTGTCCCGCAGTTCGGGGGAGGGGAAGGGCACCACGCGGTAGCGGATCTCCGCTTCCGCCACCGCCTTGCCGGCCTTCAGGATGCGGGCCTCGCAGACCGCATAGCCCGAGCCCTCGTGGGTCAGCCGGCTGTGCACGTCGAGACTGTCGCCGGGCACGATGAAACTTCTGAACTTCGCCCGGTCGGCCTGGGCGAGGAAGGCCATCTTCTCGTAATCGTTGCGGGCGAGAATCAGATGCCCGCCGGTCTGCGCCATGCATTCGAGCAGGAGCACGCCCGGCATCAGGGGATGGCCGGGGAAATGGCCCTCGAACACGGTCGACTCGGTGGGCACGGTCGCCCGGCAGACGATGGTGCCGGCAGCGGCATCCATCGTCTCGATCCGGTCGACAAGCTGAAAATATTCCAGCCGCATGGGGGTGGCGCGATCAGCCCTTGGCGGCGCGCAGCTCGTCGATCTTGGCGGCGAGGTTCGACATGATGAAGTAATCCTCGGTCGAGGCGCGGCCCTCGTTCACTTCCTTCATCCAGGCTTCGATCGGCATCTTGATGCCGAACTTCTTGTCGATGGCGAAGGTGACGTCGAGGAAATCGAGGCTGTCGATGCCAAGGTCGTCGATCGAGTGGCTTTCCGGGGTGATGGTGTCGCGCTCGATGTTGCAGGTCTCGGCGATGATATCGGCGATGGCGTCGAAAGTGTCGGACATGATGGACGGGGCCCCAGGGTCGAAATTATCGGCGCAAGGTAAGGATTACGCCCGGATATTGCAATCGCGCTGGCGCAGGGCTGCCCTTCGCCTTAAGCCGCCGTTAAGGCCGGCGGGCATAGAAGGAGAGCAGGGGCCGCCCATGATCCGGGTGCAGAAATGGAAACCGAAGCCGGGAAGGCCGCCCAGACGGCCCTGGTGCATATCGCCGACGATGTCGGCCGCCTGAGCGTCGAAATCGCCGATGTCGCCGGCCATGTCGATACGGTCGCGAGCGGCGTCCAGACGCAGGCCGAGGCTTTCGAGGGCCTGCGCCACGAGGCCGGCGCCCTGGCGCAATCGAATCGAACCATTCTTCAAGCGGTGGCGGAAACCCGCGAAACCAGCCGCAGCGCCGCCGAGGCGATGCAGCGGGGCGCCGCCGACGTCGAGGCGTCGCTGGCGGAAATCCGCGCCCTGGTCACCAATGCCGTCACCGTCGCCGCGGAATTGCGCAGCCTGGTGACCGCGCTCGAAGACGTGCGGAAAGTGGCCCGCGGCATCGATGCCATCGCCCGGCAGACCAATCTTCTCGCCCTCAACGCCTCGATCGAGGCGGCCCGGGCGGGCGAGGCGGGCAAGGGCTTTGCCGTCGTCGCCGCCGAGGTGAAGGCGCTGGCCCGCTCGACCTCGACCGCGACCACCGAAATCGATGCCACCCTGACCATGCTGGGGCGGCAAAGCGCCCGCCTGGTCGAGGAAAGCGCCGCCGCCAGCGACCGCGCCGCGGCGGCCGAGCAGGGCACCGCCACCATCGGCGCGGCCATGGGCGATCTCGCCCGGCGCTTCGCCACCGTCGATACCGGCATCGGCGCGATCGCGGGGGCGGCCGACGATATCGCCGGCCGCATCGCGGGCCTGGTCGGGACCGCGAATACCCTGGCCGACGGGGTCGAAGGCTCGTCCCGCGCGCTCGGCGAGGCGCGGGCGCGCAGCGCCGCCGTGCTGTCGATCGCCGAAAAGCTGCTGAGCCGGACCCTGGTGCCCGGGGTCGATACGGTCGATGCCCGGGTGCTGGCCCTGGCGACTGGGGCGCGGGCGGCGATCGAGGCCGCCTTCGCCCGGGAAATCGCGGAAGGCCGGGCTGGCCGCGACGATGTCTTCGACGAGCACTACCGCCCCGTCGCCGGCAGCAATCCGCCGCAGGTCCTGACCCGCTTCACCGCCCTTGCGGACCGGGTGCTGCCGCCGATCCAGGACCCCCTGCTGCGCGCGGACGAGCGGATCGTCTTCGCCGCCGCGGTCGACCGCAACGGCTATCTGCCGACCCACAATGCCGCCTTCTCCAAGCCGCAAGGGGCGGATCCGGCCTGGAACGCGGCGCATTGCCGCAACCGCCGGCTGTTCGACGACCGGGTGGGGCTGGCGGCGGCGCGCGGCCAGGGCGATTTCCTGCTCCAGACCTATCGCCGCGACATGGGCGGCGGGCAATTCGCCCTGATGAAGGATCTCTCGGTGCCGATCCGGCTCGGCGGCCGCCACTGGGGGGCGCTGCGCATCGCCTATCGCGTCTGACGCGATCCGCCCGAATTTACCGGGCGGTCCAGGCGGATGGGGATAGTTTCGATTGAAATGCCCGGCCTCCGCGTGCTTGCGTGCGGGGAGCGCAAGGGCTTCGGGTGATGGAGGGTGTCCATGGTCGCCGCCGCGGGAAATGCCGCCGCCACAGCGGCAAAGAAAGTCGTCCTGATCCTGGACGACCATGTGGCGCTGCGCGAGGAACTGGCCGAATATTTCACCATCAGCGGCTATCAGGTGATGCAGGCCGGCGACGGCCCCACCCTGTCGGCGGCGCTGCGCCGGCAACGGCCGGACCTTGCCGTGCTCGACATCGATCTGCCGGGCTGGAACGGGATCGAGATCGCGCAGGCCATCCACCGGCGCGATCCCTCCATCCGCATCATCCTGATGACCGGCAACCCCAGCTGGGTGACGCCGGCCCTGAACACGACCTCGGGCGCTTTCGCCGTGGTCGAGAAGCCGCTCGAACTGGCCCGCCTGTCGCGGGTGGTGCGGGCCGCCCTGCTGTAATTACCAGCCGACGATCGGGGCGACCCGGCGCGGGCCCGCGTCATTGGCGGGGGTAAGGCCGATATCCGCGATCAGATGGCTGGAGGTGGCGGCCAGGCGCACCAGTTCCTGCCGGGCGACGCGCCGGGCGCGCTGTTCGGCATGAGCTTCGATCATGCGCTGCACGAGGCGCGCGAGCAGGCTGGCGGGGCGGCGGGGGGTGGCGGTATAAACGGTGGACATGACTTGCATCCTTGAACTCAGGCCCTGAAAATGGGCCCGGGGCGGGTTTTCCGCCACGGAGTTCTGGTCATGATCTCATCAGTTTTTCTCATGCCTTTCGCGGCTGCGGAACGGCGGCGGTGATCGGCCGGGGCAATCTGCCGTCGCTGAATGCGCTGCGCGCCTTCGAGGTGGCGGGGCGCCTGCGCAGCTTTTCCCGGGCGGCGGAGGAACTGGGCGTGACCCAGGGCGCGATCTCGCGCCAGATCAAGCTGCTGGAGGGCCAGCTCGGCATCGAACTGTTCCTGCGCCAGGCGACCGGGGTCAGCCTGACGGCGGAGGGCGACCGCCTGCTGCCGGTCCTGACCGAATCCTTCGTGCGCATGAGCGAGGCGGCGGCGGCGCTGCGCGACGATCCCTGGCGCCTGTCGATCGGGGCGCCGCCCTCCTTCGGCATGCGCTGGCTGATGCCGCGCATCACCCGGTTCCAGGCGGACAATCCCCGGATCGACGCCCGGCTGACCATCACCACCGACGATGTCTCGGAATTGTCGGGCTTCGACGTCGCGGTCCATTACGGCGCGACCCCGCCGCCCGGCCTGCATGCCCTGAAGCTGGCGGGCGAACGCCTGATCCCGGTCGCCGCCCCCCGGCTGATCGAGGGCGACCGGCCGCTGAAGACGCCCCAGGACCTTGCCCGCCATACGCTGATCGACACGGTGCCCGACCGGCGCTATTGGCGGCTGTGGCTGGAAGTGGTCGGGCTGGACAGCCTGACCGGGGAACGGGCCCAGGTCATCACCATCCTGGACATGGCGCTGCGGGTGGCGGAGCAGGGGCTGGGCGTCGCCATCGGCGATGTCGCCATGATCGCGGACGATATCGCGCTCGGCCGGCTGGCGGCGCCCTTTCCGGTCGAAGTGCCGTCGGGCCTGTCCTATTGGCTGGTGTCGCGGCCCGAGGCGTCGCACCGGCCGAAAATGCTCGCGCTGTTCCGCTTCATGGAGCGCGAGGCGCGGGCGACGGCGGCCCTGAAGCTGAGGGCGCCGTCGTCCTGAAGGCTCGTCCGCCTTATTCGGCGGCGATCGCCATGATGCTCGGCTGTTCCAGCTTCACCTCGGGCTTCAACCGGGCCAGCGCCAGGGCGAGGCGGCGCCAGCAGCGCTCGCCGGTGGCGCCCTTCCGCCAGGCGATGCCGATGCTGCGGCCGGCGTCGGCGGCCAGCGGGCGCACCGCGGTGCCGTCGCCGGCATGGCATTCCACCGCCACCGCCATGGCCGGCAGCAGGGTCACGCCCTTGCCCCGGGCGACGAGCCGGCTGAGGGTGGAGAGGGAGGCGGCGCGGATCGGGCCGCGCTGCTGCCCTTCGCCGCAGATGCTCAGGGCCTGGTCGGCCAGGCAATGGCCTTCCTCGAGAAGGAGGAGCGGGCGGCTGGCCAGCGCCTCGACCGTCACTTCGCCGGCCGCGGCCAGGCTGTCGTCGCCGGGGACCAGGGCGAAGAAGGGCTCGGTGAAGGACATGGCGGTTTCAAGGTCGCGGCCGAGCGCGCCATGGGCCGGCACCGCCAGCAGGGCGGCGTCCAGCGTGCCGGTGCGCAGGCCCGACAGCAGGTCCTGGGTCCGGCCCTCGATCAGTTCCAGGCCCTCGGCGGCATAGGTGGCGCCCATCTCGACCACGTCCGGCCCGATATAGGGCGCGATGGTCGGGATGATGCCGAGGCGCAGCGGCCGGGCGGCGGCGGCGGCGCCCAGGGCGCGCAGGTTCTCGACCTCGGCCAGGATGCCCCGGGCCTTGGCGATCACCGCCTCGCCCAGCGCGGTCGGGGCGACGCCCCGGCGCGACCGGGTGAGCACCAGCCCGTCCAGGGACTGTTCGAGCAGCTGGATCTGGGCGGTCATCGCCGGCTGGCTGACATTCAGGGCCGCGGCAGCCTTGCGGAAGCTCTGATGATCGGCAACGGCGACGAGGTACCGGATCTGGCGCAGCGAGATCGACATTTTTGTCTTTCCTTATCGCAATCGGTTGCGGGTGAGCATTGTTCGTGAAGGCGGGGGTGCGCTCTTCCCACGGCCGCAAGCGACCAATCACCCCCGGCCCTGCCGTCTGCCGGCCGTCATGGAAAAGTTTCTAGCCTATTTGCGAATGACTTGCAATTGCGTTTGCAGAGCATTTACTGTGAGCCACCGAATGCGAGGGGAGCCCGATGCAAGAGAAGAATCCGAACCGCGCGGCCGAGGCGGCCCGGCCGGTGAGCGGGGGCCCGGTGAGTGGTGGCACGGTGAGTGGTAGCACGGTGAGCGGTGGCACGGCCGCGGGCGGGGAGATCGGGGCGCCGGCCCTGCGCGAGCCGCGCCTGCGCGATCTTCGTTTCGCCGGGCAATTGGCGCTGTGGTCGTTCCGCCAGGGCCTGCACCTGATCCTGGGGGAAGAGGCGGCGCGCCGCCGCATCCAGGAAGCGCTGGCGGTGGCCGAGGTGCCGCGGGCTCTAGCCCCGCTCGAAACCTTTCTGCGCATCGCCGCCGCCGGGGCCCATCGCCCGGTCGAGATGCGCAGCCCCTGCGCCATGACGCTCGGCCGCGACGAGGCCTTGATGCTGCGTTCGCTGGCGGCCTGCCAGGCCGGGCAGGGGACGCTGGCCCGCGGCCTACTGGAAACCCTGCTCGACGTGCCGGCGGCGCGGGCCGGGGCGGCGGCGCTCGGCCATGTCGCCGATGCCTTTTCGCTTGGCGGGCTGCGCCTGGCGGATACGGATTGCGGCCGCCTGTCCGCCCTCGATCACGTCTTCGCGCAAAGCCCGTTGGCCGAGGCGGGCTTGTCCCGCCTGCACTGAGAAGGCTGCCGCCTTCGCGCGGCCTCAGCCGGCGTGGCGGGCGATCTCGTGTTCGCCGAGCGGGGCCTCGGGCAGGGCCTGCACCGCCCGGTTCAGGCGGTGCAGCACGCCGTCGCCCAGGCCCAGGCGCTCCATCTCCTGCACTGTCGCCGCCAGATAGTCGCGGTTGCGGCCGGCGATGCCGGCGGCGCCCGCGATCATGCGCACCTGATCCTCGAACGTCAGGCCGCGGGCATATTGCTCGTGCCCGGGATCGGCGACATAGGTCACGGCCTCGACCACGCCGGCGGCGAGGCGGACCGGCAGCAGCCGTTCCTTATAGACATTGGTCACCAGTTCGCGTTCGCG
Source organism: Zavarzinia compransoris (assembly GCF_003173055.1). Lineage (NCBI taxonomy): Bacteria > Pseudomonadati > Pseudomonadota > Alphaproteobacteria > Rhodospirillales > Zavarziniaceae > Zavarzinia > Zavarzinia compransoris. Next base: position 291,582 of record NZ_QGLF01000005.1, read on the forward strand.
CAGGTAGCCGAGCGTCTCCGCCCAGGCGTCGGCCGCTACCCTGAAGGCCATGCCCCGGCAGGACCCGCCCCGGGCGAGGCCGAGCACGAGGCCGCGCCGCTCCGGCGTGCCGCGGTAGTGGTGGGAATAGATGCAGAAGGCGCGGTGATAGCCGTGGAGCGTGGCCGGCACGGCTTCGAGAAAGGCGAAACCCGGCCGCCAGATCAGCGAACCATAGGCAAAGACCCAGCAATCACCAGCAGCCGCCATTTTGACCTTCAGGCCCCCTGACCGTACGTTACTTCCCCCGGCAGCGATCATTGCCTATAGAGAAAGCCGCCACGCAAGGAGATCCATTGTGCGCAGTTCGCGACGCTATCTCTACCTCGGTCTTTTCGTGCTGCTGGCGGTCGGGGCCTGGACCGGTTTCTGGTTCTATCTCGCCGGCAAGGTAAGGGACGGGATCGACGCCTGGGTCGCCCAGCAGGAGGCCCAGGGCATCCAGGTCGCCTATACCGATCTCAGTATTTCCGGCTATCCCTACCGGATCGAGGTGGTGGCGCAGGATATCACCGTTGCGGGCCCCAACCTGCCCGGCAAGGGTGCCCTGGCGGTGCCGAGGCTGACCGTGCTGTCCCTGCCCTGGAACCCCCGCCTCGTCGTCGCCGGCATCGAGGGCGAAGTGCTGTTCCGCTGGACCGACCCCAAGGGCGCCGAGCAGCGCGCGACCTACAAGGCCGCCTCGACCGGGATCTCGGTCGGTTTCGCCGACGGCAAGCCGGACCGTTTCGCCTTCTCGGGCGATCGGCCGGTGGTGACCGCGACGACCCTGGCGGCGCCGGTCACGGCCAAAGTGTTCGAGATTCACGCCCGCCGCCTCGACGGCGGCGCGGCCCCGGCGGCGGGCGGCGCGGCGCCCACCGCGCCCCTGCTGGGCGAACTGGCGATCGACGGCGAAGCCATCCGCCTGCCGCCCGATGCGCGTAACCCGCTCGGGCCCGAGATCGACCGGCTGGCCCTGACCGTCGGCCTGGCCGGTCCGCTGCCCCCGGTGGCACCGGGCCAGAACCTCCGCACGATCGTCGACGCCTGGGCCCGGGGCGGCGGCACGGTCGAACTGACCCGGGGCGAGGTGAAATGGGGCAGCCTCAACCTGACCCTGACCGGGTCCTTCGCGGTCGACCGGGAGATGCGGCCGATGGGGGCGATCTCGGGCCGGATCGGCGGCCTCGAGCCCCTGATCGACGCGGCGGTCGCCGAGGGCCGGCTCAACGACGGCCAGGCCCGCAGCATCAAGCAGGCCCTGGGCGCCATCGGCTTCATCGCCCGCGACCAGGAAGGCCGCGTGCCGGTCTCGGCCACCTTGCAGGACGGCCGGATCATGGTCGGCCCGGTCCCGGTCGGCGAACTGCAACCGATCTTCTGAGGATGGATGCCCGGGGGATCACTCCCCCGGGGCGCGGCGGCCGAAGTCCGGGGCCTGGGTTTCCTGGCCGGCGTCGACGATCGAGCGGCGGATGGCCCGGGTCCTGGTGAAGAGGTCGAACAGGGTGTCGCCCTCGCCCCAGCGGATGGCGCGCTGAAGCGCGGTCAGGTCCTCGACGAAGCGGCCCAGCATTTCGAGCACGGCTTCCTTGTTGTTCAGGAAGATGTCGCGCCACATGGTCGGGTCGCTGGCGGCGATGCGGGTGAAGTCGCGAAAGCCGCCGGCCGAATATTTGATCACTTCCGACTGGGTGACGGCTTCGAGATCGGAGGCCGTGCCGACGATGTTATAGGCGATCAGGTGGGGCACGTGGCTGGTGATCGCCAGCACCAGGTCGTGGTGCTGCGCCGTCATCCGCTCGACCTTGGCGCCCATGGCGGCCCACAGGGCGACGACCTTGTCGACCGCGCGTTCGTCCGCATCCTCGGGCGGGGTCAGGATGCACCAGCGGTTCTCGAACAATTCGGCAAAGCCCGACTCGGGCCCCGAATGTTCGGTGCCGGCGACCGGATGGCCGGGCACCAGGTGGACGTTCAGCGGCAGGTGCGGCCCGACGTCGCGCAGCACCATGGCCTTGACCGAGCCGACGTCGGTGACGATGGCGCCGGCCTCGACCACCGGGCCGATTTCAGCCGCGATGGCGCCGAAGGCGCCGATCGGCGTCGCCAGCACGATCAGGTCGGCCCCGCGCACGGCTTCCGCTGCCTCGGCGAAGGCGGCGTCGACGAGGCCGAGGCGCAGCGCCGTCGCCCGGGTCGCCGCGGAACGGGCGGCGCAGACGATCTCACCGGCAAGGCCGGCCCGGCGCATGGCCAGCGCCATGGACGAGCCGATCAGGCCGATGCCGATCAGGGCCGCCCGGCGGAACAGGGGGGGGGTAGTCTCAGCCATGATCGCCCCGCAGGAAATCGGCGATGGCGGCGGCCGCCAGTTCGCATTCCTCGCCGGTGCCGATCGAGATGCGCAGGTGCTTCGGCAGGCCATAGGCCGCGACCCGGCGCAGCAATATGCCCCGCGCGGTCAGGAAGGCGTCCGCCTCGGCCGCGGTCCGGCCCGCCTCGTCCGGAAAGCGGACCAGCAGGAAATTGGCCACGCTGGGCGTGACTTCGAGGCCGAGCTGGGCCAGCCGGCCGGTCAGCCAGGCCCGCCAGGTCGCATTGTGCCGGCGCGCATGGTCGAGGAAATCGACATCCTTCAGCGAGGCGATGCCGGCCGCCTGGGCCGCCGTCGAAACGTTGAACGGCCCGCGCACCCGGTTCAGGACATCCGCCACCCCTGCGGGGCAATAGGCCCAGCCGAGGCGAAGCGCGGCCAAGCCGTAGAGTTTCGAGAAGGTGCGCAGCATGACCACATTCTCGGCCGCCTCGACCAGGCGGAAGCCGGCCTCGTAGTCGGCGGCATCGACGAATTCGGCATAGGCGGCGTCGAGGACGAGAAGGACATGGGGCGGCAGGCCGGCGTGCAGGCGAGCCACGTCCGCCGCCGGCAGATAGGTCCCGGTCGGGTTGTTCGGGTTGGCGAGATAGAGGATCCGGGTCGCCGGGGTGACGGCGGCGAGCAGGGCATCGACATCGGTGGTCAGGTCGCGTTCCGGCGCCTTGACCGGGGTCGCCCCCGCCGCATGGGCCGAGATCGGGTAGACGAGGAAGCCGTGCTCGGAATAGAGCACCTCGTCGCCGGGGGCGGCATAGGAGGTGGTCAGCAGGTGGATCAATTCGTCCGAGCCGGCGCCGCAGACGATGCGGTCGGCCGGCACGTCGAAGCGTTCGGCGATCGCCTGGCGCAGGTCCTGGGCGGTGCCTTCCGGATAGCGGTGCATGTCGGCGGCACTGGCCTTGAAGGCGTCGACCGCCTTCGGGCTGGGGCCGATGCCCGATTCGTTGGACGACAGCTTGATCACCCGCTGGCCCGGCTCGGCCTTGGCGCGGCCGCCGACATAGGCGGCGATGTCCAGGATGCCGGGGCGGGGAACGGGCTTCTGCTCGACGGGGGGCATGACGCCTCTCCTCACTACGAATTCCAGACCGGGGTGTTCAGCGGGCGGCGAGATCGAGCGGGCGGGCATAGCCGCCGACCGGGATCGCCTGGGCGATCTCGTCGCCATGGGCGGCGATCAGGGCCTGGAGCCGGGGATCCTGGTCGTCCAGCAGGCCGTCGACCTCGAACAGATGCAGGGTGTCGCCGCCGCGCGGCCGGCTGTCCAGGCATTGGCCGTGGATGCCGGCGGCGACCAGCCGGTCGTTCAGGCGGCCGCGGCTGATTTCCGTGCCATAACCGGTGACGATGATCAGATAGGAGGCGTCGTCGCCGCTGAGGCCGGGGCCGAAGGGCGCGACCACCACCGCTTCGACCGGGCTGGTGCCGTCGCGCAGGAACGGCAGGCGGGCGACGATGCGCGGGCGCTGCGAATCGGTCGAGGCGAGCAGGGGCCACCACGCCTGTTCCTCGCTGCCCGGCAGGGGCATGACGGCGATCACCTGGCCGGCGCTTTCGGCAACGGCGCGCAGCGCCTGCACCGGCGTGTCGTGCAGGTCGATGCGGGCGGCGCCGAAATGGGCGCGGGCGACGTCGAAATGCTCGATGGTGCCATAGGCGGCATAGAGCGCGACCGAATGGGGCGACTGGAACCGGGTCAGGCTGGCGATGATCTCGCGCCAGATGCGGCCGACGACGCCCGCGGGCAGCGGCCCCCGGTGGCGGCCGACCAGCCGGCGCAGGATGCTGGCCTCGCGTTCCGGGCGCATGGCGGGGCCGCTGCGCTTCACGCTGGCCAGGCGCTGCACGGTTTCGGCACGCTGGATCAGCAGGTCGTGCAGGCGGTCATCGATCTGGTCGATCTCGCGGCGCAGGGCGTCGAGGTCGATCGGGTTGTCGCTCATTCAGGGTACTGCCGGCAAAGGGCTGGTGAAATCGGGGCTGCGGTCGGGGATCAAGGGTCGGGAGCCAGTTGTTTTTAGACGCATGTACAGGGGAACGCAAAGAAAACATTGGCGCTCAGCCGCCCCGCCGGGCCGTCTCCGACGCGGGGTCGGAGCGCCGGGCGGAAGGGACCAGAACCTTGTTTTTCAAGGGGATACGGGCGCTCGCCCGTTCGCCCGGCGGGGTCAGGGCGTAGAGGCTTTTCGAGGCCTCGACCAGCCAGACGCCGGCGAAACCCTTGCTCCAGCGCGACCCCAGCCGTTCCCAGAAGGGGGCGGTGCGCAGCAGGAAGCGCCGCCGCGTCGGCGGCAGGTAGAGGGCGGGCAGGCTGCGCCGCGGCTCGAACATGGCGCCGCGCAGTGTCTGCTCGATCTGGCCGAGCGAAAAGGGCTGGCCGGCGCCGAAGGGGGTGATGTCCAGCCGGGCCCAGATGCCCCGCCGGTTCGGCACCACCGCCAGGATCCGGCCCTCGGGCGCCAGCACCCGCCAGATCTCGCGCAGCAGGGGGCGCAGGTCGGTCGCCAGTTCCAGTTCGTGGAGGAGGAGGATGCGGTCGACCGAGCCGTCCGCCAGGGGCAGCAGGGTTTCCTCCGACAGGGCGACGGCGGCGGGCCCGCGCCGCGGCCAGCGCGTCACCCCCTGCGGCCCGGGCATCAGGGCGATCACCCGCGTTTCCGAATCACGGAAGGGGCGCAGGAAGGGCGTGGCATAGCCGAGACCGAGCAGGGTGAGGCCATGCAGGTCCGGCCACATCTCGCGCAGGCGGCGGCGCAGCAACCGGCGGGTGACGGCGCCGAGCGGACTATCGTAGAATGCACGGAATTCGGTGACGTCCAGCCGCATGTTTTCAATCCGGATTGGCGGGCATCGTGGCCGATTGCCGCGCGTCTGCCTATACTGTTCCTATGACTGGCTTCGATATCCATCTCCTCCCGTGTCTCACGGACAATTACGTGCCCCTCGTCCGCGACCCGGCGAGCGGTGCCGTCGCCATCGTCGATCCGGCGGATGCCGCGACCGTCGCGGCCGCGCTCGATCAGCTGGGCTGGCGCCCGACCATGATCCTGAACACCCACCACCATCCGGATCATGTGGGCGGCAACCTGGAACTCAAGGCCCGCTACGGCCTGACCATCACCGGCCCGCGCCGCGAGGCGGCCCGCATCCCCGGCATCGACCGCGCGGTGGGCGAGGGCGACAGTGTCGCCATCGGCAGCCAGGCGGGCGTGGTCCTCGACGTGCCGGGCCATACCGCCGGCCATATCGCCTATTGGTTCGAGGGGGCGGAGACGGTCTTCGTCGGCGATACGCTGTTCGCGGTCGGCTGCGGCCGCCTGTTCGAGGGCACGCCGGAACAGATGTGGGCCTCCCTCAACAAGTTGGCCGACCTGCCGGGGCAGACGGCGGTCTATTGCGCCCATGAATATACCGAATCGAACATCCGCTTCGCCGTCTCGGTCGATATCGACAATGCCGCGCTCCGGGTCCGCGACCTGAGCGTGAAGGCGGCGCGGCGCCGGGGCGAGCCCACCGTGCCCACCACCATCGCGGTCGAACTGGCGACCAACCCGTTCCTCCGCGCCGACAATCCGGATTTCGCCAAGGCCATGAACATGGCGGGCGCCGATCCGGTCGCGGTTTTCGCCGCCACCCGCAAGGCCAAGGACAATTTCCGGTGAGCCGCCTGTCGCTGTGCTGGTCGCCGACCTCGCCCTATGTGCGGAAGGTCATGATCCTGGCCCATGAGACCGGCCTCGCGGCGCGCATCGAACTGCTGCCGAAGAATGTCTGGGCGGCGGATACGGATATCGGCGCGACCAACCCGCTGGGCAAGGTGCCGGCCCTCGTTCTCGGCGACGGCACGGTGATCTTCGACAGCCCGGTGATCCTCGATCATCTCGACACGCTGCACGGCGGCCCGCGCCTGATCCCGGCGGAAGGGCCGGCGCGGGTCCGCGTGCTCACCCTTCAGGCGCTGGCCGACGGCGTGCTCGACGCCGCGGTGCTGACCCTGCTCGAAAGCCGGCGCCCGGCGGCGGAACGCTCCGCCGACTGGGTGGCGCGGCAGCGGCGGGCGATCGATCGCGGCCTCGATGCCGTCGAGGCACAGGTGGCGGGCTTCGGCCCCGGCCTCGATGCCGGGCAGATCACGGTGCTGTCGGCGCTCGGCTATCTCGATTTCCGTTTCACCAATCTCGATTGGCGCAGCGGCCGCCCGGCGCTGGCCGCCTGGTTCGGGCAGGCGGCCCAACGCCCCTCCTTCCTGGCCACCGTGCCGAAGGATCCGGCGTGATCGTCAGCGATCTGCCCGCGGCCGAGATCATCCGGCGCCTCGATCTCCGGCCGCACCCGGAAGGCGGGCATTTCCGCGAGACATTCCGCGACGCGGGGCCGGGGCGGCCGGCCTCGACCGCGATCTATTACCTGTTGCAGGCCGGCGAATCGTCCCATTGGCACCGGGTCGATGCGGTCGAGGTCTGGCACTGGTATGCCGGCGCGCCGCTGGCCCTTTCCGTCTCGCCGAACGGCCACGATATTTCAGCCGTGCACCTCGGGCCCGAGATTCATCTCGGCCAGCAGCCCCAGGCCGTGGTCCCGGCCCAGGGCTGGCAGGCGGCGGTCAGCCTCGGGCGCTGGACCCTGGTCGGCTGCACCGTGGCGCCGGGCTTCGAGTTTTCAGGCTTCGAAATGGCCCCGCCCGACTGGCGGCCGACACCGCGGCGGTGATCTCTATACCGTGTCCCGATGCACGACATGCAACAGTGCGTCGGGCAGGGCGCCGATCAGCTGGCGCAAGGGGGCGGGGTAAAGGCCGATGGCATCGAGGGCCGGGGTAGCGGCGTGGACCCAGCGGAATTCGAGGTCGGTTGCGCCGTCGCGGCAGCGGTGCACGATCTCGGTTTCGTGAAAACGCAGGGGCTCGGTCAAGGCGGCGTCGTGGATCAGGCAGAGTTCATGGACGTCCCGGCCGTCGAGCGTGAAGTAATTCTCGATCAGGCAGCGCAAGGGACCGATTGCCGCCGCGCGCGACAATTCCTCGCGGATTTCGCGGGCCAGGGTTTCGGCCGCGCTCTCGCCGAATTCGACCCGGCCGCCGGGCAGGGACCAGATATTCTCGCCGGCCGGACTATGCACCAGGACATGGTCGCCGGCGCGGATCAGGGCGGCGGCCCGCAATTGGAAGCGGGACGGGCCCGCGTCGAGTACGATCATCCGGCCGTGGGGCATGGCGCTTTCTCCTCAAGGGGGCGCGATGCTTACCCTTGAGGTGGGGGATTGTCAGCCCCCGAGACTGTAGGGGCCGCCCTTTTCGATCCCGGCCCGGTAGGCCGGGCGGGCGTGGATGCGGTCGACATAGGCGGCGAGCTTCGGGTATTTGGCCAATTGGCCGAAGGCCCGCGCCGCTTCCAGCACGAAGACCAGCATGAAGTCGGGGCCCGTGACCTCGGCGCCCATGAAGTATTCCTGGTCGGCCAACTCGCCTTCCAGATAGGACAGGTGATTGTCGATCTCGGACTGGATGCGCGGCCAGAGCGGCCCCGCGGCCTCGCCCAGGCGGCTGCAATAGAGCATCAGCATGACCGGCAGCATGGCCGAGCCTTCGGCGAAATGCATCCAATGGCTGTACTGGACCTCGCCCTCGACATCCGGCGGGGGGCCGAAGCGGCGCTTGCCGTAATGGGTGATCAGATAGTCGACGATGGCGCCCGATTCGGCCACGGTCAGGTCGCCGTCGCCGATCACCGGGCTCTTGCCCAGGGGATGCACGGCCTTCAGGCTGTCCGGCGCCAGCCGCGTCGCCGCGTCGCGCTGATAGGGCACGATCTCGTAAGGCAGGCCCAGTTCTTCGAGCAGCCAGAGCACGCGCTGGGACCGGGAATCGTTCAGGTGGTGGACCTTGATCATGCCGCTCTCTCCCTCAGGCGCCGTTTTCCGCCAAGGGTAGGCGAGGCGGCCGTGCTTTGGAAGCTCAGCCCTTCCGCCCGGCGAGAATGGCGCCGAGGGTGATGGCGAGGCAGGCGACCAGGATGCCGA